>CAKZNV010000188.1 GCA_937132085.1 uncultured Rubritalea sp. | reverse complement strand
AAAAATAGCATACAATGTCAACACATAAGAATTAGCACTTTAAATATAGGGAGGCAATGAGAAAAGGTGGTTGTGCAATGACCAGATGAGTGCAAAGTGTAGATATGAAGAACATCAGGGAGAGAATACTACAGCTTATGAAAAGCCCCGGCTATAAGCCTATGAATAAGTCTGAAATCGCAAGAGATTTACGTATTCCTAGCTATGAAAGAGCGAAGATGAGGGCGGAACTCAATAAGATGGATCGCAAAGGAGAGGTAGTGATGGGGCAGAAATCTCGTTATAGACTAGCAGGGGAGCCGAGTGGAGGTAGACGTGGTGGGAGCACTAGTCGTGACTCTGGCCAAGGAATGATGGTGGGTGTGATAAGATTTCAGCACAGTGGTCATGCGTGGTTTTACCCAGATGTGAAAAATGAGGATAACATCGCAGCAGGGCTGGATGTGGATAAATTCGACCGAGTGTTCGTGCATAATGGTGATACTGGTCTTGCTCTTGAAGGTGATAGAGTGAGCGTGAAGGTGAAATTCCCAGAAGCTCAGCAAGAGGAAGCACCGAGTAGAGGATACAAGGGAAAGAAATTTAAAGGCAAGAAACCTAAGGATAAAAGAATCCGAGGCGGCAAGGGCAGAAGAGGTAGATTCGACGATGAGGCGAAGGGCAGAGTGCGTGATGTGCTGGAACGCAAGAGCAATGTGGTGCTAGGGATATTCCGAGAGAAAGGAAAGTTCCGCTACGTGGAGCCAGATTTTGTAGGTTTTAAAAAGCCTCTAGAGATCATAGGAAAAGATCTAGATGCTAAGCCTGGCCAGCAAGTGGTCTGTGAGTTAGTAAGATGGGATGATCCTCGTGAAGCACCTGTGGGGAAGATCTCCAAGGTGCTTGGCTACCCAGAAGATCCGGGTGTGGACATTATCAGTGTGATTCATAAATACAGTTTACGTGGAGACTTCGCTACAGATGTGAAGGACGAAGCGACTGGTCTGCTGACTTCACTGCAAGGTGGTCAATCGACTGCTAAAGGCGATGAGGAGAGCAAGGAAATTAGTGTTTCTAAGGAAGAGGAAGAGAGACGTGAAGACTGGCGAAATGAGCTGGTGATTACTGTGGATCCGTTTGATGCGAAAGATTTTGATGATGCTGTTATTGTGAAGCGTCTGGATGGTGGAGGCTGGGAGCTAGCGGTGCACATTGCGGATGTTTCTCACTATGTGAAGCCAGGCAGTGCGCTGGATGAAGAAGCTCAGCTCCGTGGTAACAGCACGTATCTAGTGGATCGTGTGTTGCCGATGTTGCCGTTCCAGATTTCTAACAATATTTGTAGTTTGGTGCCAGCGGTGGACAGACTTACGAAGTGTGCGGTGATGACCTTTGATAAGAATGGTCAGCGGACTTCATCGAGGTTCTGTGATGCTATTATTCATAGTAAGGCGAGACTGTCTTATGAGCAGGCGCAGGTTCTGTTAGGTCTACCATTGGCAGAGGCTGATGAGATAGAAATGCCTGAGGTTAGTAAGGAAATCGTGGAAGGGCTTAAGGTGACTTGGGAGCTAGCGAGTTTGCTAAGGAAAAAGCGATTTGAAGATGGAGCATTGGATCTGGAATTTCCAGAGGTGAAGGTTTTGTTAGATGATAATTTAAAAGCAGTAGGTGTGAAAAACGTGGTGCATAACGAGAGTCACCAAATGGTGGAAGAGTGTATGTTAGCTGCGAACGAAGCTGTGGCTGTGGCGCTGAAGATGCAGCGCAAGAAAGCTATTTACCGAATCCACGATGATCCAGATGCGGACAGACTCAATGACTTTGCAGAGCAAGCTAGAGCACAGGGATTTAGTGTGGGAGACCTCACGAATAAGAAGCATATCCAAGAATTGATCGAGACGGCGAAGACAACTCCGCTAGAGGAAAGTATTAAGCTAGGACTGCTGAAAAGCCTGAAGCGTGCTGCTTATAGCACTGATCCGCTAGGTCACTATGGATTAGCTAAAATGGACTACTGTCACTTTACCAGTCCTATCAGACGTTATGCTGACCTAGTGGTGCACCGTGCGCTGCAAGAGCTGCTTACAAATGCTCCTGCGAAGCCAGATCAGAATCCTAAACTGGCAGCGCTCACTACGATAGCTGAACGTATTTCTGATACTGAGCGCAAGAGTTCTGAAGCGGAGATGGAGACCAAGCGCATGAAGATGATGGAGTATCTTCTGACCGTTGTTAAGGACGGAGAAGGTCCAGTGTTCGAAGCGATGGTGACTGATGTTAGAGCGATGGGACTGTTTGTAGAAATTTCTGCGATGAAGGTAAAAGGTCTGGTGAAAATAGAAGATTTACCGGGGAGAGAATACGACAGATGGCGTATGGAAGGTCTACGCTACGTGAGTAGTGATGGCACTGAGATCAAGCTTGGCGCTAAAGTCAAAGTGCAGATCATCAAGGTGGATGCTGACCGTAAGTTGGTAGACTTCAAGATCGTCGAGTTATAAGGCTACTACACAGTTTAAAGCTGATCAATCAATGGTTCTAAGACTGGGGTAGTCCAGTCTTTAGAATCTTTTTTTGTTAGTAGCTTAGATACTTTGAAGTCTTTGCGGAATAGCTTCTGCACTAGTTCGGCAGATTTTTGCTTATGCGTGAAGGCGATGTTTGTTTCATTGTTAATGCGCATGCTGAGACCATCATAGTTAGCTGATCCGATACAGACCCAGTCATCGACTACGATGGCTTTGACGTGGGTGAATTTAGGGTAAGCGTAGACGCTTGCTCCAGAATCGATGAGTTGCTTGGCAAAGCCGAGATTACTTTGAGCTAGCAAGCCAGAGTCGTTATCAAGAGGGAATACCATGCGGACATCGACGCCACGTTTTTCAGCTCTGACTAGTTCGTCAGCAAGCGCGTCTGTGGTGAAGTAGGAGTTCTGGATATAGACACGTTTTTTAGCCATGCGGATAGCTGCTAGGATTGAGTCATGGATTTCTTGCCGACCCGGTGCCGTTTTGAGAATTCTGATACCTATTTCTGATGATTCTATTTCTTTTCTGTAGCGTTTGTTTCTTAGCAATGGATAAGCCCAGTCACCGAAACCACCTTGGAGACGCCATGCGTGATTGAAATCATTTTGGATAGCGACAACAGCTGGTCCAGTGATGCGGAACATCATATCATGCCAGTCATGCAGGTATTCAGTGCCTATGTTCATGCCGCCAAGGTAAGCTTCTTTTTGGTCGAAAATGATCGCCTTGGAGTGGTCTGCGATTAGCCATGGGTTCTTAGATTCACGAACTTGAATTTTGCTATTCTTACGCAGGAAGTGAGGCATGGAGCTTGGTGGTGTGAATGATTTGGAAGCATAGTCAGGCTGATCCCACCAGCTGCTGAGTGAGCCTAATTCATCCATCATCACTCTGCATCTGACTTCTCTGCTACGCGCTTTGAGTTGGTTTGATATATTCACAGCTACTTCATCATTATCGTAAATGAAGACTCTGACATCGATCGTGCTTTTTGCGTTGACGATGGATTTATCGAGTGCTCTGAAGAATGATTTTCCATCGATGAGGTAATCAAGGTTTCCGCCGACACGTTGTGGCATATCCATTTTGTCGAGTAGATCTTCTATGTCATGAGAGCTGCGATAGCGCTCATCTACAGCATTGATTTCTACTAATTTGGATACAGCGATTTCTGTTCTATTTTTCATCATCCAGAGGCCTTTTCTGGTGGAAGAAAAAGGATTTCTAACTAGAGAAACGAGACTGCCATGCACCATGATTTTGGTGATTCCTTCTGCTGGCATACGGATCGATTTTGCCGTGCTGCGTTCATTCCAGAGCGCTGTGTCTGGCAATGTGCAGCTAGTGAGTAAGAGAAGAGCTAGTAGACCAATAATTTTCATAGAAGTGCAGAATTAACAGTAAAGCTAAGCGAGCACGATCATTTAAAACGAAAAAGCGAAGGCTCAATGTTAGTTGAGGCCTTCGCTTAGTATTTGATTTGTTGGAGATTACTTCTGCTCTTTAGCTGGCTGGATCTTCATGGTGAGACTTCTGTCTCTGCCAAGGTAAGCCTTAGCTAGAGCGTTGATCTCAGCGAGGGTGATCGCCTTGTAGTCAGCTTCTCTGCCGCGGCTCCAGTCGAGAATCTCTGGTCTGCTCTGTGACTTAGCAACAACGCTACCTAACCAGTATCCGTTTTGGCGGATTGACTTGCTGAGCATTCCTACTCGAGGAGTGAGGGCTCTGTCTAGTTCGTCTTGTGTAAGGCCGTTTTTCGCTAGCTCGTCGCCGAGTTCTACGATGACTTTACTGACGTTTTCTAGGTCCTTAGGTTTGACTGGGCTGTATGCCATCACGAAGCCTACGTTTTTGTATGTAGAAGAGAGGTTAGACCCAGCTCCTGGTGAATAGGCTTCTCCGAGTTCTTCTCTGAGTTTAACTCTCATGCGGTCACCGAGGATATCGGCTAGCACGTCAGTTCTGCGTGAACGTTTGACATCACGGTCTGTGTTGTCTTGTGCTTTCCATCCGATGATTGCGATGGCAGTAGGGACCTTGCTGTCGAAGTTAAATTCTTTCACAATTGGTGTCTCTGGGATGGTGATTTCTCTGAGGCTGTCATCGATCTTAGCTGCAGCGTCACGTGTCTTGAGAGCTCCGACTGTCTTCTCTAGTAATGGAATGAGTGTTGCTGGATCAATGTCTCCAACGATACCAATTTCTAGAGCTGCTGAGTCGAGCTGTGGCTGGATCCATGCTTTCACATCCGCTGTAGTGAGTGCCTTAGCTTGCTCCATGTTAGGGATTGAGAAACGAGCGTCATTGCCGTGTAGCCAATGGCTCATTTCTGCTTGAGCACCTTTCGCTGAGTGCTTGAGCTGTGAGTAGAGCATTGGTAGCATTCCTTTGAACTGTCTCTCTGCTTCAGGTCTGTAGCCTGGGTCTGTTAGAGCCGCGCAAAGTAGCTGAAGCTGGAGTTCTAGGTCTTCAGGAGTAGTCTGACCTCCTAGGACGAATGATTCATCATCGATACCGAATGAAACTCCAACGTTTTTGCCTACTAGGAGTGAACGAAGGTCGTCAGCGCTGTGCTTTCCTAGTCCTCCACCGTTCATGACTGCACCTGCTAACATGTCGAGACCTGGCTTGTTTTTAGGCATGCCGATCTTGCCAGAGCCGAGATGGGCACTCATGAGGATAGCGTTTTTATCGAAGTCAGTTTTCTTGTAATTGACACGGACTCCATTTGATAACTGGATCTGATGGATGTCTAGGTCTTCGATGTGCTTGCTGCTAGTGACTTTACCTGCATCACCAAAACTAGTGTAAGCAAATGCCTCTACTTTCTTTTCTGTAGGTGGTGTGACTTTATCTAGAGCTGATCGCTTGTAGAGTGAGGCTAGCGTAGCTTCAGCTGATTCAGGCTTGCTCGGTGAGTTAAGAACGAGCGTGATATCCTCTGTGTTCCAGAAGTTCTTGAATGCCTCATGGCATGACTCAGGAGTGATCTTAGCTAGGTTCTGCCTGAGGATGGTGAGATCATCTTCAGCGGTAGAGTAAACGAAGTCGCCGTGGATATGCTTGGCTAGTGAGTCAGCAATTGTTTTATTCTTTCTAGTGGCTGAAGTTTCTACGTTTTGTTCGTAGTTATTGATCATGCCAGCAGTGATTTCGTTAAGCTCTGACTCAGTGAAGCCATGCTCAACTGCTCTACGTAGCTCTTGCTCTAGAACAGGAACGGCTGCTTGCCAGTTGCCGTCTTTAGCTGTGACATCTACTGAGCCGATCGTTGCTTCGCGGAACAGAACAGAAGAACTAATAGATCCGCTAGTAATAGCGGAGCCTTCTTTCTTAGCTAGTCTTGAGAAACGGCGGTTGATGATAGCGTGAGCGATGTTAAGCGGGATCTTTTGAGCACGGTTAGCGATAGTATCAAACTTTTTCTCTTCAGGTTTGATCTGAATGAGTGAGACGTCTGAGGAGCTGAGCTCTTTGTCTGTAAAAATCGCTGTCTGGAAGCCTTTTTTACCACCGAGGTCTCCGACAGAACCTTTAGCCGCAAGTTTGGCAGGGTTTTTGATACCTCCGAAAATTTCTTGGATTTTCTGCTCAGTAGCAGCGACGTCGACATCACCAACTACGATGAATGTCATTTTCTCTGGTGTGTAGAAGTTAGTGTAGAAGTCTACAAATTCTTTACGTGGAGCTTCTGCGATGACTTTATCAGTGCCGATAGGGAATCTATCAGGAACGAGTGATTTAGGCATGAGGTGCTTGAATTGCTTTTCCATCATACGCATCTGGATAGAGTCACGTGAAGTCTTCTCAGAGGAGATGACTCCGCGTTCTTCGTCGATCTCTGCATTAGTAAGTAGAGCTCCGTCAGCGAAGTCTCCCATAACATTGTATGCGAGCTCCATAGTGGTGTCCTTCATGTCTGGAAGGTCTAGCATGTAAACTGTCTCATCGAATGAGGTGTAAGCATTAGCGTGAGCACCGAAGGCTATACCGAGGCGCTGCATCTGTGGAACTAGCTTAGTAGCATCTGGAAATGTTTTAGTGCCATTGAACACCATGTGCTCTAGGAAGTGGGCTACTCCTCGCTGTGATTCTTTTTCGCTGAGTGAGCCTGCATCTACATGGAGGCGGAGTGAGACTCGCTCTGCGGGTAGGGTATTTCTGTGAATTACATAGCGCATTCCGTTGTCGAGTGTGCCGTAGAGAGTTTTAGCATCTGCTTTGATGTCAGATTTGGACTGAGCCCATGGTCTTGCTGTGCCTTTGGCTCTAGATGTGTCGGTTTTAGCTGAGCTGAGAGCTTGAGCGAGTTCCATTTTCTTAATGTCTTCTGCATTGGCGCCATCTTTCTTAGCGATGACGATACCTACGAGCGAGGCGGCAGATAGTGTTGCGATTAGTGGTAGATTTTTATTCATAGTGGTTTTAAATTTGATATGTTTAAGCTTATGGAGATATAAGCGAGGTAAGAAGCAAAATTTGTGGATAATTACGCATTTATTCTTCAGAAAATAATGACTGACATCTGGGAGGGATATGTTTGACTCTCCGCAATCTATTGAAAACCTAGCAATGAACTCAAATCAACCCGATCCTCCAAGCACCTTACCTGAGTCAGTATCCAACGATACTGGTGTGGAAACGGCACCCAAACTGAGCAAGGATGAAATGCGCTACCGTCAGGCTCTACGTGTTGGTTATGTAGAGATGGAGCGTATCGTGGAGGAAATCATTGTCTCAGAGTTCACTCGTATCGGTGAGGTTCTTTTAGAATATGACTACAAGGTCGAAGTGGTAGTGTTTGATACTGAATGTGAGTTTAGCGATAAGGTATATATCTGCGGGGCTGGACTGAGGATCACTAGTGGATACATGACAAATGCGATCGTTTATACAGGTTGCCCACACAGTTTTCAATTCGTGCTACAGACTACGAACTTTGCAAATAAGGTGACGGAAGAATACGTGGAGTATCACAAGCTGACTCCTATCTGGTTTCATCGAAGAGTGAGATTCTTTATCGAAAACAATTTCCGAAAGGTAGATTTGACTAGGATTGACAATTTTTTCACCGACGCATGGGATGAACTAGAAGGTCCATTCTCTGTTAAAATGATGAATAAGCATGGCTACTATAACGAAATAGCTAAAGTGGATACAGTCGAGGAGGCTTTCCAGCTTGGTTCATACGCTACGCAAGGTCATTGCAAGGCGGAGGACCTACTATTAGTCGATATTAATGGCAAAGAGTTTTGCTAAGGGGCTATTCTGATGGATTGGAATTCTAGATATGTAGATGCTGACACACCTTGGGATAAGGGTGCTGCGACGCCTGTTCTGGGAGAGCTTATTCAATGTAAGCCTGAGTATTTTATAGAAGGTGGTAGGGCTTTAGTTCCTGGATGTGGGAGAGGTTACGATGTGATTCCGCTGTTAGATCAGGGGATGAAAGTGACTGGGATGGATATTTCTCAAGCAGCACTGAATGAAGCTGAGATTTTGCATGGCAGTTCTGATGATTTGAACTGGTTGCAAGCTGACTTGTTTCAAGCTCAGGACGGTTTAGAAAATGTTTACGATGTGGTATGGGAGCACACTTGTTATTGCGCAATCCAGCCTTCTCAGAGGGAGGATTACGTGGATGCAATGTCACATTTTATTAGGCCTAATGGCTACTTGGCTGGAGTGTTCTTCATAGAAACAGGTAAGCCGCTTGAGGAGGGTCCACCATTTAAGACTAGTAAGCAGGAGGTCTATGAGAACTTTGGCCGAAAATTCAAGCTAGTCTGGGAAGGTAAGCCTGAATCTAGCTATCCGGGTAGAGAAGACCGTGAATGGCTGATGGTCTGGAAGAAGGTATAAGTATCTGCTGAGTCGATAGTAGGATCAGTAGAATCAATTTAGTTAATGCAGTGTCTGTTGGTATGATGGGCGGTATGAAACTAGACGAGCTCAAATCGGAATTGCGTGACCTGCAAAGTAACCACCGGATGCTGGGGTATAGTATGCAACAGCATGGCGAGAGGATCGCCGTGTTGAGTGATTTAATCGCTAAGATGAAACTTGTTCCTGAGGAGGCTAAGGAAGAAGTGCCAGTGGTGGTAAGTGCTGCGCCTAAGATTGAGAATCCGTTTGAGTCAACTCATCACCCCATCAAGATGGCTGAAGTTGCTGAGTCTGTGGTTCTGACTCCAGTAGAGAAACCTGTTAAGAAAAAGCGCCGAGATATGCGCAAAGTAGAGATGGAATTCGGTAAGGTTTGGTTTGTTAGAATGGGAATTGTGTCTCTTCTAACAGGCTTAGTTTTCTTGAGTAACTTTGCTTATCAGAACTACATCGCTAGTTGGGGTGCTGGTCCTAGACTTGCTGGTCTGTATGTTCTTGCGGCTTGTCTGTTAGGTTTGGGGACGTATTTAGAAAAGGCCAAGAAGGCAGTTTCTAACTATGGGAAAGTGTTGGGAGCAGGGGGAATAGCGATACTATATTATGCTAGTTATGCTTCTCATCACATTGAGCGACTTAAAGTGATTGATTCAGCTTTGTTAGGTGGCGTTTTGCTATTTCTTAGTGCTGTGGTGTGCCTAGTGTATGCTCTGTGGAAGAAGTCTAATGTCACGGCAGTGTGCTCTATTGCTCTGGCCTTCTATAGCACGTCTATTAATCCAGTGGGTGGATTCACATTGTTTTCTAGTCTTATGCTGACTGCTACTGGGCTTACATTGCTCTACAAACTAAAGTCTGCATCGATAGGATTTACTACGATGCTAGGAGCCTACTTGTCATTTTCTTATTGGCAGTTTTTTGTCAATGCAGGAACAGGTTACGCACATGCAAATTGGTTTGTGTTAGGCTACTGGATACTCTGCACCGCTGCTGTGATTTTACCGAGAGCTTCTGTGATGTTAGAGAAACCTCTGTTGACTTATCTCTCTCTGAATAATGCTCTATTCTTCCTCACATTCTGTATCGATTTCGAGACGATGAGTTGGGTGTCTCCGTTGTGGCCAATCGCTGCTGTGTATGGCGTAGTTCTGTTAGCTATTTCTGTCTATACGCATAAGGCATCAGAGCTGCCAGCTTCTGTGAGTCTAGTCTATCTTGGTAAGGGACTAGCGATGATTACTCTTGCTCTATGTCTCAAACTTACTGGTCCGTCATTGGCTCTATCTCTGATTGTTCAAGGTGGATTGGCTCTTGCTATGGGATTCAAACTTCGCAAAGAATTACTCATTATCGCAGCGTGTCTGTCGATGGTGCTAGGGTTCGGTGTTTATCTATTTAACATCGATTCGGCGACGACTGCTCAGCATTTGGTAGTAGCTGCATTGTTCATGGTAATCACATGTATCGTGCATTTCACGAGCTATGTGGAAAATGATCAGAAATGGCAGTATCGTGGTCTTGGGGCTGCGGCTACATTGATCGCAGTTCTGACCTCGGTTTTACAGGGAGATATTTCAGCCTTTAGTCAGGTTATTCTACTGCTTTCTATCATGCTGGTAGGCACTGGGCTCTCTTTAGTATCTTGGAGGAAGTTTGGTAAGGTAGGAGATACTATGTTGGCATTTCGTGAACTTGGTTTGTTCAGTCATTCTTTCACCTTGGCAAGTTTCGTGTTATTTGCTGCAGAGTTGGTCCACGTGATCACATCGACTCAGATGCTTATTATTACAGGGTTTTTAGCGGCTTCTGTGAGTATCCAGGTAGTTCGATTCCTCAGAGAGAGAGAGTTCGCTGTGCCAACCCCTTACCTCTGCTTGTCAGCTGTAGCATTCTTATTCAGTTTGATTCTGTTGAGGAATTACGAGGTGTTTATGATCCTTGGTTCGCTACTTCCGCTTGCTCTTTGTCTCATGAACCAGACTATCAAACTACGTAGCGTGGCTCCTCTAACAATTTGCCTCTATCTCATCGTGTGGGTGCTAGGTGGTGCTAGTTATCTGTCATTGGAGTATCTATCAAATAATGCTGGTTTAGTTATATTGACACTGATGCCAATGGTTCATTATGGATTGATCAGATCTAAAGTTCTCAAGATGTCAGAAGCCTATGGAGAGGCGATGATCCTAGCTTCAGGAGTGCTACTATTGCTTTGGCAGACCGCATTCGTAGATCATTGGCAGGGGACAGTAGCGATGACTGCGTTGGTGTATCTTTATGTTGAAAAGAGAGATCGCTACACGTCGGTTTCTATCGTTGCTGGGGCTCTAAGCCTAGTGAGTCTTCTAACTCTCATCGATTTCCAGTCTGAGAGAATTTATCTGAACTACTTTGTGGCCTTGGTTCCAATGGCCGCATACTTCGTTCAGAGGCTTCAGCCTAGGAGAGAACATGGCGAAACAGCTCTAAGAACCATCGCAATCTATGCAAGTTTGAGTCTGTTCGTGATTACCTCGATCCACGTCTATGAAGTTCTCGGAGGTTCAGCTCTTTCTATCTGCTGGGCGTTGTTAGGGATGCTGATATTGAGCATTGGATTCCTGAGTAAGGAGATCGTTTTCCGAACAATGGCGTTTGCAATATTGGGGGTCTGTATTCTACGAGTCTATGGTGCGGATGTATGGAAATTAAGTGCCTTACTTCGTATCCTATCCTTTATTACACTGGGGATCGTTCTTCTAACGACAGGTTACCTATACTGTAGGAAAGTGGATGATGAGGAACCTCAGAGTTAGTGATTTTACTGGTGTTTCTCTTCGAGATCCCAGGTCCATGTTCCACTCATCCATTCATCAGTTTCGCCCGGGATGCGGTCTATTAGTGAGCCTAGGGCTTTCCATATGTGTGAGCCTCCGTCTTTACTCAGCTTGAAGGGTCGCTCAGCTTCGTAGCCGTTGTCTGTGTTGGTGACTTTCCACACAAAGGCTGGTCGTAGCTCGGTTACACCATCGTCTCTTTCGATCCCAATTTCGGACATATTCACGGCAACAATGTAGATGCTGTTAGGTTCGTTCGGGAGTTGATAAGTTTTATGCCAGCCTTGGGCGAACCAGATCATAGTCTGGAAGTCTTCAGAGTCTTTAAACTGCTCATCGAGCTCGTGGCCTTGCTTAAACTTATTGATTTTATCAGTGTCAGATTTCCCATCAAAGATGGACCAATAGCTCACATAGAAGTGCTCATCATCACGAGCGACCATGCGCCAGAGGAAAATGTTTCCGAAGGACGGGGCGGTCATCATCTTGTTGTAAGTGATGTTGTTGTCAGCAAGTCGTTGCTCGAATTCATTGCCAGCTACGTATTTTACTATGAGGCTGAGGGAGAAATAAACGCATAGCCAGCCAGTGACAATCCAGCCGATTTTAATGCGTTTAGGGCTGAGCCTGTTCATGAATGCCATTGCGATAAGTCCAATGATAAGCGGAACGGTGAAGAAGGGGTCCATGATCGAAATATTATTGATGGAGAATCTATCGTGGCTGAAAGGCTCCATGATTTGGGTGCCGTAGGTATTGAAGCAATCGATCAAAATGTGAGTTCCCCAAGCTAAGAAGATGAAGAAACTGAGACGTTTAAAGCTGAGTCCTGATTCTGCATATTTCCTATGCATCAGCCATCCGAAGAAGAATGTGGCGATAAATGTCATGAGGATGGAGTGGGAAAACCCACGGTGCCACATCAGTTGTTCTGCGAATGATAGGAAGGGATAGGCGATGATATCGAGATCTGGCAATGTGCCGAATAATGCGCCCCACAGCACTGCCTTGTTACCGAGCTTTCTACCCAGAATTACTTCTCCGCAGAGAGCTCCTAAGGTTGCTTGTGTGATCGAATCCATGGCGACTATTTAGTTTATATAGTGAAAATAGCTAGGTAAAATCTCTCAATGGCTTTACAGGGCTTTTACACGATAGACCTTGTCATATGACTTGTGGAGTCGTAGTTTGAAGCTATGGATAAGAATTTGAACTATAGTAGACGACAGGTATTAGGTGGGATGACTATTGGAGGGCTGGCGTTATTTACAGCCCCTGGTTTGCTAGCTGAACTGCTAGAGGTGACACCGGCACAAGCGGAAGGGCCATTTTACCCTAACAAGCTGCCACTCGATACTGATAATGATCTACTTATTTTAAATGATAAACTGACTGCCGCAGTGGGGAAAGTAACACACCTGCATGGCAAGGTTACCGATGTAAAAGGCAATCCTCTGAGAAACGCTCTAGTCGAAATCTGGCAAGTCGATAACAACGGAGCCTACCTGCACACAGGTGATCCAAGACATGAGAAACTAGATAAAAACTTCCAAGGTTACGGTCGGTTTTCTACTAATATGAAGGGTGAGTATTACTTTAGAACGATCAAGCCAGTCTCTTACCCAGGCAGAACTCCACATATCCACGTCATGGTGAGCTATAAAGGTAAGAAGGTGCTCACGACTCAGCTTTATGTAAATGGAGAAGAGTCTAACAAGCGTGATGGATTATTGCGCAGAGCAGGTGATAAACAGAATTTATTACTAGTCGATTTCCTGCCTCTAAAGAATTCAAAGGCTGGCGAACTCACCGCAGAGTTTAACATCATTTTAGGTGTTACTCCGGAAGATCCTCATTAGTTTGAGTGGAAGGTAGTAGGAGCGAGAACAGCCTTTAAGTAGTGCTTTTTTAATTCTGCGGCAGAATAATTGAAACGTTTTGGCTGTAGAGGACATATACTAGTAAGGTTAGGTAATTCAGGCCCATAACTTATGGCATCATCTACAGAAGAATATTTTATTAGAGAACTCACGACGCACCAGTCAGCTATTGGTGCGTATCTGCGTTCTATTCTACCTGTTCAGGCTGACATTGATTCTTTGGCTCAAGAAGTGAATATTACTTTATGGAAGAAGTCCTCTACGTTTAAACAAGGCACTAACTTTAAAGCATGGGCATTTCAAGTGGCTAAATTCCATGCGCTGAACGAGCGAAGAAAATTAGTTCGTGAAAAGAAAGTAGTCTTTGATGAGGAGGTAATTCATAGGATTGCAGTGGTTGACGTCTCAGCTACATCTGAAACATCAGAAGTTAGAATTGCAGCTCTTGATCAATGTTTGGCTAGATTGAGCGCTAAGAATAGAGCTCTAATCGCTGCTCGCTACACACAAGGACTCACTATTGAAAGCTATGCGCAGAGTCATGGTGAAAAATCCTCAAGTTTAAGAGTAGTTCTTAGGCGAGTCAGAATGAAGCTTAAGCTTTGCATTGAAGAATTTAATATAGGTATCTAACGAGAATGACTGTAGAGCAAAAAAATGAACTAATTTTGAGATTATTAGATTCTGATCTAAATGAGCAGGAATTCGACTTGTTCCAAAATCTGATTAAGTCTGATGATGAGTTTCTCCAGCTCTACAGGGAACATGTGACGCTGGAACATGGGCTTCTGAGTAGTCACGTGAGTATTATACCTACCTTAGTAAGTTCAAAAGATGAGAGAGTGAAGAGTAAACGTAACATCCGTATTGCTGTATTCGGTATAGCTGCCTGCTTGATGCTATCGTTGTGTGTGCAATTCTTTATTAAACCAGAAGCCCCTGTTTATTATTCAGCGAAAATAGAATTTGCAGGGAATTCAAAATATAAAATAGAGGGAGAACGGAAGAGTGATGAATTGGGCATAGGTAAGACTTTGCGCATAACACAAGGTGCAGTTAGGTTAGAATTAGCCAACGATGTGACTGCTGTGGTGCTTGCTCCTGCAGTATTGAAGATTCAGGATGAAACTACGGTTGTTTTAGAGCAGGGAAAGGCATCGTTTCATGTGCCTGAACAGGGAGTGGGATTTACTGTGATTAGCGCTAAGGGGAAAATAGTAGATTTAGGCACTCAGTTTACTGTGATTTCTGGCTGGTCCGCAATGGATGAGATTTATGTGGAAAAAGGGAGAGTAGAAGTCACAAACCGCTCAAATGGTATTCAACAGCTTGAGGGCGGAGAGGCTATTTCAATCGACCATGAAGGTTCGATGAAAAGTATAGAATACAAAGAATTACAATCTCAGGTATTTTTCCCTAAGATGGTAGAAATTGTTTTTGAGGCTGATTTTGAAGATTTGCAACTTGCTGATAACGAATGGAATGAGAGTGGTTTGGCTGGCTGGGAACGGTGTGGTCAAAATGACGTGGAGATGGGCATTTATAATCCAAGTGGACATCTTGACTCAACGGGAGCCCATATTTGGTATGATAGAGTAGAATTGAATGACAATAGTGACACATTTGGAAACTTCCAAGGAATGAAAGGAAAGTGCCTTGCGTATATTTATGGGTTTATTATGGAGCCTACTGGCTACCTTAAAAAAGTGGTTAATATAGATGAAAATACTCTTTACACGTTTAGTATTACTTTAGGGCATCGAATTGAAAATGCTTCTTCACAATTGGCGGATTACGAGTTGGCTTTTGTCTCTGGAGATAAAGTGATTCATTCGATCAAAGGAAACTCTGAGACGAATGTTTCAAATTCGTTTACTTCACTCTCTTTCACTTGGGATAGCAGCAATCTTCCTGAGGGTGTAAATGTGAATGACCCTCTATCTGTGCGAATACTTACTCTAGGGGCGGATAATTACACAGGAAAGAGTTACCTTGATTTTGACGATGTGCGTGTGACTAAAATGCAACTTTTTAAAGAAAAAGGGGAAAATAGTGAAACGAAATGAAAATGTAAGACATTAAGCTAATATACAGATTGTATCTGTATGAACTCAAACCATAAATATAATATGAAACTTAGAAACTTATTTATCGCATGCATTTCAACTCTATCTGTAGCGCAAGCTGCATCGATAGCTATCGTTAACCATGACTTTGAAACAGAAGTGCTGGCTGACACAGACCTAAATATAGGAGCCGTCACAGGTTGGGTTGCTTCAGGGGGAGGCATAACAGGTTCATTTAACCCAGGCACAGCCTTCTTTACAAACGGTAACATTGTCGATACCGCTGGCACTAACGGTGTAATTGGAACTATGGACGGAGATTCAGCACTGTTTATCTTTGAATCAACAGGGGTTACTTTAACTAACACAACGACAGAAGCAGTTGCGGATGGCACAATGTATACTCTGACAGTGGGTGTAGGTGGACGTGATGCTGGTCTTTCTGTTTTTGGTGGTTACCTTATCGAACTATTAGATGGAGATTCTGTTCTTGCATCAGCGACTAGCTCAACAATTCCTGCAGCAGGCACCTTTGCTGACGTTACTGTAAATTATACAGGACAGGCTAGTGATGCTGGAAATCTAGCAATCAGACTTAGCTCATTAGATACTACCACTGTTAATAGATATGTAGATTTCGATAACGTGCGTTTGGACGCCACAGTAGTTCCAGAACCATCTTCAATTGCTTTACTTGGGCTTGGAGGTCTCGCTCTGATCTTACGCCGTAAAAAGTAAACGTCATTCAGGCATAAATTCTTATCAAGGCAGGGGGAGATGATCCTCCTGCTTTTTTTATCTCTATTAAATCTCCAATATGAATATTCCAGTCGCTCATTTCCTTAAATCCCTCTGTATAGCTGTATTGTTAGCCTTCATTTCTTTTAATAGTTCGGTTCATGCCGCACTGGAAGCAACTGGAGTCAATAGCACGACGCCTACTAATGCCACTATCGTAGGTGCAGTGGATGGCACTGATCTAGGTAATGCTGCATCTGTGACTGGAGCCGCTGGCTTTTTTGGCACTGCAGCTGATTTGAATGATGGAGTGATCAATCCTGGGACAGGAGCTGACTCTCTTTACTTACCGAAATCTTTTGGCACGGGGAACAAGCTTCCTCAGACCTATACCTTTGCCTTAGATGTCGGCACTAACCCTCAGGGGTATGACATCACTTCCATCGAGTCCTTTGCAGGCTGGACGATAAATGGACCGCAGCTAGGTAACCAAAAATACACTCTCTCTATCTCAACTGTTTCAGCGCCTACCACATTCGTTTCATTGGGGACATTTGAATACATTCCTTTTGCTAATAATACTGCAACAGGTGGTAGCATTACTCAGATGACAGTGTCTGATGATGGGGCAGGTCTGATAGGCACAGGAGTGCATAGTGTGCGCATCGAGTTTATAAATCATGATTGGTCTGGGGCGAATACTGCTGTGGATGGCTCAGTCTACTACGAGGTAGATATCAATGGCCAAGCTACTGGCTCTACTCCAGCAGACGTGACAATAACATCACCAACTACACGAAAAATCATTCAGAGAGATACTGAAAATGTTGCAGATATCGATATCCAGGGAACCTACCTGACTACTCCGGATTCGATAGAAGCAAGAGTAGTGGTGATGTCAGGATCAAACTCAGGAACGACCTCAGCATGGAAAACAATAGACGCCTCACCTAATGCAGGAACTTTTTCAGGAACATTGACTAATATTATCGCTGGAGGCTGGTATCAGCTAGAGGTCAGACCAGTGGTGAGTGGGGTTGCAGGAGATTCTGCCGTGATTCAGAAAGTAGGTATAGGTGATATTTATGTGACTGCTGGACAGTCTAATTCAGCGAACCACGGCACCCCAGCACTCACTCCTACGAGCGATCGCGTAGTGACTCTTAGCGCCTATGGCGGCGCTAGTTGGCGCCACGGATATGACCCTCAGCCATTGGCTACGGGAACGGGTGGTTCAGTATGGTCGAGACTTGGTGACTTACTTGTGTCTACAGAAAATGTCCCCGTTGGCTTTGTGGTTGTTGGAGTAGGTGGATCACCCCTATCCTCGTGGCAGCCTGGACAAGGGAATTACACTTCTAGGTTGAAGGCGGCGGTGCAGTCATTTCCTGCTAATGGATTCCGAGCCTGTCTCTGGCACCAAGGAGAGACTGATGCTGTCAATAATGTGACCGCTACGGCTCATGCTGCGTTACTAGCCACTATGATCGCTGAAAGCCGCACAGATGCAGGCTGGACGATTCCTTGGTATATAGCTGAAGCCTCATTTATCCCTAGCATCACTCTGACTCAAGAAGAACCTGTGACTGCTGGACAGCGGTTGGCTACAATGAGCGACGCTAATGTTCATCTTGGACCAAGCACCAATGAATTTACTCTAGAAAATGGGGGCGGTCTCAAGCTCCACGATACCGTGCACTTTAGCGCTATCGGCTTGATGGATCATGCTGTTCAGTGGAGAGATATCCTCCTTGGAAGAACGACACTAGGTCTTGAAAATGGCGATTTCGAAGCCAATACAACTGCTTCAATAACCACAACTGCTCCGTTAGCAGATGGAGATGTTCATATTGTCGATCTATCATCCAATGCATCACCTGGAGTTCTGAACTGGAGAATTCTTTCTGCCGCAGGGACTACAGCTGCCGATGGAAGCTATGGATACTACAACCCTGATGCGAGTTTTTATACTAATGCTGTCGATACGATTAATGCTGGAGTCATGGAAAACATGAAAGGTAAGCACGTCGCATTTTTCTCAGGAGGAACGGCAGGCAACCATTTCCTCCAAACTACGCGTTCGTATCTACAGCCAAATAAAGAATACAACTTTTCTGTTTCTCTCGGCATTAGAGATAGCGGAACCTTTGCTGGAGCGAAACTAGAACTGTTAGCCAATGGTCAAGTCCTTGCCACAGGAACCTTCACCAAAGCTAATCTCGATACTCTCGCTGGTGGAAATGCTACAGGTAAGTTCACCGTGGCGAACATCACCTACACCTCCGGCGCTACTGTTGCTCCTAACCAACTCATTGCCTGTAAGATCTCCAAGGTCAATGCTGGAGGCTATGTCGATGTAGATGCAGCTACGCTTAACCCTCTTGATCTGGGGGCAATTTGGTTCATCGGAGACTCTATTACTCAGAGTAATGCTGATGGAAGCGGAAGCAGTTCACCAAGAAAAGAGCTCTATGACCTTCTTGTTGATGAGAATGTAGATTTTACTTATACAGGGCATTTTACCGCGAATATCGATGGATTACCAACTACAGGTGGCACAGCTGCTACTAATCTCTATCATTATCACAGTGGGATCTCTGGTTCCACGATAGGTGTGAACAGCAACGGCCGCACTGATATGACCACAAACATAGATTCGGGGCAAAATTTCTGGACCAGTGGTCGCCTAGCAGTCGAGAAACCTAAGATTATTCTAATCATGCTCGGCACAAACGATACTGATCTGAACGATGATGTGGCGAATGCCCCAGCGAGACTCTCTACCTTGGTAGACAAAATAATGTCCCAGCCTGGTGTAGGAACTCCTGCTATATTTGTAGCTCAAATCCCCCCGAACCTAAATCCTGCTGAGAATCCTAGAGTTCTGGCTTATAATACTGCGTTACCTGACATTGTTAGAGCTCAGCGTGTGGCTGGTCGGGATATTTATTTAGTGGATCAATATACACACATCAATGCTAACACAGGGGGCTTGATGATTGATACTCTGCATACGAACACAGCGGGCAATGTGGTTCTTGCGGAACAATGGCTTGGTGCTATTCAGCAACGGTTCGCTCCTAAGGATACTACTAGTTTAGAAGCTTGGCAGTTTGATAATTTTGGCGGAGCAAGTGTTACTGGTGCTGGATCAGACGAAGACCCGGATGGTGATGGGCAAAGTAATTTGCATGAGTTCTCTTATGGATCAGACCCTAATTCAGCTAGTAGCATGTCTCATCCAATTAGCTTTGATGGAACTACTTTCACTGTGACTCGACGCATAGGAATCCCAGCTGGCCTAAGCTACAATTTAGAGGAATCTTTAGTTTTAACTGCAGGTAACTGGACTAAAGTGCCTAGCTCGTCATTGACTGTTGATTCCATCTCAGGTGAATTTGAAACAATCTCTATTACGAGAGCTACAGGTTCCTGGATGAATAGCGCTCGTGACTTTTTACGTTTGGGCGTGGTTGAGGTTCGATAGAGAATTTTCAAAAACTAATGGGGCTTTAAGTGTCTCATTAGTTTGGTGATGAGGTGAAACAAGGCAGATAAATAATCTAAATGGTGGGGGCGCTGAGCTACCTCTTAATAGAGCTATCAACTTAGGAATCTAAAAATATGGCGTATTAACGCTAATGATTATGATAGTGTGTTAGAGGGTGTTTTTGTTAGAGGTGGGTGTAAGTTGCTTTTAATTAGTTGACTGTGTCTTCTTGTTTTTTTGTGTTTAGGATTTCTAGGTTGACTTTAGTTTTGAGGTATGTTTTATGTTTTGTTAACCATTATTAAATAACTATGAGAAAATCGAAATCAACACTGTATTGTTTGCCAGCATTAGCTGTGCTCACCTCCGCCGTGATGGCGCAAGATCTCACCTCTAAAAAGGGAGAGACGATGTTACCCGAAGAGGGCGATTACTCGCTCGGCTTTGATGCTGATCCTTTCCTGGATTATGTGGGAAATTTCCTAAATCAGGGAAGCGTGGCTAGTCCAAATGCTTTTGGAATGGATCGTTCCATCGTAGGCAGATGTTTCCAAGATGCACAGACAGCCTATACAGGACGTTTTCGTCTAGGCTATGGGACTAGTAGCAATGTGACTGGCGATCCATTCAATGGTGAGAGCTCTACTGTTACTCAATTTAGTCTAGGTGTGCCATTTGAGCTTGGAGAGTATCTTAAGTTTAATGCAGGGGTATCCGAAACCTATTACAGCGATGCTCCAACAGGCCGGGATGGCTCGGATGATTTGATTCATGGCTATTATTTAGGAGGAAAGTCCGAGAGAAATATTGGCACATGGGGACGCTATAATGGTAATTTTCAAGTAAACTACGGAGGTCTGTCCAGCTTAGAACTTGGAGATATTTCTGAGGGGCTAGCTATGTATGACCGAACCTTACTGTCAAGCCGTTCAACACTTACTTTCAGAACCGATGGTGCAGATATAGGCTCTAATGGACTAGAGTATTTAACTAGTTATCGAGGCAGACTCTACAATTCAGACGACGGAGATCTCTACGATACTCACCAATATGAAATTTCTCAAGCGATCAACTACATCGTTAATCCATCACTAACTCTATGGACAAGAGGTGCCTATAGAGAGAAGGATTGGGATGCGTTGCCAGGCTGGGATTCACACGGTTACAAGCTAGGTGCAGGTGTGAGTGGCAGAGTGAATGACGTAGGTTATAAACTAGGAGTGACCTATGAGCGCCGTGAATACCAAGATGCTCTTCTTAACACAACTAGAGTGTTAGGCTATGAGGCATTGGTGCATGGCTGTCAGAATGGTTTCTCTTGGCAGGCGTATTGTAATCATGGAACTACAGATAGAAACATCACGAATGCCTTCCAACTTCCACTAGCTGATGCACGTGGCACTCGCTGTGGAGGTAGTGTATCTCGTGATTTTGGCAATGATGTGAAAGGATCAGTTTACTTCCAAGGACTCTATTTAGATTCCAATGTAGGCATGGCTGCTGATCTTAAATCACATTACTACAGTGGTGGTGTGATGGTCGAGAAGGACTTGAACAACGGAATTAGTGTTGGAGCATCAGCTGGTCTTCAAATGATTGAATATGAATCAGGCGCACTTAAACAAAAGGACTCTTCTGAGAACTTCAGCGTATTTATAAATTACGAATTCTAAGAACTGAATAGCATTAGACCTCTAGAATAATAAGCGGCGAACCTGTAAAAAGGTTCGCCGCTTTATTTTCTACTAATCTCTCCTTCTGAAGATCATCGCTAATCCGCCTAGACCAATTAGCAGGGTAGAGCTAGGTTCTGGAACTGGGGCGGCTGCGGTGGAGAGCTGAACGTCATCGAAATCTACTTCTAAGTATGCATCCGTATCAATAGGATCGATCACGTTTTCGCTGACTAGGCGGATTGATAAATTCTGGCCTAGTAAAGCATGAGTAGCACCAGTGGTGAAGCTGACGGTTGATAGTGCGAATTCTCCTTCTGGGATTATGAGTGAGTTGTTATCAACGCTGATCACAGTTCCTCCAGCTAGAAGTTCTACTCGGTAACCGGGGAAGCCATTTAGGTTGTAATTAGAGCCATTGGTATCGGCTCCAGATGCGATGTTGCCTACCTCGACGGTGAGGGTGTAGAAGGTTTCTGATTGTAGAGTTGTGACTAGAGTTTGTTCATATCCGTATTCTCCATCGCCTCTACGAGTTCTGTTGTATAGGATGGCGACACGGTCTCCGTCTGGGGCTGTCGAGTTAAAGAAATCTGTCCCATTCGGCATCAGTGTTCCTATTGCTAATCCTGAGCTCGGGTGGATGTCATTAGGATCGTAAATCGTCCATCCAGCAGGTCGACCAAAGGTGAATTCGAAGTAGGGGTTTTGTCCAGTGGTGTCCTCAAAACTGTGATTAACTATGGCAATATTGGCAGCAGATAATGTGCTGTGTAATAGAGCTGTGGCGGCAATTGTGGTTAGTGATGTTTTCATAAATTAAAATGTTGGTTTCAATCTAAGAACGACAAACTTTCGACAAGGTGGCAGCTACTAGGGTATTTTTTTCAATTTTATTTTACTAAAGGTCATTTCAGATTGCCAAGCTGCCAGAGAGATAGCGTGTTTACGTGGGATATCCCAGTTAGCAATGATCGATCCTGTTTTTCCTGTGAGATTGCAATGATTGACTTTTTTGCCATCGATATATGCATCCACATAGTTCTCTCTGACCTCAAGTCTGAGCTGGTAGCTGGTGCCATTCTCCATGCCAAAACGGAAGCCTTGGCTGTGATGGCGCAGATCCTGTTTATCGAGTGCTTGGATGCCTGATTGGCGACTACCCCAGCCATCAAGATCGAATGTTACATTGCCAATAGATGTTGGTAGATAAACGGCAGCAGAATATCTTCCTTGGTGTCTGACTACATTAAAAGAAAGGTCGTAGCTATTACCTAGGGCATCTACAGGAAATGAAATACAAGCCACCTTGTTGCCAGTCTGGCATCGTAGATTATCATTTTTTATCTGCCAAGTTCCTCGGTCTGGTTGAAGGGGACTATGGAGAAGATTTATTAAATCAATCGTTTCCTCTGATGCTGTTGTTGGTGCAGGGTCTTTTGGTTCATTTTGTTCTTTCTTAGGAGAGAAAATAGCGATGGAAGTAGCCGCTATGATTAATATGCTAGAAGTGATAAGTAGTGTTTTTAGAGATAATTTTTTTGCAGGAAGAGCTTGTGGGTGTTTAGGTTCTAGAGACTTTAGCAAGTCAGCTTTCAGCTCCATCACATTAGGATATCGGTTCTCTGGATTCTGCTTTAAACATCTTCTAACAATTGGGCGAATCGCCTCAGGCAAGGGTTCCATTAGCTCAGATTCGAGCACAGCTTTTGGTGGGTTACCAGTGAGCATTTCATAGATGAGAATACCCATTGCCCAGATGTCAGCTCTCGCATCTACTAGGCTGCTTGCTGTCATTTGCTCAGGTGCGACATACATCATCGAACCTAGGTAAGAGCCAGTCATGGTGAGAGATTCTGCGGCGGTGTCTTTAGCGATACCAAGATCGGCAACTTTGGCGACGCCTTGTGAAGTAAGTAAAATATTGGCAGGTTTGATATCACGGTGAATGATTCCAAGTTGGTGGATTTGCTCCAAACCATCGCAGATTTCGGAGCAGTGCTTGACCATTTGTTCATGCTCCAAGCTGCCTTCGGCGGCTATCTTTCGTGATAAATCTCCTGCTGCTGCATATTCTAACACTAAGCAAAATGATTGTTCTGAGGAGATCACTTTATAAATAGAAATGACATTACGATGCTGAATTCTCGCCATGATGTCTGACTCTTGACGCACGCGTTCAAGGTTCATTGGGTCTGCGGATTGATTCGTGAAGACCTTGATGGCAATTTCACGTTCTAGCTCTTCATCAATAGCCAAATACACAGCACCCATGCCACCTTGGCCTAGTTTTCTCTGGATTGTGTATCCCTCGAAATCAGGAAATGAAGTTTCATCTTCACTCAGTCCCTGTGCCAGTAGTGCTTCGTAGTTTTTCATCTATGCTTGTAACACCTTGATTAGCCAACGGATTTCTTCATCCACATCGTTCTCATGCTGCACAGTCTCTCGCACCATGTTTTGTAACTCTTCTCCAAACCTGCGGCGGATTCTATGGATGGCAGACTTGAGAGCCACCGAGCTCAGATTTAATTGCTCAGCAGTTTGAGAAGAATTTTCTAGGGGAGTGCCATCGATGTAAGCTTCTAAGCTATCAAATGTTTTTTCATTTCCCTGTTTCTGATAGCGCTCACGTAAATTACTCATCGCTTCATCCACTACGACTTTTGCCCATTCTTGATCATAAGCTAGGCTGGGATCAGATTCAGATGTATCTTCTACATGAATGCCATCTAGTGCTATATCCCGCATTGAACCACCACGTTTTTGACTCGATTGCATTTTCCAGGTATCGACAATGTATCTCTTAAAAGAAACCAAGAGTAGCGACCTCAGTTTACCACGGTTCGCTGAGACGGATTGGAAAAAATCTCCTGTGCTCACTCGTGTTAAAAATCCTTGGACACAGTCTTCAGCATCTTGATGAGAGCCATTCATTGAGAGAGCAAAGCCATAGAGGGGGCGCCAATATGCTTGGCAGACTTCTTCCATCGCCGCCATTGCATCAGACCGGCTTCCAGAGCAAATTCTCTGAATGCAAGTCCACCGTGTTGATGGAAACCTCTTCGCTTCACTCATTGTAAAACTAAGCCATAGTTCGTTTCTCCACTCAAGCGCAAAGCAAATTTCTCACTTAGCAAAGGTCTCCAGTTTGAGAACATCCGTGGAGTGAGTGATCGTGACTGCACCTGTTGCATCTAGTAGGAGTAGTATGATACCTTTTTCTGTTAGCTGAGCCTGCCATTGTTTAGTGCGGTTTTGGCTTTCTTCGAAGTTGCTGTTAGAGGCGATGACGGTGTGTGGTTTGAGTTTTGAGAGAGAGTTCACATTGATGGAGGTTTCTTGAGAGTGTTTACCTAGCACGATGACGTCGGCGTTGATTTGTCTATCGTTTTTGTTGAGCCATTGTTCGAAATGAAAGCCTGAGTCATTGAGGAATAGGATCTTTTTATCTTTCCAAGTGAGCAGGAATACATTGGTGCGGTCGTCAGCTAGTGGGTAGTCTGGTGATCCTGTGTAGAGGATCTCTAGGGTGGCTTCGTGTGAAATTTGGTAGATCTTCTCCTGTGGCTCAATCATGCTTACTCCATTGGTTCTCGCGGAATCGAGTAGTGATGTGTAGGCAGAGCTTTTGTCATTTGACTGTGGTAGGATGAGCTGCTGGATAGGGAAGCGTTTGATACATTCTGAAAGTCCTTGGATGTGGTTAGCATCTGCATGGCTAGCGATGAGTGAATCTAGTTTTGCTCCATTTCTGGAGAGACTGGGCCAGACATTGCTGTAGAATTCATCTTGATTGGCGGCATCAAGCATCAGTCCACCACCTAGGGAAATGTAGCAGGCTGAGCCACCTTCAGGGATAGAGTAGATAACGATTCTTTCTCCATCTGCCCAAGGTTTATGCTGGTAGTGGCTGCCAGGTAGAGAGGCAAAGAATTTTGATATTGAGTGAGTGGCTGTGGCATTCCAAGCGTTGAGCTGATTGATCCTAGAGCCTACGGAATCTGAGATGCTACCTATTGTTAGACTCAGGCAACAAGTCGCCAATAGGCAGAAAACGGTGAGCATGAGAGGCAAACTGGCTAGAATGGCAATCGGGGTGATGAGTCCAAAGTAGATCCAGATGAGGAAAGAGGATCCTGTCCATGCGCTAGAGGAGACGGAAAATGTGGCGGCTACTTTCTTACGGAAGGATAGACTGATCCGTTGCTTTTTAGAGAAGAGTGAGCGTGGCATGAAGGGATCAGTTGCGGTGATCCAAGCCCAACGTTTGGTCCACCATGTGCCGGTGAGCACGATCATGATGAGCACTGCGTAGGATAGCTGGAAGCCAGGTAGAAAGAGGCTGTGTGTGTTCCATAGCATAGCGATCAATGCGCTGAGCCAGAGGCTGTTTGGCAGTGATGGCTTACGCATGATGAGCATTGCTATCAGAACAGTGGTTCCCATAATCGCAGCACGCATGGCAGGTGGACGCATGCCTGTGACGATGGCGTAGAAGATCATGATGGTGATTACGAGTGGTATCCAGACTTTAGCGCCACAACCACACAGTCTGAGAACGAAGGTGAAGAGAAGCCCGATCATCATGACGTGAAGTCCACTGACCGCAAAGACGTGGATCGTTCCGCTGTGTTTAAAATCATTCATCATCTCACTAGAGTCCTGAGGCTTCTCACCTAAGAACATTGCGAGGATGATTTTAGAGGCTTCTGTATTCTCGATTCCTACGGTGAGTCTATGACGTATCCAGACTCTAGAGCTTTCAGCCCAGCGATGAATGAAGTATTGGCCTGAGAGCTGACTGTCGAATTCGTATTTGGTGACCTTGAGTTCGAGGGCGATGTTCATTCTGTGGATCAATTTCGCTCGATCTAACATTTTAGGGTTCATCGGCTCAGGGGGAGTGTGAGCCTTGCCTTGAATCCAGACTTTTTGGCCGATCTTGAGAGTCGTTTCTTGAGGGAAATGTGCGAGGATTTTTCTCCCTACTAAAGTGGTGTGGTTAGAGCTAGACTGGAGAATGAAGAACTCTACTTCTTGGGTGAATCCTCTGTTTGGACGTGGCTCAGTATGGACTATTCCATAGAGTTCTACCAATTGACCGTCTAGGCTCTTCTGTTGGTCTAGCTTTGATAAATTGGCATGATGAAATGCGAAACCAGCTATAGCGCATGCATAAGTCAGCATGCTCATTAGCTTACTAAAACGTAATGACAAAAGGCAGGTTAACGCTGCGATAACGAGAAATAGAATATATCCTAGATCCGCATAGGCAATCACACAAGAAGTAGCAAGTGTGGGGAGGAGGAGTGGTTGATTCTGGATCGCATTGAAAAGCCAATTTTTCATTGCGAGAGAATTTGATCTGTTAGGCTCAGAAACTTAAGTAGGTTCCACTCCGAGTTGTCTGAGAAGCTGTCCTGCGTTGGCGCTATTACGGCTCTCAGGGTAAGCGGCTCTAATTTCTTGGAGAGTGACGATTCCAGAGGCAGAGTCTTCTAGATCATTGATTTGCCATTCTGAAATACGGAATAAGAAAAAGGCAGCATCGTCTTCTGGCCATTCGTGTGCGGTGATTGCTTCTTGGTAAGTGGCAATAGCTAGGCTTGGCTGCTCTAGTTTCTCAGCATAGAGTTTAGCTACATCAGTCCAGCCCATTCTGTTTTCTGGCTCCTTAATGAGAGCTACTCGGTAAGCGACGATGGCTTCCTCGTATTCACCTTGAGCGACTAATGCACGTGCAGGGCGAAAGGCATCTTCCTCCACGGTTTCATTATTATCACCAAGGATCATCTGTGAGGTCTTGTCTCCAATGACTGGTAAAATGAAGGTCATGAAAAGGTAGGCAGCAAAGAGTCCAGCAAAGATACTGGCGCCAAGTTTATAGAGACTAATGGTCAGAGGTTTATAACTAGTTTCCTCTAGCGTGAATGCGGTGAAGAGGAGATAAAGGGCAAAGAGACCTACGATGGCGATGATAATATTCTTAGTCATAATCTATTAAATCTAACTCTAGTATAAAATACCTCAGGATAGCAAGCATTCTCAATGATGGCGGTATTTTTCTAACAAAAAAGCGCAACTTCTAGATGAAATTGCGCTTTGGAAATTATTTTAAACTGATTCTAAAATTACATGTTAGGTAGTTCGATGAAGCCTTCTAGCTTGCGGATACGGGTCGGGTGACGCATCTTACGAAGTGCCTTGGCTTCGATCTGACGAATACGCTCACGAGTGACCTGGAACTGGCGGCCCACTTCTTCAAGCGTTCTGCTGTAACCATCTTTAAGTCCGAATCGTTGCTCTAGAACTTCACGTTCACGCTCTGTTAGGGTGTCTAACACATCAACGATCTTTTCTTTAAGCATTGCGAATCCAGCTTCTTCCATCGGGTTATCAGCTGCCTTGTCCTCGATGAAATCACCGAATGAAGTATCGTCTGAATCACCAACAGGAGCCTGTAGTGAGATAGGCTGCTGAGCCATCTTGAGAACTGCTCTGACACGTTCCACTGGTAGGTGGATCTCGTCTGCAATCTCGTCTGGGGTAGGCTCACGGCCATATTCCTGAACGAGTTGCTTCTGCACTCTCATGAGTTTGTTGATCGTCTCGATCATGTGCACTGGGATACGGATCGTTCTAGCCTGATCCGCAATAGAGCGAGTGATAGCCTGACGAATCCACCAAGTAGCGTAAGTTGAGAACTTATAACCACGACGGTATTCGAACTTCTCCACAGCCTTCATGAGGCCCATGTTTCCTTCTTGAATAAGGTCTAGGAATGAAAGTCCACGGTTAGTGTATTTCTTAGCGATGGAGATAACGAGTCTTAGGTTTGCCTCGACCATTTCTGTCTTAGCTCCATAAGCCTTCTTCATCCATGCACGGAGATCTGTGTTGTTTGACTCAAATCCTTCTACTGTGTGCCATGAGAGTTGTTGAGTTTCACGGAGCTTAGTTTCGAATTCTTTATCATTAGGATTCGCTTTGAGCTTTCTGGCGAACTTCCAGAATTTTTTCTGATACTCTTCAGCTTCTTCACAGAAGTCTTCTACGACCTTCTGCTTGTAGTAGAATCTGCTGTAGATGCGAGCGATGGCAACGAGTTGCTTTTCTAGTTCTTCCTCGAGCTTAGCTTTGCCTCTTGGGTTTTTAGAATGGAGTTTGCGGAAAACTTGATCAGTCTCTTCGTGAGTCTGGCGGAGTTGATCACAGAGCTTAGGAAGCGTCTTCATGTAGCGCTCACGACTCTCGATTTTCTTGTCTAGGATGACTCTGTCGAATCTCTCTTTACCTTTGATTAGGCTGTCAGCGAGATTGAGGTAGAGTTCAGCGATGAATCCAAATCTGTGTAGATACTTCTGCACACAGAGTTCAGCGTCTTCGATTCTCTTAGAAATTTCTACTTCCTGCTCACGTGTAAGTAGAGGGACTTGACCCATCTGCTTAAGATACATGCGGACTGGATCGTCTAGGATGTCTAGTTTCTGCTCAGTCTTGGTCTCAGTAGCATCGACACCGTCCTTTTTGTTAGTGCGGTAGCGGTCTACTTCAGATGCATCGATGATGTCGAACTCCATGGAGCGGAGACGCTCAAGGATCGCTTCTACATCAGCTGGCTCCACCATGTCGTTTGGTAGAATTTCGTTGATGTCATCGTAGGTGAGGTAATCTTGCTCTTTAGCTAGCTTGATAAGTTCACGGACCTTTTCCTGCATTTCAGGAGTATCGATACGGTTCTTAGGAGCCTTAGCCTTCTTGGCACGTTTTGCTTTTTCTGCTGCTTCTTCAGCGAGTAGAGCTTCTAGTTTGGAAAGTTTCTTAGCTGGCTTTTTAGCGGCAGTCTTTTTAGCTGCTGCTTTGGTTGCCGTCTTCTTAGCCGCTACTTTTTTAGCTGCTGCCTTTTTCGGAGCGGCTTTCTTTACAGCTTTAGTTGCAGGAGCTTTCTTAGCTACCTTCTTAGCTGCTACTGTTTTTGTGGCTTTTTTTGCTACTTTTTTGGTAGTTTTTTTTGCTGCTTTTTTGGCTGCCATGATAGTGATGTGTGTTTAACTAGATTTATGGGCACGAATGACCATTATAGGGCAACAGGGGTTCTGCTGCGACGGGAATCTTGTGCATGCTGTGCCTTACGTCAAGATCTTTCACTTTCTTTCCGATAAAAAGATCTAAAGAATCAGCTAGTTAAGATTAGTTTATTAATTAGGAATAATGAAAAAAAGATGATTTTGATGTCACAATCTGGGGATATTTGATCAAGTAGAAGTAAGCCTTTGAATTCCGTGTGCAGAAAAAACTAACCGATCAATAATTATGAAAACAGATTTCTTAAAACTCAAAACCCTATGCAGTCTCTGCTATTTCTTAATGATGCTGGTCGTGTCAGCTGATATCACAGCGGATCGTGCGAATGTGGATAAGCTGATCAAAGAGGGAAATTGGAAAGATGCTTACGGCCTTAGCGTGAAAAACTATGGATCGGTGAGTGATGAAAATTCACACAAAGATATGCAGAAAGCGCTACAGTGTATGCAGCGTCTGAATAAGTATGAAAACTTTGAGAGCTTGATTAAAACCACAGATAAAAAACATGCTGCCAATGCCAGAGTTCTTTTACAGACTGTGCATAGCCTGAACTCAGTGCCTAAGCACGGGGTGTGGTTAGATAATGATTTCATACGAGGAGCAAATGCTTGGGGTCGACGAGGATCTAAAGGTGAATATGCAAATGTCCAGGAAAGAGACAGGGTGTGTGCCTTACAATATGCAGAGAAGGCCTATACGGTAGCGTTGAAGACAGACGATGCATCTCTTAAGGCTGATGTTTTGGAAGCTTGGTCACATCTGATCATGAGAAATAGGACTGGAGGGAGTAGTTGGAGGCTTCAGGTGCTTACGAATACTGAAGTTGTTCCAGAGGTGGAGAGAGCTTATTATGCTCAGAGTTCTGCCAAAGGAGCTCCGGTCAGCGAAGAAGGGAAACCTGTTTTTTATGAAGTTCCGGCCAGCTATGAAGTTGCTAAAAATGATGGTGAAAGATGGCGTTGGTTATTGGTCGAGATAATCAAACACCAGTCTGATAGGAAGGTGAATGTAATGTCTCGATTGGCTTCGTATTTACATAATGAATTCGGAGTAGGGACGCTTCGCAGCTATAGTTGGTATTATAGGATGGCGCAGGAAGATGATGGGAATGCCTCTGGAATTATGCAGGTGCATACTCTGAAAGATAATGAAACTGTTGCCAGACTAGCGAATGGTGTGAAGCGTTTCGAGTTGCCTGCAAATCAGAATTTCATCGAGATCTATAAGCAACTCTATGAGTCTGGTAATGCTAGTAGTGGGGATAGTCTGGTGTCTATTTATCTAGACCGTAGACAGTATGTGAAAGCAGCGGAGTTACTAGCGGGAATGATCAAGTCTAAAGGTGATAACAAGCATGGAAGTAGACAAAAAAGGCTGGATCAGATTGTCGAGGACTGGGGTATGTTTGAGGCGCAGGCTGGTGCCTTTACTTTAGCTGATGATATCAAGCTAGGGGTGATTTATAGAAATGCTGATTCGGTGAAACTGTCACTGCACAAGATCGATATACAAGCTCTGCAGGACGATGTCTGGAAATACCTGGAGGGGAATCCTCTGTCAGTAAAGTGGGATAAAGTAAACTTCCATAATTTACTAAATGACGTAGTGAATGCGAATAAGTCTAAGTATGTGGGTGATCTGGTAGCGGATAAAAACTATGATTTAAAAGCTAGAAAGGGGCATTGGGATACTAGGGCTGAGCTTATGCTGCCTAAAGTGAAAAAAGCAGGAGCTTATTTAGTGAAAGCGGAGATGGGGGAGAAGAAATTCTACACTCTAGTTTGGGTCGACGAGATGATGATAGCGGCTAAAGAGGTTGTAGGTGGAACGCTCTACTTTGTGGCAGATGCTGAGACTGGAGAGCCAATAGCGGAGGCTGAACTAGTAGCTCGGGGCTATAAAATGGTGAGATTGAAGGATAAGAATCTGTTTAGAAAGTTCAATACGGTTACGAAGATTTTTACAGCTAAGACTGATGAAAATGGTCAGGTCTTTATAAAAAATGGGGCAGAAGGAGACCGATCAGTCCAATGGACGGTAGAAGCTCGGAAAGGTGAGATGCGAGCTTGGCTTGGTAATGGGAGAATCTGGTCATGGCGTCGTGATGATAATCAGATTTTGCGAAACAGAAGAGCATTCGGTATCACTAGTCAGCCAGTCTATAAGCCTGAATCTGAGGTGAAGGGAAAGTTCTGGGTGAGAGATGTAAGATATGATTTAGATGATGTTTCTAGCTTTGCTGGTAAATTATTTAACATAGAGATTTATAGCCCAATGGGTGAGAAGGTGGCCAATCACAAAGATCTAGTGGCTGATGAGTTTGGCGGAGTGCCTTATAGTTATAAGATAGATGAGGGTGCGAAGCTTGGTAACTATAGAGTATCGATCTTCTTAAGTAAGAACAACAGAAATGATCATGTAGGTAGTCAGAGCTTTAGAGTGGAGCAATACAAGAAGCCTGAGTATGAAGTGAAGGTGGATGCTCCGAGTGAGCCAGTGAAGTTGGGCGACAAGTTCGAGGCGACTGTGAAAGCGACGTATTATCATGGTGCTCCAGTCACGAATGCTAAGGTGAAAGTAAAAGTTCTTAGGCATAATCACAATACAAGGTGGTTTCCAGTGGGGCGCTGGGATTGGCTCTATGGTGGTGGCTACGGCTGGCTTGATGTGGAGAGAAGATGGTATCCAGGTTGGTCATACTGGGGATGTAAATGTCCAGTTCCTTTCTGGTATCGTGGTGGCTATGAGCAACCAGAAGTAGTGCTCGATGAGGTGATGGAAATCGGTGTGGATGGAACAGTGAAAGTGACTGTGGATTCTGCATTGGCGAAGCTAGCACATGGAGATAAGGACCATCGCTATGAGATAAAGGTGGAGGTAGTAGACGCTTCTCGAAGAACTATTTTTGGAAGTGGATCAGTGCTCGCTGCTAGGCAGGCATTTAAAGTAACTACATGGCTGAACCGAGGCTATGCTGTGGCTGGTGAAAGGATTCAGGCTAATATAGCAGCAACTACTCTCGATGGAAGATCTGTGAGTGGAAATGGTGTAGCAAAGCTAATGAAAGTCACTGCGGATGATGAAGGTGAAATTTTAGAAGTTGAGGTGATGCAATGGGAGCTAAAGCAGACTCCTGCTGAGAGTGGATTTAAATTTGAGGCTATTGATTTCAAAGTAGATAAGGCTGGTCAGTATAGATTCGTTTCTACGGTGAAAGACGAAAAAGGTAGAGAAATAGAAGGAGCTATTCTGTTCTCTGTGAGAGGAGCGAACGGAGAAGAAGGTGAGGTCATGTATAACGATCTAGAGCTGATCACTGATAAGCGTGAGTATGCGCCAGGTGACACAGTGAAGCTACTAGTGAATACCAGACAGAAGAACGGAGTGGTGTTACTATCTGTTAGAGGGTCGGAGGATCGTAGATTGTTGAGATTAGAAGGTCATAGTCAAGTGATAGAAATCCCAGTGACTTTGGCGGATATGCCGAATTTCTTTGTTGAGGCAATGACGATTAGTGGAGCGAGAATTCATACTCAGGTGCGTGAAGTAATTGTCCCACCAGCTAAGCGTGTGTTGAATGTGGAAGTCTTACCAAGTGCAGAGAAGTTCAAGCCAGGTGAGAAGGGTAAAGTGAAAATCCGAGTGACTGGAGAAAATGGTGAACCTGTGAAAGGTGATTGTGTTCTGACCATTTATGATAAGTCTCTAGAGTATATTTCTGGTGGAAGCAATGTGGGTGAAATTAGAGCATTTTTCTGGAAGTGGAGACGTAGGTTTAGCCAAGATGCTTGGAACGGATCGCTCCAGATAGCAGGTGGTAATGTGGTGCTGAAGAAGGAAGCTAGTATGCAGTTTTTAGGTGCTTTTGGTCAGTCGTTAAGTGTCGAAGGTAAATTGAATAGTCTGTCTGTAGATGGTGGAGGTGGCGGTATGCCACGGAAGTCGATGGCTAGAGCGAAAAAATCAGCTGCTCCAATGGCAAATGCCATGATGTTGGAGAAAAGTGAATATATGATGGCGGCAGGAGAAGAAGCTGGAGGTGCGGGGCATGCAGGTGGTAATGATGTTGCTGTTAGAAAAGACTTTGCGGATCTCATCAAGTGGGCTGGCTCTGTGAAGTTGGATGAAAATGGAGTCGCTGAAGTGGCGGTAGACTATCCAGATAATCTCACGACTTGGAAAATCCAGACTTGGGCGATGTCACACGGAACACGTGTGGGTCAAGGGTCAGCCGAGGTGATCACGAGCAAGGATCTCATTATCAGGCTGCAAGCTCCAAGGTTTTTTGTAGAAAAAGATGAAGTTGTTCTAAGTGCGGTAGTTCATAATTATCACGATGCTGCTAAGCAAGCTAGAGTTCTGTTAGAGCTAGAAGGTGGAACACTGGATGTCATTTCTGGTGAGCTAGAGCAGAAGGTGAATCTAGCCGCTAAGAATGGTGAAGAGCGGGTCAACTGGAGAGTCAAAGTAAAGGGCGAAGGAGAAGCGATTATTCGTATGAAAGTAATCACTGATGGTGACTCAGATGCTATGGAGATGACCTTCCCTGTCTATGTGCATGGCATATTAAAGCAAATGGCATGGAGTAAAGAAATAGCGCCAGGTGTGGGCTCGACCAAGATAGAGATAGAGGTGCCAGCTGAGCGTAAGCCTGCGGAGTCTAGACTAGAAGTGAGATACTCACCTACGATAGCAGGTGCGATGGTAGATGCTTTACCCTACCTAGCCAACTATCCGTATGGCTGCACTGAACAGACGCTAAACAGATTTGTTCCAACAGTCATAACCCAGAAGCTGCTTAAAGATATGGGCATCGATTTAGAGGAAGTGAGAAACAAACGAGCTAACCTCAATCCTCAGGAACTAGGCGATGACACGGAACGTGCCAAGCAGTGGAAGCAATGGCAGAATAATCCGGTGTTTAGCCAACAAGAGGTGGATAAAATGGTGAGAGTGGGAGTGAATAGACTCATCGAAATGCAGCTCAGTGATGGTGGTTGGGGTTGGTTCTCTGGCCGTGGTGAAAGATCATATCCGCATACTACGGCAGTGGTAGTGCATGGTCTGAAGATAGCAAAGATGAATGGAGCTAAGATTCCAGAAGACAGACTCCAACGTGGTGTTCAGTGGCTGAAGAAATATGAAGAACGTGAGACTGAACGCATCAGAATGTGGGGAGAACGTAAGCGTAATACTAAGAAACATGCTGATCAGTTAGATGCTTTTGTTAGATTGGTTCTTGCTGAGAATGGAGTCTCTAACAAAGAGATGTTAGGTTTCCAGTTCCGCGATAAAAACACGTATGGTAACTATGCGAAGTCGTTACTAGGAATGAGTCTACATCTAGTCAACGACGCTGAACGTAGAGATGCAGTGATTAGAAATATCGAGCAATTTCTCAAGTATGATGATGAAAATCAGACCGCTTACCTAGAGATGGCTAACAGTGGATATTGGTGGCGTTGGTATGGTAGTGAGATGGAGGCTCACGCTTGGTATCTAAAGCTTCTGGCGGCGACTAAGCCAGAGAGTAAGCAGGCTAGGGGACTGGTGAAGTATCTCATCAATAATCGTAAACATGCTACATACTGGAATTCTACCCGAGATACTGCTTACTGTATCGAAGCGATTGCGGACTACATGAAAGCTAGTGGCGAGAGTGACCCTGAAGCGCAAGTAGAAGTTCTGTTAGATGGTAAGAGTTATAAAAAAGTGAATATCACGAAAGAAAACCTATTTAGTTTCGATAATAAAATGACGCTAGCTGGTGATGTGCTCACTACAGGTAAACACACGATAGAGATCCGAAGAAAAGGTAAGGGTGCGCTCTATACTAATGCGTATCTAACTGTCTTTACTAAAGAAGATAATATTAAGAAGGCTGGGCTAGAAGTGAAGGTTGAACGACGTTTCTATAAGCTCGTCCCTAAGAAGGCGAAAAGCAAAGTCGCTGGTCAACACGGACAAGTGGTTGAACAGAAAGTAGATCTCTTCGATAGAATACCGCTCAAAATTGGCGACAAAGTAATGAGTGGTGACACCATCGAGGTGGAGCTCATCATGGAGAGTAAGAACGACTACGAATACCTCATGTTTTCAGATTACAAGGCCGCCGGAATGGAAGCTGAGAAAGTAAGAAGTGGCTACACTAATACTGGCAGCATGAGCGCCTATATGGAGATAAAAGATGAGAAAGTCTGTTTCTTCGTTCGTCAGCTACCGCGTGGTAAGCACAGTCTAACCTACAGACTGAGGGCTGAGATACCTGGTGTCTTCAGCGCCCTGCCAGCAATGGCTGATGCGATGTATGCTCCAGAACTCAGAGCTAATTCTGATGAGATGAGATTGGAAATCGGAGAAGAAAAGGAGTGATTTATGTAAAGTTTATATTTATCTGTGCAACTTTTAGAATCTTGGGTGGTTCTATGTGTATATGAAACTAAACAAACTATTCGTTATTGGCTTTGGTAGTCTGCTGCTCACATCTGCGGCGTCTGCTAAAGGGAAAAAAAGAGTCTTTGAAGATGTTGATACTGATAAAGATGGGAAAGTCAGTAAAACAGAATTCCTTGTAGGAGTTAAGAGTGAAGATCGTGCGAAGAAGAGATTTGATAAAAAAGATAAGGACAAGGACGGCTTCCTATCTAAAAAAGAATTCAATTCAAAAAGAAAAGGTAAGAAGGGGTCTAAGAAGCCTAAGAAAAAGGATGCTTAGTAAACTCTAACAAAACACTTCATATTGTGTAATGACAAAGGGTCAGTTTATCTTTTTGATAGATTGGCCCTTTAGCAATTCTGGTATTACGAGGGATACATGAGATTCCAGACTATTGCCTTGTAAGAGGGTGCTGAGTCTTTTAGTCAGATTTTTTACTAGATGGGTTTGTGAAGCTTGATAAAAATTGATAGTTGGGATTAATTCTTCGAACCATGGTTCGTAGCAAAGAGCGATGATAGAAAGGTGCTCTGGGATGCTTAAACGATGTTGTGCTAGCCACGTCATCGTATTGAGAAGTTGTCTAGGCCGAGTGATGACTAACGCAGATATTTGCGTGTGTTGTTCTAAACCTTTACTAAGCGCTTGGAGAACACTTTCTTTGTCGCCGTTCTCTTTGAGGACGTGCACGGAAACGTCGCTTCTAGATTTTTCGGCAGCATCACGGATTCCTGATTCTGTAGCTATTAAACCTTGGAGTTCTTTGTCGGGGACTAGTAATGCTATATCCGTGTGCCCATTTTGAATCAGTTGATTGGTCGCATGAAATGCAGCAGCATGCCAATCTTCGTCTAGATATGGTAAGTTGATGTCAGGGTGCGGGTATCCGCGGATGATGCATGGTAGTTCGCGTTCTTGGAACCATTCTTGAATTTGAGGAGTGCAACGATAGAGAATCCAGACATCTGCTGGATGCTGTTTTAGCATTGAATCAAGCCTCTTGTAAGGGTTTGTCGTATTAAATACTGATGGGATCACGACCTCTAACAAGATGCCTTTGTTTGCGAGATTTGCTCTTAGTGTATCGAGTTCGATAAGAACATGGTTGGGTAATTGTTCTATCGGTTTAGGAGAGACAACAGCAACTGTTTTTTGGTTCGGCTCGCATACTTCTAGCTCAGGTGGGTTTAAAATAGTTCTACGTTTCCCGTGTAGCCCACTTGAGATCCATTGCTTACTTTCTAATTCTTTGAGAGCTGACCTCAGTGTGTCCCTGCCTATCTGCAGCTTAGTAGCTAATCGTCTTTCTCCCATAAGGGGGCTGACTAAACTACCTTCTACAATCATTTGTTGGATGATTGAAACGGTTTGGGATACTAGAGATTGGCGCTCAGGTAATTGCATGTAATAGGTGGTGGGTGATTTAAAGTTGTAAACTTATGTGTAGCGTATTGGTGTTAAATGTAAACCAGTTAAGTTGAATTGTGAAAAAAACATAACATGCTCTATACTGCTTGATCCATTTTTATACTTAGATGTTTATGTTTGTTCCTAGACGTAAAAAACTCTCTCCGTTTATAGCGAAGAGAGTCTGTGAACTTACAGGTTGTTTATGTAGCCTTGAGGTTTTCTACGAATTTTTCTACGTTGAATTTGATGTCATCTTCGCCCACTTGATCGAAGGGGTTTTCTAGGTGGTCTTGGATGTTGTGCAAGCTGACAATAACCATGGTGAGGAGCACTGGTATTACATAAGACAAGCCTGGGGCGCTGACATTGATCTGTGCGAAATATGGGCCGTAGGCAATTGGTAGCACCTTGATGAAAAGCTCACTGAATGCTCTTAGAGTTCTTGGGGTTCTGTATTGATAAATGTGCTTCAGAGACTCAAATGAGATGAGCATTTTCTGAAGAAACTGATTGGTTCTAGAGCATTCACCAGCTGATAAACCTTCTTCTCTTAAATCATGTTTGATGTAATCGGAGAAATCAGAAAAGTCTTTATAAACTGCTTTTTCTCCTTCTTCTAGATGCTCTGTAGACTGAGAAAAGAGAGTTCTGATGTTCGTAAAAAACCGTTCAATGATCTTTTCCATTTTAGTAACATTCTCTGGTTTGACGATTGGCATCCAGTCGCGTGATGCGAAGTAGATAGCCCTGAGGTAGCCTTTGATTGCAGCATATTCTCTGAGGGCAACTTCTCTTCTTTTATAGGCGCCTCCAATCGAGAAAACAATTGGGAAAACGATAGATGTGGCTACTAGAGTTAACGAGAAATTGGCTTTCCAATTATACTTAACGCAAAAATAGGTAGAAACAGCTGCTAAAGCAGAGATTATTAGCGTTTGTAAGGTTATGATGAGCGAGAGGCGTCTGAAAAATTTCTTCATGGAGTTGTTGTTTTGTGTAGGTCTTGAGTTGCCAAGAGTGTTAGTCCTGCCTGTATTTTGTAGCAAGTATCATTTTAGTTATATCAAACTTATGCTGATGATCATTACTTTGAGGCAGGAGATTAAGGAGAAGGGCATTCTAATCTACGAAAAAGCTCTCTCCGTATAGAACGAAGAGAACTTGTGAAATTGTTAGCTTATTACTTCAAGAGTTTTCTGTAGTCCCATTGTGGTCGTGACGGTTGGTCGATGAGTGAGTTGGCTAGTGGGTTGTCGATGAATTGCATTTTCTCTGGATCGAACTTAAGGTTCTTGTTCAAGCGATGGGCAATTTTTCCGATGTTAATCAAGGTGCATGAGTTGAAGCCATTGCTCTCGTTGAGGGCGAACTTTTTCTTCTCACGGATCGCTTGATGGAAGTTAGTGATCTGAGCATCTGGTTCAGGCAGTGATTTAATCTTCTCAGCAAAGCCTTTGACGTCGGATTTAAAGCCTTTGAATATCTTGCCTTCTGAGCCTTCGATGAATGCGGCATTCTTGTCCTTATTCGCACCATCGAGAATGATCTGAGTGCCATCTGCGTAGGTGTAGGTGATTCTTCTCCAACTACCGACAGCATCCGTGTCTTGAGGATCTGCGTCTATCTCTACAGATACTGGAAGCTCATCATCTTTACCTAGAATGTATTGGACTGGATCTAAGTAGTGCTGGCCCATGTCGCCGAGTCCACCACCATCATAGTCCCAGTAGCCGCGGAAGGTTCCGTGAGTGCGGTGTCTTGAGTATGGTTTGTAGGGTGCTGGTCCTAGCCATGTGTCGTAGTCAAAATGATCTGGCACTTGTTGTATTGGAAGATTCGTTTTGCCTGACCAAGTGAATTTCCAGTTAAAACCAGTGATGCCTGAGAGGGTGACTTTATAGGGGCCTTTTCCGATGAGGCCACCATCAAGTGCTTTCTTTACCTGACGAGCTGTGACACCAGATCCGTAGAAATTTGAGCGGAAGCGGAACCATGTGTTAAGGCGGAATGCGACGTTGTTCTTCTCCACAGCTTCTTTCATAGCGATGCCTTCTGCGATAGTGCGAGACATTGGCTTCTCTGCCCAGATGGCTTTTCCTGCATTGGCAGCCATGATCGCCATGTAGGCGTGCCAGTGTGGTGGAGTGGCTGTGTGAATGATGTCGATGTCGTCACGAGCGATGATTTCTCTGAAGTCCGCGTATCCTTTGATGTCGTTATTGCCGCCTTTTTTGACTTGATTCATGCGTCCGTCGAGGCGCTTGGAGTCTACATCACAGAGAGCGAGCAGCTTCCCGGGCATGGGCAGGTGTGAGGCAGAGATGCCACCGCATCCGATAATCGCACGAGTGAGTGTCTCTGATGGCGGAGTCTGTCCATTGATGCCTAGGACTCTGGATGGAACGATGGAAATGGAAGCGAGCGTGGCAAGATTTACCAAAGCCTTACGTCTAGTGATACTATTTTCAGGATTCATACATTTAATGTTACGTTCCTGTAATAGTGTGTATTACAAATAAATCTGACAACTCATTTAAATATAGCTCTCTTCGGTGTCTGGTAGGAATCCTTGCTCAGAGAGGAATCCATCTGCGCTTTCGATCGATTGCACAAAATTATGCTGGTTGACGTTGAAGTTAAAGAAGCTGTGAGTTCCACGTTCGAATGGGTAGAACAAGCAGGTGTTCTTCTTGCTGCTCATCTTTTTACAGAAGCGCTCCACTGTTGCTATCGGTGTGGTCTGGTCAGCTGAGCCGTGATAGAAAATCATTGGTGGAGCTTTTTTCCGGATGTTCTTAGTAGGGCTGTTCTTGATCGCTAGCTTTCTGTTTGTAAATTTAGTAAATCCAGCAGTTCCTTTAGTGGTGTCGATCACAGCGCTGTAGAGAACGAGTGCGTCTGGGCGGCTATCGTATAAACCATTGTTGTCTACTTCTAGATTCATGGCAGCACAGAGAGCGATGTGTGCTCCGCTAGCAGCTCCACAGGCGATGATCTTATGCGGGTCTGCACCCAGAAAGCGTTGGTTTTCTCTGAGCCAGAGTATTGCAGATTGAGCGTCTTCTAGTGATTCGAGAGGAGTTGACTTATGCGTAGTGGAAACTCGGTATTCTGCGAGCACTGCTATAGCGCCTCGCGATACAAAGTGAAGTGCCTGAGGCACAAATTGGCTGACCATTTGCTTATCCCAGAGTCCGCCGTGGAAGAACACGATAGTTGTCCTTAATTCACCTTCGATGTAGTCTTTTGGGTAAAAAAAGTGAGCCTCAAGTTTCTTGATCCCGATCGTTTTATAAGTGTGAACAGTCGCTCCTTTGAGGAGTTCTCTTTCCCTCATGAGTGGGGTAGGGGAAGTGGGTTCTATGATGGTTTCTGGATCCATGAAAGCTGTCTGATCGGTAGGTAAAAAGAATTAGACTATTTTTTTATTTTCTAATGCAGTAAATCTCTGTGTAGTGAGTCCATGCGAAAAGTAATAGTTCAATTGTTAGTAGTGGTCGGGATGTTGTCTGGCCTGTCTGAGGGATTAATAGCACAAGCCGAGGTGGATGCAAGGTTACAAGCTAAGCTAGAAGTGACTTATGTGCAGTGGCGAGATGCGATGATCAAGAAGAATTATCAGCGCTGGGCATTTTACACAGCGAGTCATCGTAAAATAGCGATTAAGAATAGAATCGTGTCTGAGAAGAAGGCGTTTCCTGGCACCTTATTCAGTGTCCCTGTAGTTCCTCCTACTCTAAAAGGTCTTAAAGCTCTACGTGTGAGCTCTAGAGGTGCTACTGCTACGGCTGTCTACTTCGGCAAAATAGATTTCGGTGTGGGTGGAGATATTCCGGAGAATTTATTAGTAGTGACTTATGTGAATGAAGCTGGGATGTGGAAATATAGTGAAGTGGATTTCATCAGACTCAATGAACTCAAAGATGTGCGTGCTCAGCTCAAGGCTGGAAATCTCAAGTATGTGAATCAAGCTGCATTCGCTCCAGACGGTAAAGTTCCAGTCAAACCAATCGAGGTTCGTGGTGCTCAATACATTGCTAAAGTGTATGTATTTTGTCCGGGACGAGAGGTGCGTATGAAGGTGAATAAGGTTTCAGATCATCGCTTTCAGAATACAAAGATGTCAGAAGTAGTCATCGGTGGAGCTCATCAGGGGCTGAATGAAGTGCAGTTCTCTACCAAGGCGCTAGAGGGAAGCACAGGTAAGGAAGCTCTGAGTATCCGAGTCTATATGATGTCTGCAATACCGGGGGTAGCTCCAGTGAAAGTCTATGAATACCAAGTCCCTGCTGAGGGGGTAGTGAAGCCATTTGGTAGTGGTAATTTCATGGTGGACGAGAAGATCCTCAAGAAAATGAATGGTAAGTAATACTAGTCCTAATATCTTAATTATTTCATTTTAAAACAATCGTTATGTTAAAGTTAAAAAGTGTCACAGAGGAGAGGATCACTGTCGCAGCAGGTAGATTTATTGAGCCGTTGATTCACCGTGAGAAGCTTGAGTTACAGGTGGAATCAGCTGTAGTAGGTGGTGAGCCGATCAGTTTTGAAGAGGCAATGAAGCTTGATTTCCAGTCCTTCGAGGTAGGTGAAAAATGGGGGGCTCGCTGGGATACTGTGTGGTTTAAATTTTCTGGTAAAGTGCCAGCCGAGTGGTCTGGCGAAGAGGTGGTGGCATTGATCAATCTAAACTTTAGTGATGGAGAAGGATTCGGCCGAGAAGGCGTGGTCTATAAAGACGGGATTCCTGTGATAGCAGTGAACCGCAACAGACAAGCAGTGCCTATGCTCGACTCAGCTCAGGGTGGGGAAAAGATAGAATTTTATGTAGAAGCAGCAGCGAATCCAGTTGCCCAGATGTTCTGGGGTGACGGTGATTTACTGATGCCAGACTTCGGTGGAGAAGCGCTTTTCAGACTAGAGAATGCTCAGCTTGCTACCAGAGATGATGAAGCATTCCAGCTGTATATGGACTTCACGTCAGCTGCGGACGGAATGAATCAATTATCAGAAGATAGCCCTAGAAGAGGTCAGCTTTTCCGTGCATTGAACACGGCTTGCCAAGCTCTCGATATGGGGAACCCTGACTGCATAGCTCCTGCTCGTGCTGCTCTAACAGAAGTGCTAGGTAAGAAGAATGGTGACACCACTCACAAGGTGACTGCAGTCGGTCACGCTCACATTGACACTGCTTGGTGCTGGCCGTTGAGAGAAACTATCCGTAAGTGCGCTAGAACATTTTCGACGATGCTTCGCTACATGGAGAAGTATCCAGATTTCAAATTCGTCTGTTCTCAGCCGATCCAATACCTATGGATGAAGAAATACTATCCGAGTATCTATGCTGACATCAAAGTAGCGGTGAAACGTGGCCAGTGGGAAGTAGTCGGCAGCATGTGGGTAGAAGCGGATTGTAATATCCCGTCAGGCGAATCTCTGGTGCGCCAGATCATTCACGGTAAGAACTTTTTTGAAGAAGAATTCGGTATAGAGACTAAGGATCTTTGGTTGCCAGACGTATTTGGTTATGCCGCGGCATTGCCTCAGATCCTGCGTAAGACTGGTGTTGATTGGTTTTTGACGCAGAAGATTTCTTGGAGTGATACAAATAAATTCCCTCACCATACTTTCAACTGGGAAGGTCTAGATGGAAGTCAGATTTTCACACATTTCCCACCAGTAGATACATACAACTGTGGATTGAATGCCGAAGAGGTGATGCGTTCACAGAAGAACTTTAGAGAGACTGACAGAGCGACTCGATCACTGATCCCATTTGGCTTCGGCGACGGTGGTGGCGGACCGACAATTGAACAGATCGAGAAAGCTAGAAGGTGGGAAGACTTCGAAGGACTACCAAAAGTAGAGATGGGAACTGTGTTGGACTTCTTTGAAAAAGCTAAGGAAGATGCAATCGATCTACCACTCTGGAAAGGGGAACTCTATCTAGAACTTCACCGTGGAACACTGACTAGTCAGGCATACACTAAGATGATGAACCGTCGCTGTGAACTTCTGCTTCGTGATGCGGAGATGCTCCAAGTGATAGCAAGTTCACTCGGTGTGGACGAGTTGTTAGAGACTCTGCCAGCTGAGGATAATGTGCCAGTCTGGGATGTAGAAGGGTGTATAGCAGAGAAATCTAACAGCCTCACAGATCGAGCACTGGACAGAGCTTGGAAGACACTATTGTTGAACCAATTTCACGATATCATCCCTGGGTCATCGATCCACTGGGTGTATGAAGACTGCAAGACAGACTATGCAAACGTAGAAGAAGCAGCCTTAGTTGTGCGTGAAGCTGGACTCGATGTGCTGGCTCAGAGAGCTAATACTCAAGGAATAGTAGAGCCAGTGGTGGTGTTTAACTCACTAGCGCAGGAGAGAAGTGAAGTAGTGGAGTTGCCGTCAGGAGAGCTCGGCTACGTGACCGCTCCTCAGTGTGGATATTCTGTGATTTCAGATACTGGTGAGAAATTACCTGCTGAGGTAAAAGCTGTAAGCGTGACGGAAGAGGGTGGGACAATCACTCTTACTAACGATTTGATGAAGCTAGAAATCGATGCGAAGGGATTAATCACTGGTCTATTAGATCTAGAGAATGATCGTGAAGTGCTGCTCGATGACCAATGTGCAAACCTATTCCAGCTTCATAAAGACTACCCTAACAGATGGAATGCTTGGGATGTGGATTTTTTCTACAAAGAGACTGTCGAGAATCTAACAGAAGGAGCTACTGTGACTGTTGTTCAGGAGTCTGAGCTTAGAGCTGTTGTGCATGTAACTCGTAGATTTGGTAAAGATGGCGGCTCTAAAATAGAGCAAGACATCATCATGAATGCTGGCAGCCGTAGAGTAGATTTCGTAACTGAGGTCGACTGGCAAGAGCGAGATAGACTACTTAAAGTAGCGTTCCCTGTAGATGTAAAGAGCTATAGAGCTAGTTACGAAATCCAATATGGACACGTTGAGCGATCTACTCACGATAACACTAGCTGGGATGTGGCGAAGTTTGAGGTGCCAGCTCACAAGTGGGCAGATCTCTCTGAGTCTGACTACGGAGTGGCTCTATTGAACAACTGCAAGTATGCTTATGATATTGATGGTAGTGTGATGCGTCTCACTCTTCTCAAGGCTGGAAATGCACCTGACCCTGAAGCTGATCGTGGTGTGCATCATTTTACTTACTCTATATTCCCACATAGCGGGAGCTTGCAGGAAGGTAAAGTTATCGAAGAAGCCTATGCCCTCAATGTTCCACTAGTGTGCCATTCTACAGATGAGCATGAAGGTGAGCTGGGGCAGGAGAGATCCTTCTTCAGTGTGGATAAGCCAGGCGTCTATATCGAGGCTGTGAAAAAAGCGGAGAAAACAGACGATACTATCATGAGAATCTATGAAGGTCATCAGTCTCGTGGATCTGTAAATATTGGCGTAAATCAGCACCAAAACACATCTGTAGCTGAGGTTAATATGATGGAGGAAAACCCAGTTGATACAGAAATGTTAGATGGTAAAGTAAAGCTCAAAATGACTCCATTCGAGATTAAAACACTAAGATTTAGAAAATAAGAGACAGTCTAACTAATCATAAATCAATACTTTGTGAGTATTTCAGTAGCCGTGATGAAAATTTCTACGGAATTTATTTGAAATGTAGGGACAGAGACCTAGTATATGAACTTATCTATGAAAACTAAGATTCAATTACTCACTGTAGCGTTATTCGCTGTTCTATTCTCTTCATGCTGTAATTTCAACAAAGTTGGGTTTATCGAAGGCGAGCGCAAGGTATTAGTCTCAGAGTCAACAGGTGCTAAAGGCGGCCTAGTTACTGTGGAGAAGACAGTTAAAGTGAAGCACGAATGTAAGAAGTGTGGTTCATTCTACTGCCCTAAGCCTGACTGCTGTGGTATCGTTTCTAACAGCGTTCTCTCAAGAGCGACTGGTCAAGGCGGAACTGGTGAGCCAATGATCGGACTTATCCCGACTATGAAGACACTCGCTCCACCACTTAAAAAGTAATTTCTTAAATCATAAACTTTAGATATAGTGCCCAATGAGTTCGCTCGTTGGGCATTATTGTTTATTTATACATATAAAACTTGCTCAAGAGACGAATATTTCAGAGAACATCAGGAACAATTAATAACTCATTCACTTAGATTATGTCAGTAAAATTAGAAATGCCAAAACTATCAGATACGATGACCGAAGGGACACTCGTAGCCTGGAGAGTAGCCGTCGGAGATGAAGTAGAAATCGGCGATGTTATTGCAGATATCGAGACCGATAAAGCAACTATGGAGATGGAGGCATTTGACGAAGGTGTGCTCACAGAGATTTTAGTTGAAGCTGGAGCTAAAGTTCCAGTTGGCGCCGTTCTTGGCACACTTTCAGAAGATGGGGAAGATGCCACTCCAGCTGCGTCCACACCAGCAGTCACTCAGGCTGCGGCTCTTACTCAGTCAGTAGCTACACCAGCAGCGAGTGCTCCTGTAGCAGTTACTGCTAGTAACGATAGTTCACGACTCAGAGTTTCTCCGCTAGCTAGAAAGTTAGCTGCAGAAAAAGGAACTGATCTCAATTCCCTCCAAGGCTCAGGTCCTGGTGGAAGAATCGTAGCAGCAGATGTAGAGAATCCTACTGTAGCTGCAGCTAAGCCAGCACCAGTGTCCGCTCCTGCGAAAGTAGCAGCACCAGTTTCAACTCCTGCGCCAGCTAAACCAGCGGCAACGATTAACCCAGTGGTGTCAGGTGAAGATAAAGTTACTCCACTTAGTGGAATGCGTAAAATAATCGCTGAGAGACTACTTACATCTAAGCAGACAATTCCGCATTTCTACCTTCACGTAGAAGTAGATGCTGAGCCGCTTATCGCACTCAGAAAGCAAGTCAACTCACAAGCTGAGCAGACTCACGGAAACAAATTTACCTTCAATGACTTCGTTGTAAAAGCGATGATCAATGCTTGTCTCAAAGTGCCTGAAGTGAATGCTTCATTCAACGGAGACAGCATCGTTCAGTTCGCTAATGTTGGTGTGTCCATCGCCATCGCAGTCGAAGACGGACTCGTCACTCCTGTAGTGAAAAATGCTCAGACTAAGTCAATGCTCCAGATTTCTAAAGAGATCAAGGAAATGGCTGTTAGAGCGAAAGAGAAGAAGCTAATGCCGAATGAATTCGACAATGGCACAATCACTATTTCTAACCTAGGTGCATGGGGAATCGAGAGCTTTGACGCTATCGTAAACCCACCACAAGCTGCGATCATCAGCGTAGGTGGCATTATCGCTAAACCTATCGTGAAGAACGGCGAAGTTGTTCCTGGAACTAGAATGAACATCGGAATGAGCTGCGACCACCGTGTTGTAGACGGAGCAGTAGCTGCGACTTACCTCAACGAGATCAAGAAACTTCTTGAGCAACCATCACTCATGCTCATCTAAGTTGTTCTAGTAACTGAAAATATTTCAAGACCCGTAGCTGATCTATATCGCCTACGGGTTTTTTGTGTCTTT
>CAKZNV010000187.1 GCA_937132085.1 uncultured Rubritalea sp. | reverse complement strand
GCCAAGCAAAATGCCACTATCCTAGGCATCGGCGGCAAGGTCGACAAAACCAGAGCGTAGCAACTAGCTATCTCAAATTTCAAATCACAAATTTCAAATTATTTTCATTCATGAAAACATTTTATACTACCACCGCGATCGACTACACCAACGGCCAACCACACATTGGACATGCCTATGAAAAGGTCCTAGCCGACGTCATCACCCGCTACCGCAAGCTCCGTGGAGACGATGCTTATTATCTAACAGGTGTCGATCAGCACGGTCAGAAAGTCCAGCAGACAGCTGAAAAAGAAGGAATTCACCCAGCAACATACGTCCGCAAGACAACTAAGAAATTCACCACAGCATGGGAAAAGCTAGAGCTACAATACGATGGCTGGGCAGAGACCACTGATGAAAATCACAAGGCATGTGTAGCAGACATCCTGCAAAAACTTTACGACCAAGGCCAAATCTATAAGAAGCAATACAAAGGCTTCTACTCCATCAAGCAAGAGCAGTTCCTCACCGACAAAGAACGCGGTGAAGACGGAGAATTCGGCGCTGAATGGGGACAAGTCGAAGAGCGTGACGAAGAGAACTACTACTTCAAACTCAGCGACCACGTTGAGTGGCTACGTAATTTCGTGACTGGTAGCGATGACTTCATCACCCCAGCATTCAGAAAAGCAGACGTAGTCAACGCCATCGAAAGAGCAGAAGGAAATGACCTCTGTATTTCACGACCTAAAGAGCGTCTCCGCTGGGGCATCGAGCTTCCGTTCGACTCTGAATTCGTCACCTTCGTATGGTTCGACGCACTCATCAACTACATTTCATTCGCCGGCTACAACAAGCCAGAAGGCTCAGACCTTCCAGACTTTGACAAGCTCTGGCCAGCGAACCTCCACATCATTGGCAAGGATATCCTCGTCCCCTCACACTCTATCTACTGGCCATGCATGCTCCATGCCATCGGCTTCACAGATGAGCAGATGCCATCACTCCTAGTCCACGGATTCTGGAATCTCAACAGCGGCAAAGTCTCTAAAAGTGAAATGACTGAAGAGCAGAAAGCAATGACTGATCCAGTCCAGCTGGTAGAGAAGTTCGGCGCAGATGCAGTCCGCTACTATCTCGTGAGAGACATTCATACAGGAAGAGACTCAAATTTCGACCCAGAACGCCTCGTGATGCTCTTCAACACTGAGCTAGCAAACAACCTTGGAAACCTCTGTAACCGCGGACTCAGCATGACCAAGAGATTCCTCAACGGCGCAACCGCTGAGAGCTCTTACGACGACGAACTCAGCCAAGAACTCCGTGAACAATCAGGCGTCACCATCGCAGCTTACCAAGAAGCCATGGATCGCTACTGCGTCTCCGAAGCTCTAGAACACGTCATCAAATACATCACTCTTTGTAACCAATACACAGACAAGCAAGCACCTTGGTCACTCGCTAAGGATGAAACTAAACTAGCAGAACTCACCACAGTCCTCGGCCACCTAACAGAAGTCGTAGCGATCGTATCAGTTCTCCTAAAGCCAATCATCCCAGCAGCCTGCGAACGCATTCAAGCACAGCTAAAAGCAGACTTCCTAGCCAACGTAAGCATCGACCAACTCAAATGGGGTATGATCCCAACCGGTCAAGAAGTAGCCAAGCCAAAGCCAGTCTTCCCACGTATTTCCCTTGAGGAAGAGTAAGCCCGAGGATGAGTTAATGGTTAATGGTTAATTAATGCGTGAATGCGTCTCTTCCGCACCAACGGTGCAGCACTATGCTAGCCCGTGGGCAACGCCCCGGGAATAAGCAACTCACCCCAACAACCCAGCCTTGAAAAGGCTACATAAAACCCATCCTCTCGGTTCCGTTTCATCAACCAGGTTCCGTGAATTCCGTGCTTTTCCGTGGTCAAAAAAATCCATCGTGCATGTCTCATCGTGCACCACCATTGTCAAAATTCTGTTACATTCTGTAAATTCTGTCTAAAAAAGATCTACAGAAATCCACTTCAGTCCTCCAACAAACGCTCTATCATCCTATCTGGGTCTCGTAAAAACCGACTAGTCATTTCGTATGCCTGAGTCTCTTTATAACTCACTTCACGAAGCCCATCTTCATCGAATTGGTAAATCGTAGCATGAGGATACGCTAAAATGATCGGTGAATGCGTAGCGATTACAAATTGGCTATAGTCATTTACCAGATCATGCAGACGGACTAAAAATGCCATCTGTCTAGTAGCGGAAAGAGCAGCCTCGGGTTCATCTAACAGGTAAAGACCATGGCCATCGAAGCGTTCCAAAAAGAGCGTTAGAAATGACTCCCCATGCGAGCGTTCATGCAGAGACTTTCCACCGTAGTTGAAATACCCAGTGCCACAGAACGGTTCTTTCTCTAGCTCATCCATTTCCGTGGCGAAATTATACAGACTCTCAGCTCTAAGAAAGAAACCATCCATAGGCCGACTACTGGTGCGGCTCAGTATCATTTCAGGAGCTAGTTTAGTGTAGTAGTTCCTCGTTCCTATATCCTTACTACGATTTCCACTTTGCTCAGAAAACCCCCATTTATCTGCTAAACCTTCTAATAGCGTAGATTTACCCATCCCGTTCTCACCGACTAAAAAAGTAACCTTAGGATGTAGCTTCAGAGGCCCCACTAGAGAACGAATCGCAGGCACAGAAAATGGATATTCTTCATTGGGACAGTTGATTTCAAGGGAGCTGAGAAAAGGCATAATGATGTTTTAAAATAGAGATTTAAAAAGTATCCCACACTGACCAGTATCCTCTCAACATAAAAAAACCTCAGAACCAGCAAATAGCTAGTTCTGAGGTGAATTGATCAAAAATTGAATCAATTAAAATTTCTGAAGATTACTCTCCTGCTGGGATGAGAGCTTCTTTTACTTTGTCTGCTGCTGCCTTAGCTGCTGCGTCTGCTGCATCTTTAGCTGCCTTATCAGCTGCATCAGTTGCTGCTTTCTTAGCGTCGTCAGTAGCATTTCCTGCTGCTTCCTTCACTGTGTCAACTGCGTTACCAGCTGCATCTTTAGCTGCACCTGCTGCTGCCTTAGCTTTGTCCGCTGCTGCTGCACCGAGGTCCTTAGCACCTTCTACTGCATTACCAGCTGCTGCTTTAGTTGCGTCTGCTGCTGCCTTAGCCTTATCCGCTGCTGCTGCACCGAGATCTTTAGCACCTTCTACAGCATTACCAGCTGCGTCTTTAGCTGCTGATGCTGCCTTAGCTGCTGCTTCTTTAGTTGCGTCTGCTGCTGCCTTAGCTTTGTCCGCTGCTGCTGCACCCAGGTCCTTAGCGCCTTCTGCTGCATTACCAGCAGCTTCTTTAGTTGCGTCTACTGCTTTGCCTGCCGCTTCTTTAGTCGCATCTGCTGCATTACCAGCCGCTTCTTTAGTTGCATCTACTGCGTTGCTAGCTGCGTCCTTAGTCGCTGCTGCTGCGTCACCTGCTGCCGCTGCTGTGTCGTTAGCTACTTCTTTAGCTTTTTCACATGATACAAATGCGAGTGTCGCACCTGCGAGGAGGATTGTGTTTTTAAGTTTCATATTTATTTGTTTGTTTAGTTATAGTTGTGTGTCCCACAACAGCTCTTACGAGTTGTTACAGTATACGCAACTTCCACTATATTCGGTAACTGACAACTTAAAACTAAGTAAATATTCCTACCAATCGTGACATACCTAATAGTGCTTAATTACTTCACGATCTTAATAGGAGCAGGAGGAAGTGCCTCCAAAAACATTTTACCATACCTTTTAGTCACGACTCTATTATCTAGAATGACCACTAAGCCGCTATCTTTCTCACTACGAATCAAGCGACCCACACCCTGACGAAGCTTAATAACTGCCTCAGGAACAGAGTATTCCATAAATGCATTACCACCTTCTTGCTCAATCGCCTCTATCTTACAAGCAATCAACGGATGATCAGGCACACTAAATGGTAAACGAGTCACAATCACATTCGACAAGCTTTCTCCAGGCACATCTACACCTGCCCAGAAACTATCAGTTCCGAACAAAACGCTATGCACATCCTCACGGAAAATGTCTACCATTTGGTGTCTAGGTGTTCCGTCTCCCTGAACTAAAAGACGCCAGCCCATTTCATCAAAATATTCTTCCATCGCATT
>CAKZNV010000186.1 GCA_937132085.1 uncultured Rubritalea sp. | reverse complement strand
TCGTTTCCTCCGCCCAGATAGAATCCTGGGTAGCTGCTTGAGCATAGATTTTTCTCATTTTTTGATTATCCATATAAACTATCTTACAGAGATTGGCAGATACCTAGTAATTCCTTTACTAAACATAGCGTCCTCAATAGTTATCTTCAGCTTCCAACCATTCGTCTTTCCAAAATCCTGGGGAACTTTAAAAACCTCCACACCATTACTGTAGACCCTTGGTTGCAGTTCAGAAAATACCTCTTCATTATATTTATCAGATGATCCAGCATACAAAGCTGATGCACTTATATCGGCACTGTAGGTAGCTCCATCAGGGGATATAACAGACAAGGTAGGACTCTCACGAGTCGGAGATTTAGAAATGTTTTCATATCTATAATCCACGACAAAATAGAGAACACCAGATTGAGAATCTTCTCCCAAAATAGCACCTCCCACATGATCAGTTACCTTGATATCAGTGACTCTAACGTCTAAAACTTTTCCTCGGAACGACTCACCTTTACTTATAGATCTGACATTTAAAAGACCAACTTTTGAGTCTTCATATTCCTGATCTCTCTTAGCTTTGGTTGCTAATTTTTCTCTTTCATGTTCTGATTTTAGAATACTCTTATATTCGGAAATCATTGCTTTAAACTCATAATCATCAATGAGGTTAAACTCGCTTTTGATCTCTGCTGCTCTAGACATGTTCTCCTCATCCAAAGCAGTTCTAAAATCAGATAAGATTGTCTCCTTATTAGCTAAGAACAGCTCGTTCTGCTCAGCGTGATTTTGACTACTAGATATAAAGCCAAGCAGTAGAAATACTCCGATCCCACCAAATATAAAAATAAGCCTCTTTTTCTTTTTATTGTTATACTGAATTTGAGCTGGATTATCCATTATTTACCACAGTTTGGAGTTGCTGAGGATTAATGTATAAACCATTTAGTTTAAGATAAGTCTCTGCTTGTTCATTTGCAGGAACGAATCCCTCCATGACTAGTTTTTTAATATACATTTTATTATAAGTTGCTGCAAAAAATGGATGATACAGAGAGAATGTAATAATGAATAATCCAGTGTATTTAAGGAAATTTCCAAAGTCTCCTCTGATGATTGGAACTAGTCCCATGAAAAATAAAGTTGTCCAACTAAAGCCAGTTGGTGCTTGCTCTACCACACCCGTATTTTTGTTTTGTAATTGTATGTTCATAGTTTGAATTTTTTGAATCAGAGAAATGATGAATTAATCTCGATTAATGTCAATTAACATCATGTCAATTGACATTAAAATAGTAATTTTATACAAAGCAAAACTATGATAGACACATCCTTTAACTTAAACATGGCGTCCGACAATTCTAATCAACTGGTAATTGAGATGATTAATGTTCTAAAAGACAAGCGTTTAGAACATCTCAATACACCAGAAAAGAAAGTATCACTGAGATCATTTGCTGCTGAGCATAATCTAGATCCCAGTATGATCAGCCGTGCGGAAGATTCTGACCCAGATAAAAGAAGGATTCCTTCTCTAAATTTTTGGTTTGATTGGGTAAAGGCATTATCAACAACTCTTCCTGAAATCATTGAAGAGGCGGAGACTAGGCTTAACAAAAGTAATTCCTAACCTCATTAACTTTGATCATGCTGCTCTAATTATATTCATGAGCACAGAAGATAAGACGCACCATTTAAAACAATTCGTAGACTTCCTCAGCAGTGATCCAAATGAATATTTCACAACTCTAAAAGAGCAAGAAATCTATGAGTCCCACCACCAACAAATCACCGATAGTTTAAATGAAATTATCGATTTGGTTTTTTATGATGATCAACCAAATGAGCAAGATCGATTAAACTTCCAATATTTGGTCTTAAATCGATTTCTAGACGTTTTAAGAGAATCTGAGGCTGATACAGATGAAACCTCTAAGCACATCTCTGATACCCCCTGTAACCTCTTTAATGATACAATTACAAGTTGGACACCATCCTCGTGAGATCAATCAATCTGGTGCTAAAAATAAATAAAATTTACCCAAATCAGAAATAATCATACAATTAGTAGAGGATTCAAATCAACCCAAAACCTTTAATCCGTAATTCTTAAACAAACATATTTAACTTTGACAAATCACCGCTGCATCTTGTTAGACCGTTGATTTAAACTCAAAGAATAGCTTCATCTTATCATAAAGCTTATTTACTCTCTTCTCTTTAGACATGATTCCGTCAAAGTATGAAGAGATAAGTAAATAGTCTATATCGTGAAGATCGTTAGTCACCTTCTCTGAAGGCATGGATTCAGCACCGCCTTGTGCAAACCATGTCATATTAGAAAGAGTGTAAATTATGGAGTATCTAGACGTAAAACAATTATCTAAATATAACGCCTGCAACTCTTCGTCTGATAAATTAAAGCCTTCTGCTTCGACTGCATCTCTAAACGCCAAAAACCCTGTTTGATATGCAAAAGAATAGACTCCCTTAGTTAATCTTTCTGCACGTATGTCTTTCTGCAATTCGGGAGATAAATGTGTTCGCAGAACATCGACGCCCCCATCTAAATTAGATTTGTTAGATGAATGGTTTAATCGTTGTGATAAGGCTGTAGATCTAGCCTCTAAAATATCTGTTCTATTAAGCGGAAAACTACTTCTTCTACCGTTATTAAAATCGTTAATCTGACTGAGGAGTAATTGCATTCTAGAGGTCGTATCAGAATCAATTAAACTCTCAATAGCTACTCCTTCTGATAGTTCTTGTCTCATCAATTCACCAGTTGCATAAGTGCTAACAACCTGTTTAGGAAAATCTGACAATACTCCCGTAGATTGTTTAGCTACATAGACTGGATCACCACCTTTGAGCATTTCAAACATCGCCATATCAGTGATGACTGCTGTATTTTCATCTGAACTTTCTAAAAAGCTCCGAAGGCCAGATGAGCGTAGGGAATTTTGATCTATTACGAGTTTCATCTTTTGAACATAACATCCTAGCATATGCAGCCTAAGTAGAGGGCAATGGTAGACTTGTAGTTAATGGTTGTAGTTGTCAAAAAATTTAGGATGCAGGCGCAGAAGATGTCAGACACTGCGGCATCTTGTTCGATATTCTTATTGGTTTAAGTTGTCTTAGTTTTGATCTGGCGAATCTAGAGTAAATCGGAAAGAAGTCACAGAAGAAAAGCCAGAAAATTCCATGTCCATATCGTTTTCAAGTTCTTTGATTACGGAATCTATCGCATAAGTTGCATCTCTGATCTCTAGCAGCATTTTACTGAAATCAGCTATTGAGACCTTCTCAGCCTGACCATTTGCCCATGTTCTTGATTTCTCGTCTTCAGAAAATTTGATTTTCAGATCACGGACTAGGGCAAATCCTTCAGGTTCATCGAAGGTTGCGTGAGTCCATAAACCGTGGATGAAGAGATTCCGACGATCAGCAAGGTTTTCTATTATCTTAGCTATGTTTTTAAATTTCCCTTCGTAATCATGGTGAATCCTTGCGAATTTACGCAAAACTCTAAGATTACCTCTCAACTGAGAAGAATCAAGGAAAGCAGATGCTACTACGAAGTCATTATCAAATGCCATACCAGTTAAGAGACGCCTTAGATCTCCCTCTAGCCACGAGAATGCATTGGCTACTTTTCCAAAGGCTTCGTAGAATGTAGGGTTGGTCATTGTGACTTGCTAGGTGTTTTTATTGGCAGGAGCAAGCTTCTTGTATCACCTGTATGTTGCCCTTTAGAAATTTGTTCACATCCATAAAATATGGAGGGCAGATTTGTTCGTTTGTAGTCACATTCATGACGCTCATTCCTCCTGAGGTGTTCGCACAAGCTATACATTCTCCTTGATTATCTTCTAGGTCATAACCATATCCATTGAAATCTTCATTATTCTCAAGCAGATCAATAGCTTTCTTCTGTTTGCCATCGCATCCAAGAAGTCTTGAATTGAGTGTAATTAATGGTCTATAAGGTTCGGCTGCTTTTATTAAGATTTTCATATTTAGTGGTATATTTATAACATGTCATCCTACCATAACCACCCCTGAAGGGAGAGCGAAGCTGGACTGTGGTTTAAGTGTTTAGTTGTGTGAAAAGCTGGCTAGTGTTGCACTTTCCGCTCGATACTAAGCATTTTGGTTCGGTTTCATTGAATGAGTTATGCATTAGCATATTATAACTCGGTTGTTTCCATGTCAATCTAATGGACTTGAATAATACATAGGAATAGATTCTGAAGGAGGAAAGCGGTTTTCGTATGCATCAGTCAAAAGCCAGTGAATTACATCCCAACCACCACTATCTGGTAACCATACAGCAGCCCCTCCGATTTTGGTGCTTGGAATAGCTAAAACTCTTATAAAACTTATAGCCCATGTTAACCGTTGATCCATTAAGAATCTCACAGCAGATTTGGACTTTTTGAACCACTCTCGATTCTCACAAAACTTAAGAGCTAATGAATGAATGTCATCTATGAGTTCTGATTCAATGTTCTCCAACTCTGCGTCATTCTTCCATAACTCATCTGGGTGATCCCAGCCTATTGTGCGAGGGTCGTCACCCCAAGGTAATGAATCTTTGGCTTCCCTTAATATGCTATGAATTGCATTCCATAATTCTAGATCGTTGGGGGCATTGGGCATGTTATTTTTAGCATAGATTCTAAGGCTGAAGCTCATCGTGAGCCTTACCAATATTAAAAAGTATGATGAGTTTAGGGTTTTCGTGGGCTAACTAACATATTAAGAACACCGAAATTCATCATTAAAGCTATACTACATCGGACTAAACGTTCACAAGAAATAACTCACAGAATCCAAGATAGATTCCAATGATCGCCTTGTCTGAGGTGTTTTTATTTGATTTCATAATAAGGTAGAATCTCAGATCACCGAAGTGAGCTCAACGACCTTCTCGTTCTATCTTGTTAGGCAATTTTTATTAGTTCCTTTATATTGGATTCGGACTCACTAGCTTCTAGTTCTGGTTTGTCTGCTTCTGGAGAAAAATCTACTTGGGTGGTTTGCTTTGGAACAACGGCAGCCACAATTAAATAGGATTATTTATGCTGGTAGCAACGGGTATCGCCCGAATTACTTACCCCCCTCTTACATCTTTTTCCTGTAGACTTAGCTGTAGCTTGGCATTGACCATGGGTGTAACCTGGCTTGGCGTCCTGTTCACTTACACTATATACTAGAGGAGGTGATACTGGGTTCTCTTCAACGTTTCCGCTAGATAACGCAAAAACAAAACTCACGGATGAGCATAGAACGAGAATAGCTAGATTTAGCTTTTTTAGATAATTCATCTGTTAGAATGAATATACTGACATTTCTATTCTAGCAAGCAGTTAACGAGGTGTCCCCTATTTAGATAGAATCTCTTTCTGACGACTAGAACGCCCCAGGTTTACTTCACTCGGGGAATGTGAAGATGACTAAAATGTAATCAGTTATTACCAAAGAGGAGACTCGTATTGTGTTCGGTGCTTTTGCTCACATTAACTATCCTTAATTAAAGATATTGACTTATCATGCAAAATATGCATAATAAGATATGTCAATTGCCTGTATTACGGGGCTATAGTTCGAACTAAGGTTGCGACATATGAGAAACAAAAAAGAAGTAAAAAAGAAGGTTAGCAAGTTTGATATTTGCTTTACAGTTAGCCAGTTGAAAGAAAGAGGATGGACACAATCCATGATTAACAAGTTGTTACTTGATCATGATGATAGCCATAAGATGTATAGAAGACCTCATCCCATGAAGCTATACAAAAAGAGTAGAGTCTTTGCATTTGAACGTAACAAGCGTTTTAAAGATCTATTAGCTAAATCTCTTGTTCGAATTGAGGCAGGGAAAAAATCGGTTGTTAAGGCTGAGGAGACAAGGAGGCTAAACCAGCTCATTAAAGAGGCGCAACTCGCAGAAAAAAAACTAGATGCACAATGTGAGCAACGTGAGCAACTTGAGTATGCACGTGAGCAGTTTGTCAAAATACAAAATGATATTTTAAAGCAAACAGAACACGTCTCTGAGGGTGGAAAAAAACATATTCGCAATGAACTACTTGAAATAGTTGGGCTTTACGATGAACTAGAGATAGACATAGAGAATGATGATTGTCATGTAAAGTTTATCCAATATTATCAGTGGACTATAGTTCCAGAATTGTGTGAAAAATTAGTATCTTAAACCCAAAAAGCCCCGTATATAGATTATACGGGGCTTTGGTGTGTTTTGGGGATAGTAAATCAGAACTGGCATATGTGGAGACTTATCGCCAAATGATAGAACATGTGTTGTTGAGGAATAATTACTATAATGGGTTTGTAAACATAAGGTTAGGGGGTAATTGTAAATTAGACCTAGAGACTCATTCTATAAAAAGTTTTTCAAGTCTTGGATTCAAACTGGAAGTGCACCGATTTTATTGAAAGACGACTCAGATACTGATTTGATCAGCACAGGTAGGGTTTGCAGTGTTGGCTCGTGATTAATCACCACAGGAAATCCTGAAAGCTTTTCCACTTGGTTAATTATGTTACTTAAATTTTTACTTGGAGTCGTGCTTAGAAATATATGCAATAAGGAATAACCGTTAGGATACTTAGAGGAAGATTATTTTTTTAATTACCTTCTTACCAAAAATAATTTCAGCGTATTCAGGATCATCGAGGAAAGGATTATGGTTTCCCTGAATTTGCTCAACTCTATTAGCTCTTTCCAGCTCCCTTGCATCTATAGGATCGGATTTATGCCATTTAAGTAAAGTGCTCAGATTTCCAAAATCAGCTCTGTCCGAATTAGGCTCATCATTTAAAATCAGATCTTCAGTATTTGGCTCATTCCCCTCATAACGAATCGCCATATAAAACATAGCTCTAGCAATGTCATCCTTCATATTCTCAGGTGGTTCCCAGGAATCTTTATCTGTTTCATTATCGAAGCATTTGTTACCCCTCCTGGAGTTAATCTGCATGTCACAAGCAAAGATATTATATAAATCAGTAAAATCTGCGCCACTTTTGTCTATTCCATATGATTTAGCCCATACATGCTCTCTGTTCCAATCACCTTTACGTCCACCATTTAAACTCTTTGAACGAAGCTCCTGCGAGTATATTAATCTTACAGAATCACCCTCTCCATCGATAATTTTGAGAGCTGTCCAAAGTTGACGATAATTTAAAGGTTTGTGATTC
>CAKZNV010000185.1 GCA_937132085.1 uncultured Rubritalea sp. | reverse complement strand
TCAGCATTTCCGCCTCGGAATACATTGCCTCTGACTCGCCAGCTCAGCTCTACATGCTCAGCCATAAATCTGATTTTGCCTTCGACATGGTTTTTGCCAAGGTGATCAGTAGCAGGGATCTCGAACTGAATGGAAATAGGATCTGAGTCTAACATTATTCTTTATTTTTAGTATCTAACAGGATGGTGACAGGTCCATCATTGACCAGACTGACCTGCATGTCTGCACCAAATTTACCAGTCTGTGTAGGTTTATTAATAACTCCCGCTAGTTTATCTGCAAATGTTTGATACATTGGTTCAGCCTGTTCTGGACGAGCAGCTTTGATGTAGGATGGGCGGTTGCCTTTCTTAGTGGAAGCATGGAGGGTGAACTGCGATATGACGAGAGCATTTCCGCCTACTTCGATGAGAGATCGATTCATCACTCCATTCTCATCATCAAAGATCCTCATGTTAGTAATCTTCCGCACCAGCCAGTCAATGTCTTCTTGAGTATCAGATTCCTCGATACCTAACAAGATGACGACTCCGTGATCTATCTCACCGATGATTTCCTCTGCGACACTGACGCTCGCATTTTTAGTTCTCTGGATGACAACTCTCATGATTTAGTTTAGAAATGGATTCTCAGGGGTGAGTGAAATGATGTGATGAAATGGAGAGAGTTCTTGTAGCGTGTTTTTCCACAAGGTCTCATCCTGCGGCATAGTGAGCAATGATTTGATAGGAGAGGCTACATACCAGGCATGGCCTTCTAGTTCACCTTCAAGCTGACCTTTAGTCCAAGCTGATTTGCCTGCGAATGCTTTTACCAATGTGCCGCTGACTTTCATCGCTTCGATGGCTTCTGGTGCAGAGATACCTATATCAAAGTCTAGTTTACCAGCTTTAGTCCATCGGAAGGAAACGAACGAGAGTTTGTCTTCATCGACTGGACCACCATAGAAAACTGGGAGCTTCCTGAGCTGCTTGAACTCTGAGCTACAAAGCACGTCTCCGACTGTCTGGCCAGTATTGCAATTGAGAATCACACCTTCAGCACCTTCGTTATCTGAAAAATCGAATAGGAGAATCACTGAATTATCAAAAGTCCCATCTTGTAGAGAGGGAGAGGCGATGAGTA
>CAKZNV010000184.1 GCA_937132085.1 uncultured Rubritalea sp. | reverse complement strand
ATCAGAGCTGGTGAACATGTGAAGCCAGAGCGCAATGAGAAGCCAGCACAGATGAGCAGATTTAGCGGCCGTGATGCGGCTAGCGAAATCGAGAAACTAACTAAGAGCCTGACTGATTAAGCCTACGGCTTGGAAGCGGGAAGCACGGAGCATGGAGCACTAACTACCACCTACTAAATACTAACTACTGAAAATATGGCCATCCTTAAGAAGATCAAAGTAATCAATAAGAAACAAGGTTCAGAGGATATTTTAGCATTTGCTGACCAGCTAGATAGAGAGGCTCAGCAAGCTCCAAACATCCCTACCAAGAACTTCTACAAGCGTATGGCCAGAGATATCCGTGTAGCCCACAAGGTGCATTTTTCGACCACTAGATAATCTAACAACCTAACAGAACAAACCAACATTATGAAAAATATATCCCATTCTACCTACTTAAAGATGCCGATTGAAAAGCGAGTTCACTACCTAGCTGAGGCAAAGCAAGGGTCAAGCAAGAGAACCTTAGAAGAGGTCGATGGCCAAGTAATGCCCTTCTACAGAGCTTCTATCAGAGAGGTAATCGTAGACACCACTCTCTACACAGACAGACGCACAGCGAAGCACAGAGCGGATGCCGTTCTGCTGAAGGTCAGAGAAAAGTCATGCAGCCTGAAGGCCGCGTCATCAGTCAATGGTCAATAGTCATTGGTCCAGCACGATGAAACAAAACTGATAACAATTTCAAAAACGAACAAACCAATATGAATACTACTGAAAATAAAGAACAACTAGAGGCAGAGCTTTTCCGCACTGGAACAGCTATCGAAGCGCATCGCAATCTTATCAAGCCCTTACCTAGCATTAGACAATGGTGCAAGCAATGGCCGGGACTGGGATCTACTAAGATGTGGAGTAAGATTCTCAAGGGAGATTTCACACAGATGAAAGTAGAGGCACAGCTGCCGAACTACCGCGGTGTGCTTGCCGCGCTACAGACGCAAGTCGTAGAGAGAGGCAGTGATGATCTCTACACAGATCTAGCCCCAGCTCAGGCAGTGATGCTAGCAGCTCTGAGGCTCATGCATCATCATGGCAAAGATAGACTAATCTTAGTTCAGGGTGGTAGCGGATCTAGCAAGACATCTTGTCTTCAGCTACTCAGCCAGAATGAAGCGGCTGGTAGTATGGTGATGTTAGAAGCTAGTGATGTGACGTGGAGATCACCACGAGCTGCTATCCGTGACATGCTCCGCGGCCTAGGTGTAGGTGAAGAAACTATCCCGGCTGCTACAGCGGACATGGTGGATGAGTTACTGAAAGTTCTGAAGCGTAGAGGCCGTGTAATCATCGCCATAGATGAAGCGCATCACCTCAATGGCTCGATGCTTAACCTGCTTAAAATGCTGATCAACAAGACTGAGGCTCTGTTTATTCTGGCTGGTATGAAAACACTCTTCCAGAAGCTGAGAAGCGTGGCGAGTGAGGAAGCTAAGCAGCTCATTCATAATAGGCTCTTCGCTAAAATCACTCTGACTGGTCCAGATGTGGAAGGAGCTGAGATGTTTCTTACTCGTAGGTTGGCCGAGGTAGCTGTTGGCCGTGAGACGACCACGCTACCGTCTTGGAAGAAGGCGACGATCAAAGCGATTGTCTCTAAAAGCCTCAATGCTGGGCACTGGGCTTATCTGAGACGAGTCGTAGACCAGGTGTTGGACTTTGGCTTATCGGTAGAAGAAATCGACGATGCAAGTCTCTTAGCCGGTGCAGAAAACGCACTCATCGAGATCTCCTAACTACTCTCTACTAACTACTGATAAATGGAAACGAAACGAAACATCATGCCGATCAAAGTGGCTAAGAAACAAGGATGGAGAATTCTCGCTGGTGGATTTACTGAGCGTGAATTGGATCTAGCAGAAGAGATCATGCAGTTCATCGAGAAAGCAGGTGGCCGTGTGGCGTTCGTTGCTGGCACAACTAATTACAACTACGTGCTGACGGACACAGTAGAGATCTGGCGGCCTAGCTCGGAGATGGAATACATCTACGAGACTGAGCACAGGCTTAGGCGTGAACGCCTGTCATCGGTCAAGGGTCAATAGTCATTGGTCCAGCATGATGAAACTTTATGAAACAAAAAATTAACAAGTAAAAATAACAACAAGAACATGACAACTAGAATTAAGAAAAACAGAGTGATTTATAAATCAAAGGCAGAATTCGAGCACGCACTAGATAAGCTAGGGCTGCTACAGTTAGAGCTGGAGACGATGATCGCTGAGCACAATGAGCGTAAGGCTCTTGAAGATAAAAAGCATAAGGCAGCTCTAAAGCGTAAGAATGCTCAACTGAGCGAACTCTTTGCTGGCTGTGAACTCTATGCGGACTTCAACAGAGATGTTCTGTTAGGGGAAAAGAAAAGCGGTGAGAGTAAGCTTGCTGAGTTTGGCTTCAGAAAGAGTCCAGGCATAGTCAAAGTGCTGAATAGTAAATGGACTATTGGTAAGGCTGTAGAGGCTATCAAGTCAGCTGGTAAAGCTGTGAGTGATAAGTGTCTTAAAGTGACGACTTCACTCGATAAGCAAGGCGTAAAGAAACATCTAACTGAACCAGAAATGGCCAAGTATGGATTGCGCATAGATGCACCTGAGGAGTTCTGGGCTGAGCCTAAGAGAGCGACTGATGTGCCTGATCAGAAGGTTAAAGGGTAAAGTTGAAAGGATAAAGTAAACACCAACGAAACGAACAAACCAAAATGATGAGTGTAGAATTAGAAGAACAACAAGAGTGGGCTGCTTTCCGAAAGCCGATGCTGTTAGACGTGGGAGTTAACCAAACTGAGGCAAAGTGCCCTAACTGTGTTAAACCTATCAACGATGATTATCCACCACAAGAGCACTGCGATAATGTGTGCTGTCCACACTGTATGAAGCCACTGAATATCCAGTGCAAGACGATCGATGAAGAGACTACGTTTGGCAGTATGAATGAGGCGCAGCACATCAATGCAAGGGAGTCATTTAAGCGACTTGGGGCTGTCATTCTAAAGATGGAGTCTGGAAATTACCATCTACTCTTTGGCGGTGTGCGTAAGTCTTACTCTGAAAATATTTCAGTGGTCTGGGCTTATAATCAGATCTTACAAGAGCTAGCGGATATGAAAGGAGTGTCTCAAAGTGCCTAAGTATGTAGCGACAATTCCTAATGGTGCCGGCAAGTATGATGGTGTAGGAGCTAAGAGCCATGAGTTCGATAGCCCAGATCTAGAGTGTGCCCAGGCTTACTGTGATGCGATGGACTGGAGACTTGAAGGCCGTGTGGTGCACGGTGGATCGACTATCGTTCCGATCGGTGAGGTAAAAGGTGAAGCCAAAAAAGTGAAAGGTTCTCCTGCTTATCCTATTGCTCGTGGTCCTGGTAATAGCGATCGGCTTCTTACTATGCGTCAGATCAAGGTTCTCTGCCAGCTGATCAAGTCTGCCTATGATCACATGGATAGATACGGCCTTATCGAAGGTGTGGATGAGTCCGCTAGTAAATCAAAGCAAGCTGACCAATGGCGCAAGCTGAAGGTGAAAGAGATCACTGGTAAGGACTCAATGCGCAAGTGCTACAACTCTGAGTTTCGCAAGATAGAAGCTGAGATGCTGAAGCTAGGCGGATCTAAGTATGAGAATCCGAAAGCTCTACAGACTGGAAAGCAGAGCCATAGAAAGGCAGATACGATGGAGAATAGAGAGCAAGCTATCTGGCTGATCAATAAGCAGCTTAAAGAACATCAGAAAACGATGTCTGAAAAGGGTCAGAAAAAGGAAATGCTCAATGAAGGCTATGTGCTCTCTATCGCACGATCTCAGAACAAAGGCACTGAGCTAGCTGACTATGATGCTCTCATAGCGCTGCCAGCTGACAAGCTTAGCAATCTATTCTACACGGTGAGAAATCGCTGTAACTCCAAGGAAGGGAAATTTATATAAACCTTCGGTTTGTCATGGGTCAATGGTCATTGGTCATTGGTCCAGCACAATGAAACTATTATGAAACAAACAAATTTACAATTAGTGCCAGTCGGTGAGTTACTCGATGAATTAGGTAGAAGACTGGGCTGTGAGGCTCTGAGCGTGGAAGGTTATTATCCACGCTGGGCTGAGGATGTGGTGAATGTGTGTGCAGCAGCATGGAACGTGAAGCCTCAAGATCTTCTACTGAAAGATAGAACTGACAGTGTGTCACATGCTCGGATGTGTGCGATGGCTCTGCTAAGGCATCGCAACACTGAGAAGAGTCTACATGATATCGGGAACGTCTTCAAAATGGATCATACTTCTGTGGTTTACGCTGTGAAGCGGGTTGAGATTTTAGCGCATCAGGAAGACGATTTTAAGCGTAGATTCGGAATTATCTGCCGAGGTCTAGCGTTAGGTAGCTCATGCCGCACTTCGCACATAGCAAAAAGAGAAGATAAAAGAGAAAAGGACAAAGGATAAAGGAAAGTGAGGCTAAGCCCGTGAAGGGCGTTTATGGGCTTCTTTTTATAAACCACAAACTAACACGAAAATGACTGATTTATTTGGATTTCCAATCGCTGAGGAAATCACACCTCTGAAAAGTGGTGAAGTGATGAGCGAAGTTGCACCTGGTCAGCTTGCCAGTCATTTAGATGTTTGGGAGCTTCCTAGCTATGTGATGAGTAAGTTAGTGCCAGCTGGCGATGGCACTTATAAGTTAGAGATGGCAGATGAGTGGTTCGGCTGGATCCCAATTACTGAAATCAGAAGTAAGTTGGGTATTAAAGGAATGAGCTTAGATACTATTCGCCGCCTTTGTGTCGCTGGGATGATAGAACACTGTCAGCCAACACCGCAAATTTTTCTGATCAAGATAGATAGTTTAGTGGAGCATCTAGAGCGCACTAAGAATGTGAAGGCCAAAGAAGAGAGTTGGTGGACAGATCAACGCCGTCAACTGTGGCGGACGACGTGTGGTTTTTAAGCTACGCTTTATTTGAGATTGGTAATTTGTGATTTGAGATTGCCAGCATGATGAAACGATAGGTCTTATATGGCCTATGAGACTGATAAATTTATGAAAAAATATATTATACGGATAAAATGGATTATTTTAATCCCTTCAACATTTCTAAAGTCATTAAAGAAATATGAAAGTGACATGGGAGGCTGGAAGTCTCGTTTCATGTGGGAGCTTGGAAATCTGGAAGGATCTCTAGCAATGAAACCAAGGTCGAGTGAGCCATACAGTGCTTACGAATGTGGTCACTATAACGGCTGGTGTGACAAATCTAGAGATAGAGGGCAGTAATGAAGACGCTCTACATTCACCTGAAGGTAAAATATTTCAACGAAATCAAATCTGGTAAGAAGGTTTATGAGTATCGTTTGAAAACGGATTATTGGAAACGTCGACTAGTCGGCCGAGACTATGACCATGTGATGTTTATCGCTGGCTATCCTAGAGCGGATGATATGAGCAAGCGAATCATCGCTCCTTATCGTGGGTATGAAGAAATCTGTATCGAGCATCCAGAGTGGAACAATGAACCACAGGAAGTCTTCGCAATTTTAACACCTAACTTTTTATAGAATGCTAAATTTTTCACTAGAACCAGTTCCGCATGATGAGGCTGCTAAGTTGATTGCTGATAAGCCCGCGGTTACTAAAGAAGTGTTCGATCGGCTGCCAGCTGAGTTGCAAGCTAGATCATTCACTATTACTGGGATTGAAGATTTTGATGTGCTAGCGGCCGTGCGTGATAGAATAGCTGAGCTGCCTGAAGGTGCGGACTGGGAAAAGGTGAAGAAAGATGTCATTGCTGATATCTCGCCTTGGTTTAATCCAATAGCAGCTGAGAAGCGTGCAGAGCTGCTTATGCGTCATCATGCATTCACCGCGTATGCAGCAGCTCAAGCTCGTGAGATGGATGAGCTAATGGATGTTTTCCCTTATCGCCAATATATTTCTACGGAAGACAGTCGGGTGCGTGCGAGTCATGCAGCACTCAATGGCATAGTGCTGCCAGCTGATCACAAGTTCTGGGCTAGCCACACTCCGCCCTGGGAATGGAACTGCCGCTGTGATGTGGTGGAGCTCACCGCTGAGGATGCGGAGGATGAACGGCAGCGTGACAGCGGCCGTGCGGCAGATGCTCAGCGTGTGCTGAGTGGGCCAGCTCTAAAGCAGCTTGAAAATGAGAATCGTCTAGTGCGTGGGCTAGGTGTGAATGTGGATCTAAGAACACCGAAGCAAAAAGGCGGCAACTTTGAAATCAATGTGCGAGATCTCAATATGAATTATGAAGAAATTCAGAAGCGATGGGATCCAAAGACACGGCAGGATTTTGAAGATTGGGCTGAAGATGTGGACATTGATGATGATTTTAGTTTGCTAGGTTGGCTCAAGGGCAAGCTGCCGAAGGTGAAAGGTAAAAGAAGAAAGGGTAAAGTGGGAGTGACTCCACCTGAAGGAACAGAATCTCCGTTCGCCCCTCCGGTAATAGAGCCTCCAATAAATAAGTCTCCTGAAGTCAATTTACCAGTTAGAAATTCTCCAGTGAGCAAGGCTCTAAAAATTGGCTACAAGCGCAAGGCTCATGTGAATAAAATCACTGAATCAATCAATGCGATCGACCAGGTGCATGATGATGGTGCTCTGCATGAATTGCCAATAGTAGGAAGCACTGGAAAGAATACGCTCGGTGTCTATACTAGGCAGCAATCTGGAAAAGGTGTGAGTATAGCGGTGAAGTCTACCGCCCCACATGTCCGCATGACTACGGTGCATGAGATTGGGCATTTCCTAGATCATCAAGGCATAGGGAAACCAAATTACATGGAGAGCGAACGAGGTGATAAAGGTCTTTTCGCTGGAGTGCTCAAAGCGTTAGATAATACAGTCAGCATAAAGTTTCTTAAGACAGGAAGTCTACCAGCTGATCACTCAGAATATCTATTACGAAAACGTGAGCAATGGGCTAGAGCCTATGCTCAATATGTAGCGGTGAAGTCCAAGGATAAAGAACTCTTAAAAGAACTAGCTGAGATGAGAAAGCACACTGCTTGGAATGTTTGGGATGATGATGATTTTGAACCTGTAAAAGTTGAAATAGATGCTATGTTTAAGAAACTAGGATGGAACCCAATTAAATGATCATTACACCTACACAACAAAAGATGATAGACATCTTGAACGATCTAGCCGATCAGAAGATGACTCGTAAAGCAGCTGTAGCAGCTCTAGTGCAAAATGGAATGCACAGAGCTACTGCTGAAGCTGAGGCTGCTCAGACGCTCGGTGAAGGCGATGATGTGGTCGATGTTTAGTTAGTTCAATTTGCCGATATCGTAGATTACTTGAAGTGTTTTCACTCCATCTCCAGTCGCGGCTAAAGCTATTGCTTCTCTAGTTCCATTTACTTTTATATCTTCATAGGTAAGACCATTGCCTTTGGTCTGCATGACAAAATTAGCTAAGTTGAAGTCTTCCCAGTTAGAGGGTGCAACGTCTTCAGAGAAATCTATAATTTTCTCAATCCGGTTAATCTCTTCTTTTGATGTGATGCAGATCACTATCATAAAATAAACATTTTCAGCTGTTTTTATAGCCTCATAAGCTACTCCGCTTTTTTCTGCACAAGCTTCATTATAAAGATTAAATAGAGGTTTTTCTTCCCAGCGAGAAAGCTGGCCTTTCATTTGTGTATAGATGTCTTTCATAGTTTTGAATTAGTTGATGAGCATCGAGTATATCATACTTTTTTCTAAACCTCTTGGATCTGGCACATTTTTTTTCATTTATTTTCGGTCAACTGTCTCAACCTTGTTTGAGAAGTAACGCATCTCTTGTGATGATGTGGCTATGAGTAATGGATTACCTGAGCCACAGACGAAGCTGGCAGAAGTGAAGCGTGGCGATAGCTGGCAAGGACTGGGTCTTATCACAGTGAAGCTTAATGATGCGGCTCTAGATCTGACTGGAGCCAGTGTGCTGATGCAGCTGCGAAAGCGTCCAGTGCACGGCAAGACGATCGCTGAATGGAGCACGGCAAGAGGTTCTATTGAGATGATCGATACAGCGAATGGCCAGTTTAAGGTGGTTGGCCGGGTGATGAATGTCCCAGCGGGATCATACGCCTGGGACATAGAGATCACTTTAGCTGACGGTAGAGTTATTACGATAGCTCAGGGAACTTGGAGAATCTTACAGGATGTGAGTCGGTAGCCCTTTGGGCTGTCATTGGTCAATGGTCAATAGTCATTGGTCCAGCACGATGAATAAAAAATTATAATGAATTATGGCGAATGAAATAATAGAGGTCACTGTGGAGAATGGTGTTGAGAGATTTGAAGTGAATATTTACGACTGTGATGGAGTGAGTCCACTTCAGCAAAAAGCTATCAATGATGGTGATGCAGCTCTACAGCAAAGTATAGATGCGGTGGCTGGAGCTAGTGGCACTGGCGATGCCGCACTAGGTAATGCTATTGCGCTGGAGAAAACGAATCGAGAGAATGCAGATGCTGGTCTACAGAATGCAATTGATGCTATTATTGATGATTCTTTAAATAGTGATTTAGCTAAAACTTGGTCGATTGATAAAATAAAAGCAGAGTTAACAACTGCAATTGATAACTTAATCAATGGTGCTCCTGGTGCTCTGGATACTCTGAATGAATTAGCCCAGGCATTAGAAGCTAATGATGTTGATATTAATGCAGTTCTCACCGCTCAAGCAAATAGAGTGCGTGTAGATGCTGCACAAGGCTTGAGTGAGTATCAGAAAGTTCAAGGTCGTGAAAATATAGGTGCTGCGAGTGTAGGTGATCTTAATGCAGAGAGAACAGCTAGATTATTAGGAGATGCAGAGAACTATCCTCACAAGGTTCTTGAAATAGGTAGGGCTAAAAGAGCGATATCTCCAGCTAACTATACTGCAGCTGAGACGCATACTAACAACGACGCTTCTGAGGATGCTGTTAATGATTTGGCAGAATTTTACCAAGGGCTAGATGACTTAGGGATTAAGAACCACGTTGATTTTACACCAGTAGGCAGCAGATGGGGAGTTGATGTAACGGCTCTGGGTTTTGCTCCTGAAAAGCCAGTCACTCTCGGTTCGATAGTAGGCACTACAACCAGAGATGAGCATAAAGTATCTGGCGATTTTAGTGCATTTACTAATGCCAACGGTGTGCAAATGCCTAATGCCGTAGACCAAGCGACTGACCCATACATAATGCTGGCGGTGATGTCGCAAGCTGTGCCTCTTGATTATGGTGAGACTGAGAGAGTGTCATCAGTGCGCCGTATAATCGTTGGTAGTTTAAATGGCACATACAATCAGATCCAGCTTGGGATCGGTCATGTAGGAGGGAACACGACGAATCTATTAGGTCGATTTTACTGCGGTGTATCCGATAGATTTCTTGGAGGTGCAAAGTATTTTAACTGTAATAATGCGGGAGGATTAACTACCTTTGGTTTTTTGTATGGCACGTCAAACACAGATATCAAGTTAGTTTGCAACCAAGAGGTGGAGACGGCAGACATTAACGCCGGTAAAGGTATGTATAATCTCTCAGGTTATCCAGTGAGACTGGCGCCAGATAGTCAATGGAGTGATGTTGATGGTAACACAGGTAGCATTTACGGAGCCTTGCGTATTTACAGATCTGCCAGTATCTCGGATATAACTTTGTCGAAATTGCATAATTTAATGTTAGCAACAGTGTTTAGAAATTCTTTAACCCACAAACGCCATTGTATAATATCGACAGACGGACAGTCTAACAACGACGCACGCATGGTGTATCACATACACCGTGAGTATGGTCATATACACCACTACGGACACGGTATGTTTAACAGAGACGGTGCTACACCGATCGAGCAATGGATCGGAGCAGATTTAAAACGTGGTGATGTTTATGATCACGATAAATACCTAACACAAAACTCCACGCTGCCGCCTATAGGTCTAGGTGCAGTGGATAATGTTTTGATGTGGATGCAAGGTGAGCACAACACAGAGACACCTATCGCTAACGTGCTAGACTATCCACGTAAACTTAATGCATTATATAACAACTACTGCCAAGACGTAGATCATGGATCTAATAGCTTATTTGTCGCAGGTCTTATTTATTATAGCCACTCTCGTATGACGGAGGTAGGTAGAGCTAATTTTACTATTAGTGGTCTAACTGGTGATTTAGTAGGAGCTAACGGGGCATACGTCATTACTCCAAGTAACGATCTAAATGATGGTTTTACGTGGACTAAGGGAGCATACACGATCACTCAAAACATTGATAGCAAATGGGAGTTAAAAGAGACAGGAGTAGTGGTGATGACGTCAATAGAGGCACAAGAGTATCCGAGTGTGGTAGACAACTGGGACACAGCAATACCTACCTTTAGCGAACACATTACGGGTAAAGTAATGCTCTTACGTAAACTTGTCAGAGAGTGGTGTGACAATAACCCATATGCCGCATACTATGACACTAAAGGTTGCGAACGTAGTGCTGATGCTACTGGTGTTGGAGATCCTACTCACATGACGGACGCTGGTTATATGGTGGCGGGTGACAGAGCCGTGGTTGCGTTGGAGCTATTAAGGTCTAGATTTTGAACCTGCGTAAAATCAGAGATGGGATCTCTCCTGCGCTTATTAAGAAAGCGAAGGCAGCGGGGCCTAGTGCTAGCCAGCGGCATCTAAAGGCGATGGGGCGAGCGGTGATTAGTGTTTCAAAGCGTGCTTTTACTGATAGCAGCTTGCGTCCTACGGCTTGGGTTCCCAGGTTAGATTCTCTGCCGCATGTATTGCTCCAGAAATCTACGATGCTACGGAAATCTATTCGTGTGATATCAGTGAGTAATGGGAAAGTGGTGGTAGGCTCCGATCGGAAGTATGCGGTGATTCACCAGCTCGGAGGTAAAGCCGGGCGCAAGAGATCTGCCAAGATCCCAGCCCGGCCATACATGCCATTTAAGCAGTCTCGTCTTAGTCCAGCTGGTAAGAGAGCTGTAGAAAGAGCTTTGGTAGCTTCGCTACGCTCTAGCGGGCTTTAGGTGATTATGTTTTAGGTTTTATGTCCAGCATGATGAAGCCTTAACACCTAAAACCTAGATACCTAAAACGTGCCTTTGGCGCTGTCTCAACTCTCTCAACCTTATTTGAGAATGCGGTGTGAACTGGGCATGCTGATAGCGTGAACATTAAGAACGCTCATTCAGTAGTCCTCTCTCAACCTCATGCTCTCAGAGCAGAAGGTGGTGAAGTAGATCAGTTACCAACTAGATTTAAAATTCTGGATTGGGGCAAGAACATTGGCCGCACTACTGGTGCTGAAATCAATGTGACAGCTAAGACTGTAGAGGTGCTGAAAGCTAATCAGGAAGCCAACGCTCATGAGACTGTGCCGCTCGATTACGAGCATCAGTCAGTCGTGGGTCATCCAGCTTATAAAGAGCATCCACACCACTACGCAGCGCATGGCGAGATAGAGGTGATTGAGGGTGATGGAATCTATTACTCCGCCGCTGAATACACACCTAATGGCAAAGAGTTCGCCGCATCTTACAAGGACGTTTCCGCCGTGGCTTACACGGATGACCAGGGCGATGTGATCTTCATTCAGTCCGTGGCTCTTACTCAAAATGGCGATGTCGACGGGATGGAATTCCAAACCGCTCTGAGTGCTCACTTAACGAATCAATCTCAAACCAAAAACAACATGGATAAAGACACCAATAAACACAAAGACATGCTCATCGCTCTGCTAGGCCTCAAGCCCGCAGATGGTGCAGACGATGTCACAGACGAAGCTATCGCCGCGGCTATAGCAGCTCATGACGAAAAGTCTAAAGCATCCGACAAACCTGCTGAAGAAGCGAAAGATAAAGATCAGATGGTCGCTCTCAATGCCCGACTAGATGGGATCGAGAAGAACCGAGTCGTCGATAATGCCGTGGCTCAAGGAAAACTCATTCCTCTTTCAGCTGAGCAGATCACTGACATGGACATCAATGTCCTCAGCTCAATCATCGATAAGCTGAAGCCTGGGCAAGTCAATGTCGACAAGAC
>CAKZNV010000183.1 GCA_937132085.1 uncultured Rubritalea sp. | reverse complement strand
GCAGTTACACCAGACTGTAGGCAGGTTTGAAATTCTTCCCGTGGCTAACAGGGCTTTAATTTTCTCAGACATAATAAAATTTTCTATATAGAGTAAGTTTCTCAGCAGAATAGCTAACTACTCTCTACTAAATACTAACTACTGAAGAGCAACTACTGCTCCAGCACCCAGAGGTGTTCTTCGGTGAGTTGGTCATCGATTGGGATCTGTAGCTCGTCTGGGAGGACGCCCCAGGTGTAGGTTTCCATTTCTAGATGATCACAGACGCCTGGATTTACTTTGAGGTAGTTGAGAGTATCGATGGTGTGCTGGATGGTGGACGTGAACGGAGATTTAGGCGCAGCGTGGAGTGGGATGTGGAAGTGGATTCTGGCTACGCCAGATTTGAGATTTGAGATTTGAGATTTGTGATTGAGGGCATCTTCGATGTCTTTGTAGCGAGTTATGGCTCCTTCGGCGTCTTTGATGATGACTTGGTGGAGGTAGGTCGGTTCGTCGAATTGCTTGATCTCTTCTATGCTGTTAGAATCTGTAAGTTTGATCTCTAGGGCATTGGAAAGATGGATTTTTGAGATACGGAGGCCAGCGTCTGTTAGAGTTTTGAGAGCGGTGGCTGCGTCTTCGTATTGAAGGGCGAAGTGGCAGGTGTCGTAGTTGATGCCGATGTGCTGGTAGATGATGTCGGAAGGGAAGTTTTTAGCTTCTGCCCATTTAGCGAATCTATCGAAGAATGCGATGGTTTCTTCAGTGTTCTCAAAGTGTCCGAGCGGCTCTGGCTCTAGTCCTAGGTGGAGGTCTTTGCCGGTTTCTGCTGAGAGTGATTCTAGTAGTTTCGCTGCTGCGTAGAGGTGAGCGAAGATGAGGTTTTCGTCAGCGCCGAATTCTTTAAATGAGCCGGGAAGCGTGGAAACTGAGCCTCCTAGCGACTGCGGTGCGAGGTCTGAAACGATGGTGATGAGATCCGCTGTGTAGCTAAGTCTCTCGGCTGTGGTCCAGTCAGGGGCATAGACTTGTTCTTTGACTCGGGTGTTGTGGAACTCTCCGTATGGGAAGCCGTTGATGGTGAAAACGTAGAGTTTGTTGGTGTAGAGCCAGTATTTGAAGTTGGAGAGGTTTTCACCTTCTAGTAACTCTGTCGCTGCCTTGGCAGAGAGACGCAGGCCGATAGGATAGGCTGATGCGTGATCTCTGGTAGTAGCGAGAATTTTGTCTCTGACTGAGAGAGTGTGTTCCTTAAGAGCGTCAAAGGTTTCTGGCCAAGTTTCGGCTGGGTGGATGTTAGTGCAGTAGCAGAGATGTTCGAACATTATGGTAGGTGAAAGGGAAAAGGGAAAAGGTGAAAAGGATAAAGGATAAAGGATAAAGGATAAAGTGATGGTAGCTACTTGGTTTGTTGGTAGCGGTTTTCTAGGAAGGTCCACATGAGGAAGCCCCAGAGTAAGCCGAGGATGAGGGGGACGGGTATGGTGAAGTAGAGAGTGGGAATCCAGGGGAGATTGCCTCTGAAATGTAGGTAGAGACTCATGACTAGCGCCATTGGAAAGCCCCAGTAGAGGAGTCCGTAGGTGAAGATGTATTTTGCCTTTCCTTTGCTGCGAGTAATCGCCCAGCGTTCTTCGAAATCTTTCATGGTGGTAGAGTGATCGGTGCTTGGTTGATGGAACCGTTGCTTATGGTGTCTCTGGGAGGACGAAATTTGGGCACTGCTTGAGGAAGCGGGCTGGGTTGTCGAAGATGACTTTCTGGATTGTCTTGATGGAGTGCTGGCGCTTTTTCATTTCAAGTGCGCACTTGATGACTGCGAGCGGATCTGAGATTCCCCAGTCGCAGGCGGAGTTCATCCAGATGTTTTCCATGCCGAAGGTTTCGAGGATGTCGATCGCTCTGGCTGCTGTGCATTTAGACTCAGGGTAGAGTGTCATGCCTGCCCAGAATCCTTCGTCGAGCACGAGTCCAGCGGTGTGCTCTTCTACGTGGTCGATGACGACTCTTGCAGGATCTACGTTGGCATTTTTCAGAGCATCGATGATGAGTTTGGTGCCTTTGAGTTTGTCTTCAAGGTGTGGGGTGTGGATGAGGATGGGGAGATCGTATTTCTTAGCGATGTCTACATGCTCTTCGAAGATGGCTAGCTCGTTTTTGGTGTTCTTGTTGAGGCCGATTTCTCCGATGCCGAGGACGTTTGGCTTATCGATGAAGTCTGGGATGATCTGGAGGACTTCACGTGCGAATCCTGCGTCTTCAGATTCCTTAGGATTGATACAGAGCCAGCAGTAGTGGGGGATGCCGAACTTGGCAGCACGAGCTGGTTCGTATTCGGTGAGCTGACGGTAGTAGTCGTAAAACCCTTGTGCTGATGCACGGTCGTAGCCTGCCCAGAATGCTGGCTCACAGAGTGCGGCGCAGCCTGCCATGGCTAGTTGTTGGTAGTCGCTCGTGGTGCGGCTGACCATGTGGGCGTGTGGTTCGATGTAGTGCATGACTTGGTATTTGAAATTTGAGATTGGTGGTTTGAGATAGCTCCATTCTTTGGAACTTAGTCGACCTGTGGGGCTCCGTAGGCGGTCTGGATGGTGGCGGCTTCGGCTACATCAGTGGAGTGGTCGGACAGTGTGTTGAGGACGGTAGCTGTGCGGTTTTCCTTAGCATCGAGCATGGCTTGGAGAGCGTTGAGGAATCCCTCTTGGCGGAAATCTGTCTCACCTGGGTGACGGTCTAGTCGGTCAAGGTAGGAAGCGATGTCCAGAAGCTTGGCACGAGAGTCCATGAAGTATAGGTCGAGAATATCTGTTTTAGTAGGCATGCTGTTTGAATTGCTATTTTCAGACAAGATAGAGCTGGTTTGTGTGAATGGGTAGTGTTTTTTTTGGTTTTGTTTTGTTAGGCAATGTGATTGATTCAGATCAATGGAAAACCCTTACGTCACTCCCAAAGCGAATATCATCGAAGAAGACCCGAGAGTGATCGATTTACTGGTGAAGCATCAGAGTCGGCTGCCAGTGATCAAGCTACTGAGAGGCGAGGGGATGCGCTATGAGTCAGCTAAGGCTATCGTAGATGCCAATGCGTTTCCTGCTCAACAGAAGTTAAATTTGATGAGTATGAAATGGAAAATGTTTGCCTGGATGAGCGTTGCAGCAGCTATTTTATTTGCTATATTGCTCTATCGAATGCAGATACAGAAGAGCGTGGGGGTTGTGATTCTGTTTCTTTTCTGTCTGGTGGCAAATCACTTTTTTCACCGCTGTAAAAAGATCAGTTTCTGGTAGAACATAGATTTAGACAAACATGAAAGAACTCAATACAGAAGAAGTATACGCCACACCTAGCACGAAGGTAGTTAGCGATGATGAGAAAGTAGTTGGACAGCTGTGTCTGTTTCTCTCTCAGCTCAAGGTGGTGAATTTACTACGACAGGATGGCATGAGCTATGATGATGCTAAGGCTCTGGTAGAAACAAATGTAGCGGAAGCGAATCGGATATTGAGGAAAAAGAATCTGATCTGGAATCTTCTAGGCTATCTGTTTTTACTCCCTATCGCTTGGATGTTAGTAATGATGGGTGTGTATGGCTTTATTAGTGTAAAAGCTGTGTTGCTAGTAGCTATTCTGGGAGCTATCTCGTGGAAGTTCTTTAGCCTCCGCGATAAAATTAAGTTTTAGAGGGTAGCTGCTGAATACTAACTACTCTCTACTAACTACTAGAGAGAAGAAACAAACTCCAAAGCTTTGCTAAGACTCGATTGCTTAAGGAAATGATTGAGCTGTTGCGGGATGCCTTTGGTTTCGGTTTGCCATTGAGTGATGGCTTCGCTGACTTGTTGGAGTTGGCGTAGTTGCTCGGCTGGGTTTTCGTCTCGGAGTGTCGTGTTAGAGATAGTTGCTATTCTCGTTTCGAGGAGGGATTTTAGTTTTGGGTAGTCTGGTGAGTTTTGCATAAGCGGTTCTTTTTTACAGAATTTCAGAATTTTGCAGGATTGACAGAATTATTTGTGAAGCTGGGACGAGATTTGATGTCGACTTGCTGGAGTTGGGTATTTAGGGTTTCGCTTATGGATAACCGATTGATCGAAGATTATTTTACTAACTGGGACTGGGCTGTAATTATTGGTTACTTAGCTCTAACGACTTTTGTTGGTCATATGATGCGTGGTAAGCAGGGAACTATTAGAGATTTCTTCTTAGGTGGTCGTTCTCTACCTTGGCAAGCAGTGTCAGGTTCGATCATTGCTACAGAGATTTCAGGTGTGACATTTATTGGTGTAGCTGGTGGCTTGTTCGCTCTACACGGAAATTTCACCTATTTGCTGTGGGGAATAGGTTCTATTATGGGGAGAATCATTGTGGCCAAATACTTTGTGCCGAGATTCTATGAAGAAGAGATTTACAGTCCGTATGATTACATGGGACGAAGGATTGGTGCTGGGGCTAAGGCGCTAGCAACTGTGGTGTTTACTGTAGGCAGTATTTTAGGGCAAAGTGTGAGAGTGTTTGTGGCGGCGATTCCTCTTCAAGTAGTTACAGGATTGGATATTTCAATCTGTATTGTTGCGATTGGTGCTGTTGCTATCGGGTGGACGCTTATGGGGGGAATGAGAACTGTGATTTGGACAGATGTGATGCAGTTCGGTCTCTTTACCTTGGGTGGTTTAATCACACTATTCTGGATCATTAGTTCCCTACAAGGTGGCTGGGCTGAGTATTGGCAGACCTCTACAATCTACGCTCGAACAGAGATTTGGGATGCTAGGATGCAGGCTAACCTGAAGTTTACTATCTGGGTAGCGATCTTCGCTGTGCCTTTCCAAAATTTGACGGCATTTGGTGTAGATCAGCTCAATGCACAGAGAATGTTCTGCTGTAAGGATGCGAAGTCTGCATCTAAAGCGCTCGTTTGGAGTTCAGTAGGGCAGTTAATGACTCTTATGATGCTATTAGTAGGCTCTGCACTTGTTGTGCATTATGATAAGAACCCTTTCACTCCTCAAGAAGGTTTAGTGGTAATGGGAGTAAAAGGTAAAGATGCTGAAGCTTTAGCTACTGCTGAAAAGAAGTTATCCGAGGCTCCTAGGATCGAGAATGATGCCGCTTCAGCAGCTCGTGAGAGTTACATAGCAGCTAATCCAAAAGACGAGAAAGCTTTAGGCTTCACACATGCTGGGACTTCAAATGTAGCGGTAGTTTCTAAGCCTGATAATGTGTTCCCAATGTGGATAGTGACTGAGCTGCCGGTTGGATTGTCTGGATTAATTTTAGCTGGTGTCTTTGCTGCTGCTATTAGTAGTTTGGATTCTATTTTGGCAGCGTTGAGTCAGACTTCGTTATCACTGATGTATCATCCGGAGAATAAGACTGATGAGGAGCTTGAATCATTGAATTTGGTTTCTAAGTCTAGAATGCTTGTTGTGATGTGGGGAGTGATTCTGACCTTATTTACTCTTGGTCTGGTCGTTGTAGCTCAGGGGATTCCAGTTCTTCCGTTAGCGTTTGGAATGACTACCTATACAATGGGGCCGATGTTAGCTATTTTCCTATGTGCTATGCTTGGTAAAGGCAGCGTTAGAGGTTTGGTCTTAGGTTGCTTGGTATCTTTTGCGATTGCGATGTTTATGAGAATGGATGTCTGGGTGCTAGTGGGTAAAGCTGGAGCCGATATTACTTGGTTAGCCGATTTGTTTACCTATGAACTCAAAGACGGCAAAGTAATCCCGACGATATGTTTCGCATGGATCTGGCCTCTTACAACGATAGTTACTTTTGTGTTTGGAATACTAATACCTGGTAAGCCTAAGGTGGCGAAATAGAGGCGATTTTCTATAGACCGTTAAAAAGTGTAAAATGTGGATTGACCAGCAGGTGTAAAGGGCTTAAATCAAATCGCATGGAACCACTATACGAAGGGAAAGCTAAGAGGCTCTATACTACGGACGATCCTAATGTCCTACGTATGGAATATAAGGATGAAGCTACTGCATTCAACGCAGAGAAGAAGGCTGAATTCGCTAACAAAGGTAGACTAAACACAGCGATCACGCTTGCGATGTATCGTATGCTTGAGACTAAGGGAGTGGAGACACACCTTCTGAGTCAGATCGATGAGGTGAACCTTCTTGTGAAGAATGTAGATATTCTGATGGTGGAAGTGATCGTGCGTAACATCGCTGCAGGTTCATTCTGCAAGCGTATGGGTGTTGAAGAAGGTATCGTCTTCAACCAACCGATCGTAGAATTCTCCTACAAGTCAGATGAGCTCGGTGATCCACTCATCAACGATGACTATGCTCGTGAGCTAGACCTAGCTACTCCAGATGAGTGTGCTGAGCTAAAGCGTAAGGCTCTCATCGTGAACGACGTGATGATTGACTTCTTCAAGCGTGCAGGACTTAAGCTTGTTGACTTCAAGATCGAGTTTGGTCGCACGAAGGATGCAGATGCTAAGATCGTTCTTGCGGACGAAATCAGCCCTGACACTTGTCGTCTATGGGACATCGAGACTGGTAAGAAGCTAGACAAAGACCGTTTCCGTCAGGATCTCGGTGGTGTGATGGAAGCTTACGAAGAAGTTCTCAAGCGTGTTGAGGGAATTTCATAATACCTCGATTTAACGATTTTATTTTAAAAGCCGCTTAGGAGTGATCCGAAGCGGTTTTTTGTATTTTAAAGGGGGAGCGTGGAGAATGAAGCAGGGAATAGCAAAGCGTTTGACATAGATCAATAGCTTCTCGCTACTTGCTTCCCGCTTTCAATGTCAAAAACATTACTAGCGGACTGAGGTCCATTCCTTGACTGTGTGTCTGTGGTCGAAACTGACTGATGCAGCGGTTCTCTGGACATATCTTACACCAGGGTTAAATCCAACTCCGTAGTTAGGTCCGCCCCAGCCTCTGCCGCGTCTACCATATCCGCCCCAACCGTAGCCAACGCGAGAGTAGAAGCCGTTACGATAGACAGGAGTAGATCTGGTGTAGACCCAGTTCTCGAAATCTTTACCATTACGATTTCCTGATGTGACGCCGTGGGGTTTTCCCCATGCTATGAATACGGCGTCTTTGGTCATGCCTTTTTTGATTCGACCTTGTTGGGCAGATTGTTTTTGGCTGTCGGGGATTTTAGCAAATAGGGCTGGGTTAGCCTGGATGCGAGACTGTGGTGTCTGCTGAGCGCAGCTACTAGCTAGGAATACGAGAGCTAGTGATAGGAGTGAGAGGATACTAGTTTTTTTCATGGTGATGTAATTTACACCATCAACTGGCATTGCGCAACTGGCATCTAAGGGCGCTGTTGTTAGCTCTTATCAAACTACGAATGTTGAGATCATAAGTTTTTCTAGACCCTGAAGAACTAATAGATTGAAGCAAGGAGCATGAAGCGGGGAGCCGCAAGCGTTAGGTCGAGTTAAAACCTAATCACTTAGTCTCACGCTTGCGGCTTCCTGCTTTCGCTTCCTGCTCCCGCAAGTTTAGTCAATACGCTCTAGAGATCATTAGTGTTTCTGCCTAGCATGACCGTTCTGGTGCCGAGGAAAGTCGAATATTGCTTTGCTAGTTGGGCTGATTTCATTTATCTCGATCTGGTGAATCATTTATCTACATTTTTCAAAGGTTTTGCGATGGGCGCAGCCAATGTAATCCCCGGAGTATCAGGAGGCACGATTGCTTTCGTAACGGGGATCTATGAGCGCTTGATTAATTCTATAAAGTCGTTCGATGGATCGGCGTTGAAGTTGCTACTAGGTAGAGATTTTAAAGGGCTGTGGAAGCATGTGGATGCTGGATTTCTAGGAGCTCTGCTTCTAGGTGTGGCAGTGAGTGTTATTACTTTGGCGAAGCTGTTAGAAATTGGTTTTAAAGAGCATCCAGTGTTGGTCTCAGCCTTGTTTTTTGGGTTGATAGCGGCGTCGATTTATTATGTGTTTAAAATGGTGAAGAAATGGAGCTCGGCTGCAGTGATCGGTTTGCTGATCGGCTGTGCGCTAGCTGTGAGTCTTGCATTTTTACCGCAGGCTCAGGAGAGTAAGAATTTTATCTATCTGATGATCTGTGGTGTCGTGGCGATGTGTAGCATGATTATTCCTGGTGTTTCAGGTTCTTTTGTCCTGTTGCTGATGGGGAATTACCAACTGATCATGATTGATTCTGTGAATGAATTACGTAAGGGAAATCTTGTTGATTCTTTATCAGTGATTACTCCTGTAGCGATAGGAGCTGTTGTTGGAATGGCGGTCTTGTCTCGTGTGCTGAGCTGGCTGTTTAAGAAGTTTCATGATGTGGCAGTGGCTACGATTACGGGCTTTGTGGCTGGCTCACTAGTGACGATCTGGCCATGGAAATCTGCGATTTATGGAACTGTGATCAAGGATGGCGAATACAAGGTTATTGGCTACACGCGTGAATTACCTGCTATCAATACTGAGCTTTGGGCAGCGCTAGGCGTGATGCTGATAGGAGCTATATTGATGATTGGTGTTGAGAAGATGGGTGAGAAAACTAAGGCGGAGTAGTTCTCTATTTTATGGTGTTCATCTTGGCTGAGGTTTTGTAAACCTACGGGATGAAATTATCTGCTCTTTGTTTACCTCTTAGTTGTATTTTAACTGGCTGTGCTGGGGTCGATAGCGGAGCTTCGAATTTAGCCGTCAGTAGAAGCACCACGGTGCGAGATATGGCTGTGGCTTATGATAATCCAGGGATCTTTAAAAAATACGATGCGCTAGGTAATAGTGTGATGAACACGACTTGGACGCGGAAGTTTGATGCGTCAGGGATTTCATTTAATCATAAAAGAACCTGCACTCTGGTGACTCGTCAGCATGTGGTGATGGCGGCACATTATAAGAGGAAGGTGCCTAGCTCAGTGGTGTTTCACGATCGGAATGGTCGCCGGTTAGAGAGAGTTTTAGTCTCAGCTGTAAATGTAGTTGGTGATTGCGCTGTGGGCTTACTGAATGAGCCTGTGCCTTCTGGTTACAAGGTTTATCCCTTGTTAGCATACGATGCTAATATTGCAGAAAAGCTGAAAGGGGAGTTTGTGTTGGTCACAGATCAGAAGAAACGAGTATTCGTCCATGAAGTAGGTGGACTGGGTAAAAGCGCTGGAGGTGGCAGTATGATTTTCCTCCGCTATGATGCTAATAAGAAGGTGGGCTATGGGAAAATTCTTGTCAGTGGTGACAGTGGTAATCCGTCATTTATCATGAAGAATGGTGAGCCAGTCTTGATAGAGACGCATCATACTGGTGGTGCTGGGGCAGGACCATTCTATGGTGATCCTGTGCTGCATAAGAAGTTAGCAGAAGCGATCCAACAGCTCGGAGGTGTGGGTAGACTGAGATTTGTTAGATGGTGAAAGGTGAAAGGTGAAAGGTGAAAGGTGAAAGGTGAAAGGTGAAAGGTGGGCAAAGAAAAACGCCGACCTCTGAGAGAAGTCGGCGTTGGGAAAGTTTAGTTTGTTAGAGTAGGTGGACTACTTCTTGCTCGCTGCACTAAGTGCAACTGGCACAAGGCATACGCCGAAGAATGCGACTGCATACCATGGAAGTGAACGATCTGAATCAACATCTACGGTTTCGACAAATTCACCAGACTTGAGTTCGAGAACAACTTCGTTTGGATCTTTAAGGTCAGCAACAGTGAGCATTGGCTTGCCTACTTCTGAACGTAGAGCTTTGACCATGTCAGGAGTTACTGCTGAGCCTTTGTTGCCCCATTCGTTTCTCACGTAGGTGAGAACTTCTGCGATTTGATCATCAGACATGGTAGCGTTTGGAGGCATGACGCTGTTGTATTTGACACCTTTTACTACGATTTCACCCATGAGTCCACGGAGCTGGATACGAATGAGGTTTTCTACAGGTCCATTTACCCACTCTGATCCAGCAAGTGGAGGAAATGCTCCTGGGATACCTAGTCCAGTAGGCTGGTGACAAGCTGAGCAAGTAGCGTATGCTGCTGGAGCTTCAGCTGAGGCTGACAAAGTGATTGAGCCTAGGATGCTGAGTGAACTAAGAATGATTTTTGCGAATTTCATAGGTGAATAAATTAATTTCTGAGCGGAGTTTTCTATGATTTCTAGAAAATTGCAATGCTGTTTTTACTGGTTTACGTGCTCTTTACGTTATTGTGATGAATTTAATACAGATCGTCCTCATCTGAGTTAGGATTACGTTTATAGAGTGGTTTGTTTTCGTGTTTCTGGACTGGAGCTCCATTGGATAATATCTCATGGAGTTTGGTGCCTTCTTGGGTGAGATAGAAGGTGACAGCTAGGAACACTAAAGCTTCCACGATTAGGTAGAAAAGAGCGTCGTTAGGAATACTAGCTCGTCTATCGACGGTGAGTAGGATCAAGAAATTATAAACACGTGAGAGAGTCATGAATAGGGCGATGACTCCCATGGTGCGGATGATTACCCAGCAGAGCTGGCTCTTAGTGATGGCTGATTGATTGCTCATAAGATTGTTTTTTTGTTTCTACGCTAACTACTCTCTACTAGCTACTACAAAAACTACTGCTCTAAAACAAGCTAGCGTAGCGTTGTTTGAGCTGGGCTTGCCATTTCTCTAGAAAGGCGAGGTCTCTGGAGCTGATTTCGTAGTGATCGGGAGAGGTGGTATTAGCTAAGGTTTGCTGTTGTTGCTGTTCGATGTTGTCGATCTGTTGACTGATGGATTCTTGGATGTCGATAGTCTGAGGTTCTAACAGAGCTTTAGCGAGAGCTGAGGTGGCTGCTTGCTTTTTCTTGATGAAGGTGTCGGCTTTCTGGAGCGTCTCGCCTGTGCTCATGAAGGTATTCATGAGGTGATTACTGACAGTTCCACGTTTATCGTAGTTGATTTCAGCTAGCTCCATGAGGTGCTTGAGGCGCTGCGATGGTGACTTGAGAGTCTGGTAGGCAGTGTTAATTTCGTTGAACTTTAGCTCATCGCCTCCTTTGTCGGGATGGTGCTCTGAGGCTAGGGCGGTATAGCTCTCGGTTAACGCATCTAAGTCTAGGTGTGCGTTCTCTGGCTGAGACAGAAGGTGGAAGTAGTTGATCATGATAGTGATTTCTGGGCGATGGAGTCCAGTGCTCTGGCTGCTGCGAAGAGTCCTACGGTGGCGGTCATGTGAGTGATGCTGCCGAAGCCAGAAGCACAGTTGAGTCGCATGTTGCCTTTGGGTTGCTCGGATCCTGTGGTGTCTATGGTTGGAGAGACTGAGCCGTCACATTGTGGATAGACTGCATTTTGGGTGGAGTAGATGACCTCAACTCCGAAAGGTTCCATATTCTTGCGGTTGTCAGTGCCGTTAGGGAATCCGTGTTTGGAGCGTAGAGCTGTGCGGACTTTGTTTATCATTGGGTCGTTGGTGACGTCGATGAAGTCGGCTATTTTTATCTGGGTAGGATCTGTTTTACCACCTGTGCCACCGCAGCTGATGACGGGTATGCCGAGCTTTTTGCAGCTGGCGATGAGATGAGCTTTTTCGAAGACTTGATCTATAGAGTCGATAACGAAGTCGAAGCCATGGGACAATAGTTCATCGGCATTGCGTTCGCGATAGAAGGTGTCGATCTTTGTGACCTTGCAGTTTGGATTGATCGCGGCAACACGTTCAGCCATAGCTTGGGTCTTTTGTTTGCCGAAGTTTCCGTTGAGAGCATGGATTTGGCGATTAGTATTGGTGACACAGACGTCATCTAGATCTATTTTAGTGATGTGGCCGATGCCTGATCTAGCGAGAGACTCAACAGCCCATGAGCCGACTCCTCCGATGCCGATGACAGCAACGTGCGCATTGGTGAATCGGTCTAGAGCTTCTTCTCCGTAGAGTCTGCCTACACCGCCAAAGCGATCTGTTCTTATGTTTTGTTCCATTGTGATGGGCTTTTAAAGCATGAAAAGAGGAGAAAGGCACGTGATTTTTCAGGGAATAGATAAGAGTTTTGCTCTTGATAAAGGGAAATCATGTATCTATATGTAGGCATGATTAAAGTCGTAGTGTTGTTAGTATTAATGCTTGTCCAGTTAGGTGTTAGCCTAGAAGCGGCTGAGCCTATCATAGGTAAAAAAGCAGGTGAGCGTAGAATGTTTACTTTGCTTGGAGGAGTTGAGGTGCCATTTAGATGGTGTCCACCTACAGGACCAGATGGATTTACGGTAGGCAGTCCTGCTAGTGAAAAAGGCAGAAAGGCTGATGAAAAAGAGCGTAAAGTTCACTTTAAAGAAGGTTTCTGGATAGCAGAACTAGAGTTTAGTATTGGATCAAGATATCATGCATCCAAGGGCTACCATGAGATATATAGATATGTGTTCGAAGATAAACTACCAGAGAAACATGGTGAACTACCTGTTGTTTACGTAAATAGTAGAACGGCTTGTCATTATATTAATGCCATCAATTATTTAGGGAAGCTAGAAGGTGGGACTGTTAGTATGCCAACAGAGGCTCAGTGGGAATATGCTTGTAGAGCTGGGACAAACACAGCGTTTGCTTTTGGGGAAAAGTTAACGCAAAAGACAGCTATTTTCGGAACTGGAGAGTTTAAAGTCTATGGAGCCAATAGAAAAGTTGCTAATAACTGGGGCATACAGCATATGCATGGGAATGTATTTGAATGGTGTAGAGTGCATGAGAAATCGGAAGATTTAGCGGGACTGACAGAAGAAGAAAAAGTAAAAGCGAAAGAAGAGCGATATTTTACTGATAGAGTGTTTGGATCAAACTACTTAAATCTGTCACTTCGAACGAATTTTGTCCGCAAAGGAGGAAGCAGCAATAGTAATGCGGTAGATTGTAGGGTGGCAGCTAGATGCACCAAGTATATAACGAGTAAAAGGGGCGCAGACTCAGGAATGAGGTTAGTGATCTATCCCTCAAAGAGTGTGACAGCAGAAGAACTAATGGAGAGAACTTTGTATCTCATTGCAGATGGCAGAGAGTATACTCAGTTTCTATATAAAATCAGAGGTAACCTAGAGAAGGCTGAAAAACTAGGTGATGTGAGGGCTGAAATGTGGAGGGCAATAGGGCTACACTCAGGGATTTTTGGTTATGATAAAGATGAGGCGAAGGCTCAAGAGTTGGCTAAAGGAATTTTACCGAAACTGGGAGCATTGTCTAAGACTGATGTTCAGGCAAAATTCCTTGTATACAAAGCATTTGATCTAGGGCTAGGGGTGAAGCAAAACACTAAGAAGGCCAATTCTTGGCTGAAAAAGGCGGCTAAGGACAAGCATTTAATAGCACTGCAAGTATTCGGAGAGAAATTAAAATCTGGAGCTCCAGGTATTAAGTCCAACCCAGCTTTCGGAGAGAAATTAATCAAAGAAGCAAAGTCACTAAGTGCAGCACCCAATATTAATATTACTAGAGTTAATTCGACTAAGGTGCGAGAATGTCCGTTGGCTAGAATAGTAGGTATGAAAAGGCAGGATGCGCTCAAATATCTCGTCTCAAAACAGGTGTTAGTTAGAGCTGATCAAGCTGTTCTGACTGGACCAAAATTTTATGAGGCAAAGCCAATGGGCTTTAGTTTCAAGGTGAACAAAGACGATGTTGTCATTGTTGTAGATTACCTTTCTGAGGTATTCGGTTACAAACCTTATAATCGAGAGTTACCTTATGGAATGAAATGGGGGATGACTCATAAGGATTTAAAAGCTTTACTAGGAGAGCCTGACACAATGAGAAGAGTAGGAGCAGATCAAATCTCGTGTAGTTACAATTTAGGTAGGTTCATTTTGGTTACTTACTTAGACCCTGTTGGTAGCAAAGATCTTAGGGGTTTGAGATTTGTAGCCTCGCAAAAGTAGTTCTATAGAGCTACTTTTGATATACTGTATCAGTAAAAGAGGCATCGTTTTCCTATTTTCTAGCGAGGAATATCTTATATCCTTTGTCTTCTTTGAGGAGCCTGTGAGAGCGGAATAGTGTCTGAATATCTTCTTCGTATGGAAGGTGGATGTTCGCTACGAGAAAGAGTGTTCCACCTGGCTTGAGGATGTTCGCCGCTTGTTCGATGAATTTTTTACCCAGTGCAAATGATGAATCTTGAGCAGCATGGAAGGGAGGATTCATGATGACACAGTCGAACTTGCGCTCGTGTGGGACTTTCTGTGTGACGTCGGTCCAGTGGTATTCGATTTTGGTGTCGAAGGCTGAGAGGTTCTGTTTTGCACAGTCTAGCGCACGTTGATCTAGCTCGTAGAGGCAGAGGTTTTTCATCTTCGGTCGTGGTGTGCTAAGGATGACGTGGGACAAGTATCCGTAGGCAGAACCTAGGTCTGCGACTGAGCCATACCAAGACTCTTGCTTGAGGATTTCAGACATCAGTTCTGATCCAGTGTCGATCTTCTCCGCGGAGAATACGCCAGGAACTGTGCAGAGTTCAGTGTCTTTGATGAGTTTTGGCTTATTGAGTGACGCCCACTTTCTGGCGAGTTTGTCATCGATAGTCGCTGTAGTGAGCGAGGTCTGGAAAATTCTGCACTTTGCCTTGGAGGAACTTTCTTTCTCGGAGAATAGCTTTGAGAAGTCTTTGCTGAGTCTAGAAGCACCCGTTTTGTTAGGGATGACGGTGATGAATGTTCCGCCAGGATTTAGCTGCTGAGCGTATCGGCCAATGGTGGCGATGTTCTCGGTGGCGAACTTAGTGGCGAAGTGGATGATGAGGTCGAACTTCTCATCAGTCTCGACAGCCGTCTCGATCTTTTTCGCTGCCCATTTGTCCGCAGTGTTTGCGAGAGCGGTGATGACTTGGAGATTATGATCAGCGAGATGCTTTAAGTAGGGGCCTGGAGCTGCATTGATGAGCAGAGCGTCACCGCTAGGTAGAGGAGTATCTAGAGTGGTGAAGTGGAATGTAAGAGCTTTTGATTGCACAGTTTTATGAAGTGGATGATGAAATTATTTCTGAACCTTAACGGAATCGAGAAGCTTAGTAGCTTGTTCGAATTGTGGCTGAGGAAGGTAGACGGTGAATTGATCTGGATTGTAGCCAGGCTGCGGCACATATTTATAAAATAGCATAATCATTCCTGTAGCGGTCATTTCATGAGTAGATAAGCCGTAATTTGGGACTAGAGGTAGAGTGATTTTTTTAAGTTTGGTTAGTTGATCTGGGCTAAGTTTATTAATGCTGAACTGGTAGGTCTTTGCTTCTAGAAGCTGTTTTTTGACCATTATTTTCATGGTGTTTTCTATGTCCTTTACAAGTGGGGTGGCAATTACAGGATCAGCGTCACCTCTTTCAATAATTGAAACACAGTCCCTGAGGTCGTTAGTCTTACTTACTAGTCTTATCCAGAGTAAGTTGTTTGGAGTTTCATCATTTATTTCAAACTTCAATGGAACAACAGCAATCAGTTCTTTAGTTTCATCTAAGATATTAGCAACTTGCTTATGTTCAGCAGTGGGTAAGTGATGAGTGAGCGTCACAGTTTCTGGGACTTTAAATCCATGTTGACTAATGAAGTTAGTGCCTAGGCCGATCATTTCTAAGCTTAGAGTATGGCCGTATTTTTGCTCGAGGTTATTGATCACAGCATGAAATGCTTGTTGTCTAAGAACTCCAAGCTTTTTCATTTTAAATGTATGAGATGATTTAATAAGTGACTTCTCATTGATAAGTTGACTAAATGAATCTTCGAGTGATTTAACTAGTTGGGGATCAGTCTTTTTAGTGTTAGCAAAAAATTCTTTATTAGAGAATGCTGTTGCCGAGAGTTTGGTCCAGAGTTGGTGATTGTCATTATCAGCTTGTTTAGCTTTGGGGGCTTGAGCGCTGAGACTGATAAGAGAGATTAGGAATAGAATGATGATTTTCATAATGATTTGGAATTTTTATTGAACCTTAAACGAATCGAGAAGCTTAGTAGCTTGTTCGAATTGTGGCTGAGGTAGGTAGATGGTGAGTGTTTTGTTTTTTAGGGTAGAGAAGGTGATTGCCTTTGCTTTTATCGCTGGAGCGAGTTTGGCTTTTGTTAAATGGGTAATACCTGTGCCTGCCATTTCTTGCATTGCAGAGGAGCCATAGCGATGTGTGTCTAGTGATTCTACAAGACTACGATATTCATTAGCTTGAATATCACTAAGTTGTCCGTGTGTGAATGGATAAGTTTTCTTTTTAAGAACTCCAAGTGTAGTGAGCTTCTCAAGTGTTACTTCTAGTCCGTAGAGGGCGGTGGTGATGTCTAGTGGGTTTGCGTTCTTGGTGGTGTTGAGGATGTTATATTGCTCATTCGCTGTCGTTAGTTCCTTATAGAATCTAATCCATGCCTGTGCGGGGGTGGTGACTTGATCGAGAGTTTGTGGTTTTGGGAAGTCGACTTTGGTGAGGTTATCACCAGTGAGGATATGTTTGAGTGCTAGATTAAATTTTTTAGGTAATCTGGTTTTGAAGACGGGTGTATCTGGCATGACTTTCGTTATAGCTCTCATATGAAGCCCTACGTCTAACATTTCGAAACTAGCTTGTTGTCCATAGCGCTGGATGAGGCCGATGTTCATGTAGCGCATCAAGTCGTGTTGGTCTTTACTCAACTTGCTAGGCGTAAAGGTGATGTCTTCGGCAACGAGTTGTTTAGATTTTACTAGGTCGTTTAGGCTGGTATCTACTTTTTTAGCTAAGACAGAAAACTCTAGCTCTAACATGTCGTTTTTCTCTTTAGCCAATTGAGTGTTAGCTGTGTCTAATGCGATGACGTTCTTGTAGAATGAAATCCATTGGTCTTCTGGTTTCTGCTCAGCTGGAGCTTGGGCAGAGAGATGGAATGTGATGAGAAAATAGACGAGGAGAGCTTTCATGAGCTTATCGGATGTAGCGGTTTCGAAGGTTTTTGAGGATGTCTTGTAGGTCTTTGGTGCGCTCTAACAGATGCTTGAATTGCTCTGGTGAGAGACCTGGCTGAGAGAGAGCTGCACGGACGGCGGCTTCTTCTCGTTGGTAGTGAGAATTTATAACCATAGCGGAGGCTTCAGAGGTGGCCTTGATGACATCGGCTGGGATTCGGTAGGAGAGGGTTTGTTGCAGAGCTAGGGTATCGGACGGAGCTAGAGTGTTTAGATACGCCATGACGGATGAATTCGAGCTGGCGTCTGGTTTTCTAGCTAAAATGGTGGTGAGAAGGTGGCCGCCTGTGGTGTTTTGTAGCGGTTCGTGGAGGGATTCTAGCTGCTCGCAGAGCCATTGCTGGGCATCGAGTGAGCCTAGAGCCATTGAACAGAGTATAGCGATGGAGCCGTCGAGAGGTGTAGGGTCTACTCGATCGTGCTGAGTATTATCTTCCTCCTGTTCTTCACGGTGCTTGGATCTACTGCGGAGGCGGGCACTATTTTTATGCTCTTTAAACATAGTAGTGCGCAGGTCTTGCTGGCCTATTCCTAGACGGGCTGCGACTTGGTTGATGATGGTGTCTTGTGCTACTTTGTTAGAGAGGAGGTTGATTTGTTTGGCTAGCTTGGAGGCGATTTCTGATTTTTGGCGGATGTCAGTGAGATCATTCTCTCTGGCTTCGTAGTCGAGCGTGTATTCGAAGTATTCTTTAGCGTTATTTACAAGAGCCTTGAATTCTTCTATGCCGTGTTTCTGGATATAAGAGTCTGGGTCTTCGCCTTTTGGCATGTCGATACAGCGGATGTGAATGCCTACGGGGGCGAGGTGATCGAAGGCTTTTGCCATGGCTTTATAGCCGGCATTGTCTGCATCGTAGCAGAGGACAGCTTCTGAGGTGTAGCGTTTGAGGAGCTTGGCATGAGCTTCGGTGCAGGCGGTTCCTAGAGGGGCGATGGCGTTTTGGATGCCTTGCTCGTAGCAGGAAATGGCGTCGATCTGACCTTCACAGATGAGGGCGAACCCAGCCTTTGGCATGTGCTTCTTAGCTTTATTTAGTCCGAAGAAGGTGCGTGATTTATCGAAAAGAGGGGTCTGGGGAGAGTTGATGTATTTACCACTGTTAGGATCGGCTACTAGCTGGCGTCCGCTGAATGCGATGATATCGCCGTAGTCATTATAGATCGGGAACATGAGGCGATTGAGAAATCTGACCCAGAGACCTGCGGAGGGATTGTGCTCGTCACGTTGTCCTGCGAGTCCTGCTTGGCAGAGTTCGCGGCCCTTGTAGCCTTTTTCTTTTGCCCATTGGAGGAAAAGTGTTGCGTTGTCAGGCATCCAGCCGACTTTCCAGTTTTCTGCCATCTCTGAGTTGAAGCCACGGTTTTTTAGATAATCACGAGCGTGAGTAGCTTGTGGTGACTTACGGAGCATCTGGTGCATGAACTCGGCTGCGTCGTTGTGTAGTTGGATGAGTCTGGATCTGTTGCGCTGACGTTTCTCCGCTTGAGGATCGTGGGCTTGTTCGATGATGGGAACACCGGCAGCCCTTGCTAGCTTTTTAACCGCATCCATGAATGGAACATTCTCATGTTTACGGACAAAGGAGATAGCATCACCACTTTCACCGCAACCAAAGCAGTGGAAGAACTGTCTGGCAGGATTGACATTAAATGACGGCGTTTTCTCGTTATGAAATGGGCAGTTACAGACAAATGCAGAGCCTGCTCGCTTCAATGGGAAATAGCCTCCAATAACGTCTACAATGTCTGTAGCGTCTAGGACTGCCTTGATAGTTTCCTCTGGGATGATAGCCATGATTGATGTCAATACCTGTTGCTTCTAGGTGGGTGATTAGAAGCGGTGGGTGAAGTGAGCCATATCTTTAAGGCTGAAACTTAAAACTTCAATCTTGAAACCAAAAAAGCCGAACTTTTTAATCGAAGACGGTATCATCGACCTGTTGGTCAAAGTCCATGGCTTGATTGTGGTGCAGGATAAGGAACATTCTCTATGTCGTGAGGGGGTATAAATGATTCGATGGCAATTACAGCATAAGGTTCACTTTCAGCGAACGCTGGGGTTGGGTGGCGAGACCGTGGGATGCGTCGCTTGGCTCCTTTCCCACGGCTGGTATAAGTTTGACCTTCAGTCAAAGGGGAGATGGTGTGGGGGGAGAGGCTAATCTTGAAACTTAAAACTTCAATCTTGAAACCAAAAAAGCCGAACTTGATAAAGTTCGGCTTTTTTGTAAAAAATGGCAGAGGGGGTGAGATTCGAACTCACGGTGAGTCTCCCCACGTCGGTTTTCAAGACCGGTGCATTAAACCACTCTGCCACCCCTCCGCTTAGAAAGTGTTGCGAGCTTTTTGGCTGCGGGGGGAAAAAAGCGTATTATGAGAATAATTGCAAGAAAAAGTGTGTAGTTTTTTCATTTTTTTCTGTGAAGGGGTGATTTTGGAAGCTAGATCTTAATGTATATGAGCAAAGCAGTGATTTTATTCTCAGGACAGGGCGCACAAAAAGTGGGCATGGGTAAAGATATCGTAGAGAACTATGATGTGGCTAAACAACTATTCGCTGAGGCGGATGAGACTCTTGGTTTTTCTCTTAGCGAGATTATGTTCGAGGGGCCTGCTGAGGAGCTTACTAAGACTTCTCGCTGCCAGCCTGCACTTTATCTTCATGGCTTAGCATGTCTTGCTGCGCTAAAGGAGAGAGTTCCTAGCTTTGAGCCTGTGGCTGCTGCTGGTTTATCGCTAGGTGAGTTCACAGCGCATGCCGCGGCTGGGACATTCTCGTTTGCTGATGGACTTAAGGTAGTGATGCAACGTGGACAATTTATGGAAGAAGCCTGTGATGCTACTAAGGGAGCAATGGCAGCAATGATCGGCGGAACTCCTGAGGCTATCACTGAGCTAGCAGCTGAGTGTGATGTAGATGTGGCTAACTTTAATGCTCCGGGACAGATCGTAGTTTCTGGAAATGAAGAAGGTGTCGATAAGGCAGTGGCTGGAGCTAAAGGTGCTGGAGCTAAGATGGCTAAGAAGCTCAATGTGGCTGGAGCGTATCACTCAAGACTGATGCAGAGTGCGCAGGACAAGCTGTCTGGTGTGCTGGCTGAGACTGAGGTGAATGAGCCTGGTATCCCAGTGGCTAGTAATTTCAAAGGTGGTAAGGTAAATGGCGCAGCGGAAATCCGCGAGACTCTAGAAAAGCAGGTGACTGGTTCTGTAAGATGGGTCGAGTGTATTGAGGCGTTGATCGCTGATGGTCACACTACATTTATCGAGCTCGGACCTGGTAAGCTGATTGCTGGTATGATGAAGCGTATCAATAAAGAGGCGACTGTGATCTGTATCGAAGATATCGAGTCACTCGATGCGGCAGTAGAGCAACTTTCTTAATGACAATTTTATGCTCATAAATGGTTGCTTTTCATGCGTTGAAAGGCCATTGATGAGCAGGTAATTTTATACAACTTTATACAAACAATCGATGAATAATTCTTCTTACAGTATAGCGATAGGCGCCGATCATGGCGGTGTAGAACTCAAGGATGCAGTGGCTAGATACCTCGCTTCACAAGGGCATGAGGTGATGGACTATGGCACAGATTCTAGTGACAGTGTGGACTATGCTGACTATGCGAATGAGGTGGCTATCGAGGTAGCGAATGGCACATTTGATGCTGGAATTCTTGTCTGCACTTCTGGTGTGGGCGTTTGTATGGCTGCTAACCGCTTCAATGGTGTGCGTGCTGTGAATGTGCGTGCTGCGGATGAAACGAAAGTTTGCCGTGAGCACAATGATGCGAATGTTCTGTGCATGGGTCAGAAGCATGTTTCTGAAGAGCAGGTTGCTGAGATCGTGGATGCATTCCTCCATACTGAGTATGAAGGTGGACGTCATGACAGAAGACTCGCTAAGGCATCAGGTAGCCCACTCTCAGTGGTAGATCCAGATGTGGCGGCAGCGATAGATGCTGAAGGAAGACGTCAGCGCAGTCACATTGAGTTGATTGCTTCTGAGAACTTCACAAGCCCAGCTGTGATGGAAGCTCAAGGTAGCTTGCTCACTAACAAGTATGCAGAAGGTTATCCTGGCAGACGCTGGTATGGTGGCTGTGAACATGTGGATGTGGTGGAGCAGATTGCGATTGATCGTCTTAAAGAACTCTTCGGAGCTGATCATGCGAATGTTCAGGCTCACTCAGGTTCACAGGCGAATACTGCGGTTTACTTCTCAGTGCTTAAGCCAGGTGATAAGATTTTGACAATGGATCTGGCTCATGGCGGACATTTGACTCACGGACATAAGGCAAACTTCTCAGGTAAGTTCTACGAAGTGACTCACTATGGTGTGAGTGAAAACGACATGCGTATCGACTACGATGCTCTAGAGCAGACAGCGATTGAGCTTCAGCCTAAGCTGATCACAACTGGTGCGAGTGCGTATCCTAGAGAGATTGATTTCGAGAGAATGGGGCAGATTGCTAAGAAGGTGGGAGCGTATCTCTTCGTAGATATGGCACACATTGCTGGTCTCGTAGCGGCTGGTGTGCATCCGAATCCAGTGCCACATGCTGACTTTGTGACTTCTACTACTCATAAATCTCTACGTGGACCACGTGGCGGAATTATTCTCTGTAAGGCAGAGCATGCTAAGAAAATCGACTCTACTGTGTTCCCAGGAATTCAGGGTGGGCCACTGATGCATGTGATCGCAGCGAAGGCAGTTTGCTTCGGTGAGGCGCTTAAGCCAGAGTTCAAGACATACTCTGAGCAGGTAGTGAAAAATGCGCAGGCAATGGCAGCTAGACTTGTAGAGAATGGTTACAGCATCGTTTCAGGCGGCACAGATAACCACCTCATGCTAGTAGATCTTAGACCATCAGGTATGGACGGATCTATTGCTTCAGATGCTCTCGATAAAGTAGGTATCACGATCAATAAGAACTCGATTCCATTCGATACAGCAGGGCCATTTAAGCCAAGCGGTATCAGACTCGGAACTCCAGCAGTCACGACTCGTGGCATGATGGAAGAAGATGCGAAGACAGTAGCAGATTTCATCCACGCAGCGTTATCGAATCGTGATGACGATGCTAAGCTCGCTGAGATCCGTGAAGAAGTATTCGCTTTCAACAGAGCGTTTCCACTTCCTCGCTAATTAGTAGTTAGCAATTCTAACAACTTTCAGCCATCCATTCAGAATTATTCTGGGTGGGTGGCTTTTTTTATACAGAATTAGCATAATTTTTCATAATTCACAGAATTGCTTGGTTGATGCTATGAGGTTGGCCTTCAGCCAACTGTGTATGTTGGGGCACTACGTAGGGATGCGGCTGCGCCTTTCCCTACGCTGGTATGAGATTGGCCTTCAGCCAATAGGATACGTCGCTGTCGCTTCTTTCCCTTTTCTAGTATGAATTTTTTCTTTGGAGAAGGTGTTATTTTTTGCTGAATTTCCAGTCGTAGATCTTGCCAGCGGCGAAGTATTTGGTGCCTACTGATGATTTGGTGTTTTTAGAAACGGCTGCATATCTATAGGCACCTGGCTTTAGAGTGATGGTTTCGCTGTCGTATTGAGTGAGGTAGACGAACCTTGTCTCAGGTCCTTCGACTCGGACTCCTAAGCTGCGATTACGGTTGTTGCTGATCTTAACTTTTGGATTAGATTTAGTATAACTAGGGGTAGATCTAGTCGGTGTGCTTTGACAACTAGTTAGGATAGGGGCTGTTGCAGCTAAAAGGGCAAGGCTTGCATATTGGATGATTCGTTTCATATGAGGAATAGTTCGTGGTTAATGCATTTATAGAAAACGCAACATACCTCTTACCATAAATCAGCAGTATCTCAAGATGCAAATGGGTTAAGCATCGGTTTCACAAGGAAATATAAGGAGGGGAGGTCTTTAGTTTCTTTAAACGAGGGCTTGGATTCTTTCCTGGAGGCAGGGAATTACTTCTTTTTCGAACCAAGAATTGCGCTTTAGCCAGATGTTGTTGCGGGGGCTGGGGTGAGGTAGAGGAATGATGTTTTCGCCGAATGTATCCCATGCTTTTACTCTTTCTGTTAGAGTAGGGTGTTCTGTTCCTAAGTCATATTCTTGAGCGTATTGCCCCACTAGTAGGGTCAATTCGATGTTGGGTAGCTGAGCTAACAACTTTTCTCTCCAGGCGATGGCGCATTCTTTTCGTGGTGGTAGGTCACCAGATTTACCTTTTCCTGGGTAGCAGAATGCCATGGGTAAAATAGCAACTGTGCTGGGGTCGTAGAACACCTCACTGTTGATTCCCATCCACTCACGTAGACGGTTGCCGCTGGCGTCATCGAAGGGAATGCCTGTCTCATGCACCACTCTGCCGGGAGCCTGTCCAGCAATGAGGATTTTGGCGCTGGGGTGGACTTGTAATACTGGGCGGATTCCGCAAGGCAGGAATTCAGAACAGATCTTACAATTTCTGACTTCTGTTAGGAGTGATTCAAGTGGCGTCATGGATAAATGAAATTTAGGATTGTTTGATCAGTGTTACTGATCCGTGGTCTCTAGTGATCAGTTTTTGTTCTTCGAGCTTTTTAAATGATCGGTAAATGGACTCACGTGATAGGCCTATTTCTGAAGCGAGAGTTCCCATTTTCTGAGACAGGTCAATGGAGGTTTCACCATTCGGCATGAGGAAGTTTAACCAAGCTAGAAGTCGCTGGTCAGCAGATTTGATCATGAGTATCTCACGTGACATGAGTGAGCTTTCGTAGCGCTGAGCCATACAGCGGATTATTTGTTTGGTGAACTCTGGATTCGTCTCCGAGACTTGGCTGAAAGATGCTTGTGGGATCACTAAAACTGTAGAGTCTACGGTGGCGACTCCAGTGTAGAGATATTTATCAAAATAGAGTGACTCTTCACACAAGATAGACCCCATTTGGCCTCTATAGAAGACGAGCTCTCTGCCTTCCATCAAGTATCGTTCAGAGCGGATTTCTCCAGATATCACATAGTATACATAGTCGAGAGCAGCTCCCTGCCAAAAGAGGATCTCATCCTCTTGAATCGTCTTTTGATGTAGATCGTGACCGTCAAAACATTGGGAGATCTTCTGCAAGGTGTATAGTGACATAGCGTGGCTGTAGTTTTTGAAATTGTTAGAGTGTGATTTGATTGAGCTTAGCTGAATATTGACGATTGAACATGATTGAGATCATATCGTTATATTAAGAATCATTATATAAAATAAACTCTAAAGGTAATAATGCCTTTGAAACCCATCAATAAGATAATGAAACTAAAAAGAATAACACTGTTAGGAGCCTTAGTTGTATCGCTCAATTCCTGCCAAGAATCAACAAGCTCAGAAACAAGAACTGCAGCAGAGCCTTCTTACTACAGTTACGATGGTAGTGGAAATTTAAATAGACCGACAGGCTACAGGACGTGGGTCTATGTGGGGACGCCTGTCACACCTAATGATATGAATGGGGGTAAGGCTGCATTCCCAGAGATGCACAATGTTTATATAGATCCTAAAAGTTACGCTCATTGGAAAGAGCATGGTGAGTGGAGGGATGGCACTATTTTAGTCAAAGAGTTAGTGGATATCGGATCCAAGGCGGCAGTAAGTGGGCAAGGATACTTCGCTGGAGAATTCATTGGTCTAGAGGCTACAATTAAGGATAAGACACAATCACCAAATGAACCTGGAAACTGGGCGTATTATAGCTTCACTAATGCTGAAGAGGGAACGTTGAAGAATTCAGCTAAGGCATTTGCTACGACTTCTTGTAATTCATGTCACCAAGCCAGTGCCGCGGAAGATTTTGTTTTCACACAATACTATCCAGTGCTCTCAGCAGCTAAGAAGGCGGGAGCGAATATAGATCCTGAGGACAAAGCGGCTAGAAAGGCATCAGCTAAGAAGGTAGAGAAAAAAGAGACAAATCAGTGGTCACCTACTGCACCAACGCCAACTACTAAGTTTGATATTCCTTTAGATAAAGAGGCATTGGTTGCTTATCTGAAAGCGGGTGATTACAAGAGGTTTCCTTACCAGGAGACTAAAGCGCATCCATCTGTGGGGCCACACCAAAAGGTGGGGTTACCAGTCCGTGTGTTTATGAATAAGACGATAGGAGACTCGCTTAAATCTGCAAATGCTAAGCATCCAGTAGGATCAGCAATGGTAAAAGAAATGTTTACTAAGACAGGTGAAGCCTCTGGCTGGGCAGTCATGGTGAAGACTCAAGAGGACTCTGATGCAGGCAAGGGCTGGTTCTGGTATGAACTAGCAGATCTCGATACACAGGCAAAAATAGTGGCACATGGCAATGGAGTGATTGGTTGCTATCAATGTCACTCAGTTGGAAAAGACACTGTTAGAAGTATCTTTCCATTGAAATAATTTTTGATGTAGAAAGTGGATTACTAGCATTTAGACTAGTTGAGTAATTTTCAGCCATCTATTCAGAATGATTCTGGGTGGATGGCTTTTTTTACGGCTTAGATACGCTATCAGTATAAAGTTCACTTTCAGCGAACGATGATGCTGGTGTGAGGTTAATAGGGATGTGGAGCTTCGCTCCTTTGCCTATTCTGGTATAAATTTCTCCGTTGGAGAAAGGGGAAGCTTAATTGGATATTTTGGTTTCTTTTTAGGGGTTTGGCGGTAGATTGGGGCTGTAAATATGATGTTTGATTTAAAGAGTGATTATGAGCCTAAGGGTGATCAGGCGCAGGCGATTGAGAAGCTGCTGAAGTCTATCGATGCAGGGAATAAGCATCAGGCTCTGTGGGGGGTGACGGGTTCTGGTAAGACATTCACGATGGCAAATATCATCCAAGGTGTGGGGAAGCCAACGCTGATCATGAGTCACAATAAGACGCTGGCAGCGCAGTTGTATTCTGAGTTTAAGAATTTCTTTCCGAACAATGCGGTGGAGTATTTTGTGAGTTATTTCGATTACTATCAGCCAGAGGCCTACATTCCGCGGACGGATACTTATATTGAGAAGGATAGTTCGATCAATGACGAGATCGAGAGGTTGCGTCTGAGCACGATGGGTAGTTTGCTGACTCGTAAGGATGTGATCGTGATCGCTAGTGTGAGTTGTATTTATGGTTTGGGTTCGCCAGATGATTATAAGGACATGATGTTGTCGGTGAAGGTGGGCGATGAGATTGGTAGAGATGAATTTTTAGGGCAACTGGTGGAGTTGTTGTTTGAGCGGAATGATATTGAGTTTGGGCGAGGTAAGTTCCGAGTGCGTGGTGATGTGGTGGAAATTAGGCCTGCGTATTTAGAAGATACGGCGATTCGGGTGGAATTTTTTGGAGATGAGATTGATAGAATTTCTGAGGTGGATAGTGTGAGCGGTAAAAAACGTGGGGAGATGGATGATTATCGATTTTTCCCGGCGAAGCAGTTCGTGACGAGTAATGTCAAAATGAAGAAGGCGATGGTTTCGATCCGTAAGGAGATGAAGCAGAGGGTGGCGGAATTTGAGAAGGATGGGAGGCTGATCGAGGCGCAGAGGATTAGGATGCGGACGGATTACGATCTGGAGATGATGAATGAGATGGGGTTTTGTCAGGGTATTGAGAATTATTCTCGGCATATCACTGGGCGAGATCCTGGGGCTAGACCTTATACTCTGTTAGATTTCTTTCCTGATGATTACTTGCTACTAGCAGATGAGAGTCATGCGACGATTCCGCAGGTGGGTGGAATGTTTGAGGGTGATAAGAGCCGTAAAGGTGTGCTGGTAGATCATGGTTTCCGGCTGCCAAGTGCGATGGATAATAGGCCGCTGAAATTTGCGGAATACATGGAGATGACGCGGCAGAAGGTTTATGTTTCGGCTACTCCTGGGCCGTTTGAGTTCATTAATTGTAGACCGGATAATAAGAAATATATTCCATGGGTGAGGGGAGAGATGAGTGCGAACCAGGCGATCAAGTTGTTGAAGAAGCAGGTGAGTCCTAGTCAGAGCACGGATTCTCTGGAGAGCTTTGATGTGAATAGTCGTGGCTCTACTCTGATGGTGGAGCAGATCATCAGACCTACTGGGTTGTTAGATCCTGTTTTAACGATGAAGCCACTGGAAGGGCAGATCGATGAAACGATCGCTCTGTGCAAAGACAGAGTGGAGAAGGGGGAGAGAGTGTTGGTGACTACTCTGACTAAGAAGACGGCTGAGGAGCTGACTGATTATCTTTTAGGTGTGGGGCTGAAGGTGCGTTATATTCACTCAGATATCGATGCTGTGGAGAGGGTGGAAATTTTACGTCAACTAAGGGCCGCAGAGTTCGATATTCTGGTGGGCATTAACCTTCTGAGGGAGGGCTTGGATTTACCTGAAGTTAGTCTGGTTTGTATTTTAGATGCGGACAATGAAGGCTTCCTCAGAAACGAGACAAGCCTAGTGCAGACAGCTGGAAGAGCGGCTAGACATGTGCGTGGTGAGTGTGTGCTTTTCTGTGACAGGATCACTGATAGTATTCAGGCTCTGATCGATATCACAGAGTATAGACGAGCAAGACAGATCGCCTACAATGAGGAGCATGGAATCACTCCAGAGAGTGTGATCAGGTCAGTGCAGCAGAGTCTGGGGATGAACCATGAGGTGAAGAAGTCTGCTAAGGATATGAATATGGCCATGGTGGCCGACACAGAGGCTGACTACAATGTGCTAGAGGTTTTAGCAGAGCTAGAGACTGAAATGCGAGAAGCTGCGGCTAAGCTGGAGTTCGAGCGAGCTGGGCATCTCAGAGATCAGATAGCGGAGCTAAAAAAGAAAACCGCAGCCAGTAAGAAACCAGCTGCGGTGAAGAAAAGGGATGTAGATTATCGAGATCTATAATCTTAGATTCGATGCACTACTAAATAGTTTGAAGATTTAATAACTTGGCATTTATGGAGCAGCTGGCTCATCTCTATTAGCTTTAGAGAAATGGAGTCCGTAGTGGGACTCAATGTAACCAAACTCAACTAGAGTGTCGTCCCATGATAGAGTGTTAGCTGGACCAAAAACTTTTTTTCCACGCATGACCCACTCCGATGCTAGAATTTTATCTTCTTCGAAATATGCAAGTGAGGCATTGGCATAGTAACTGAATGGAGTATCGTCCATGTAGTCATGTAGCTTAGCAATTTCTTTAGCCTTATTTAAGTATTCGGCTCTTTTTTGCGCATTGTCTTTATTTTCGTTAGCTAATGCGAGGAAGCAAAGTAGTCTTTTAAGCTCCATAATATTCACGAAATCTGAATCAGGGTTGTCTATCTTTTTGATAAGGTAGTCAAATTTTTGAATGCATGTTTCCCAGTTGTTTGAGCAGAACTCGATCTCCGCAACATTGAAGAGAATCTTAGGGTCTTCGCCAGCAAGCTCAACGGCTCTATCAAAGATAAGTCGGGCATAGTCAAAGTCTCTGAATTCGACATGAACCGCACCGATGAGGTTTAATACAGCTGGATCATTGGGGAAAATCTCCTCAATTTCATAGATAGTCATCAAGGTTTCGAATGTTCTCTTCTTGCTGAAGAGACGTTGAGCTTCTTGACGGCCTTTTAAATATGCAGTTCTTTTCTCTTCAGGAAGGTTACTGAAGGCTTCATTGAGCTTATCTCTTTTGATTTCGACATCAGTTTTTTCTCTAGGCTTTTCTGGCTCATCTTGGCCTGCGGAGAACTGAAGTAGGCTGAGCGTGAGGCCAGCTGTGAGGAATGGTTTTAAAAGTTTCATGGTCGTTAAAATGTGATTAGCTAAATAATATAAGAAATAGCGATTTCTGCAAGGAATCAATCTAGTTTAGGTTAATATAGCTGATGTTCCTTTACGTAGTGGAGCACCTCTGGGTGGAGGTAGGAGATGGAATTAGTAGCTGAGGCATCCTGCCTGATCGCTGTTGCGGAGGCGGTGTGAGCTCCAGTGAGTGAGGTTCGCTCGAAACCTGGGATCTCAGCTGGATCCTCTCCTCTGGAGATGACGATGAATTTCACTAAGCTAGCTAGGTGCTCTGCTCTGTCCCATTTCTGGATAGTTTCCCACTGGTCAGCGCCCATGAGCCAGTAGAGCTCTGCGTCTGGGTATTGTTCTGTAAAATGCTCTGCTGTGCGCCATGAATAGGATGGTATAGGAGCGGTGAGATCGTGGTCGTTGACTTCTGCCCAGGGGAAGTTGGCGGTGGCTAGTTGGCACATTTTGAGCCGATGGTTGTCAGGCGCATTTTGTTTAGTGAGCTTGTGCGGGGACTGACGGCAGGGCAGGAAGATGACTTTATCCATGCCCAGCTCACGCTTGCATCTAGCTGCGATGTAGGTGTGGCCGAGGTGAATGGGGTCGAAGGTGCCACCGATGAGACAGACTTTTAGTTTTCTATTTTGTGACATTTTTAATGTTGAGTTTAGGGGACTATCTATTAGTGATGAGGCATGAAATTTCTAGAATGTTTTATGGCTTCTTTAAAGCTTGGACTGACCTCATTTGGTGGACCTGTGGCGCATTTGGCGTATTTCCGTGAGGCGTATGTGGAGAGGCTGAAATGGCTGAACGATCAGAAGTTCGCTGAGCTGTTAGCAATTTGCCAGTTTATGCCGGGGCCTGCAAGCAGTCAATTAGGTGCTGCGATAGGATATCATCGAGGTGGCTGGCTGGGTGGTTTAGCTGCTTGGCTTGGGTTTACTCTGCCTTCCGCGGTGCTGCTGATTATTCTGGCTAGCAATCTAGATAATATTAATAGCTGGGTAGGTAGTGGCTGGATCCATGGGCTGAAAGTAGTGGCAGTGGCAGTGGTAGCGATGGCTATTATAGGGATGAAGAAGAAGCTCTGCCCAGATGTGAAGACGACTGTTATAGCTCTCGTGGTGGCTGTGGTTTTATGTTTTGTTAGAGAAGCGTGGTTGCAGCCCTTGATGATTTTAGCGGGTGGTGTTCTGGGAGCGTTTCTCTTTAAAGGTGCTGGCTCTGAGAAGAGTGTGGTAGAAAAAAAGGAGAAGAAAAAGTTTCCTAGAATAAGCTTAGTTGGATTGTCTTTATTTGTTGTCGCTACGATTGGTCTGAGCTGGATGACGATATCAAGCAATGATGGGCAGATGATGCGAGGAATGGTGAAAACTGGAGCGATGGTGTTCGGTGGTGGGCATGTGGTTTTACCGCTGTTAGAAGCTGAGGTGGTGAACACTGGTCTGATGAAGCAGCAGGAATTTCTAGCTGGTTATGGTGCGGCGCAGGCTGTGCCAGGACCGATGTTTACGCTGTCTGCTTTCTTAGGCGCTCAGGTTCCTATGTTTGGGAACTCCTGGGTAGGCGGATTAGTAGCTTTAGCATGTATCTTCTTACCGGGGATGATTTTGCTTAGTATAGGAATGCCGTTATGGAATTACTTTAAAGATAATGCTGTAGTGAGAAGTGGTCTGTCTGGTGCTAATGCAGCTGTGGTGGGACTTCTTATCGCAGCGCTGGTGCATATTTTAAGAGCAGGTGCTTTGACTGGCTGGATAGATGTGGCCGTGGCTGTGGCATTGTTTGCTGTCTTATATAGCAAAAAGGCTCCGGTGTGGTCGATCGTTCTCGTTGGTGCGGTGATCGGCGGAGTTGTTGGCTAATTAAGCCAAGATGCGGTAGTCATCGTGTCGGACAGTGACTCCTTCAGCATCGAGCTTTTCAAGCAGAGGCATGAGGACCTTGCGGGTGGTGCCGATTTGCTGGCGGATCTCGCTAGCGGTGGCTTTCTCTGCGCTCTTGAGATGAGAAATGACGGCTTCTTTTGCTAGCTGATACTGTGAACTTTCTAGTAGCGCTTTAGGATCTAGCTCAATGATCTGTGAGCTGCGGATAAGAAATGTTAGAGCCTGTTGGGCTTCTGGTGTGGGTGCTAAGTCGACTCTAGCTGGAGGTTGAAGGCCAGCGGACTTTAAGGAGCTGAGAATAGTGTTTGCGATAGCTGTTAGATGTTCAGGAAGCTCTAGGCTGTGCTCAGCATTGGCGATTCCGTCTTTGATCTGTGAGTAGCCATTCGCAGTAAGATGTTTCTCAATGTGAGGGATGAGAGTGGGGTGGATGTTGTTCTCGATCAGCTGAGATCTCCAGTTCTCAATCGGCATGGAGGGTGCATCTGGATTCTGGCTATGGAAATTGTTAATCAGACTAGAAGCATTAGTGAGTGCCGCTTTCCAGCCTTTAGGGTCTATCACGTAGTCGCCACGCTGAGTGACCTTTTTCTCTTTGACTAGCTTGGTGATGGTTTGCTCAGTGTGATGAGCGGTGAACGGTGAGTTAGTGATCGGTTTCTGAGCTGGAAGTATCGGGGTCTTAGCTATCTCTGTGAGGATGATCTGGCGTAAGTTGTCTACGTTTTCTGCTCTTGTTGTTAGAAATTCTAGTCGAGCATCGGTGCGAAACTGTCTACGTTCTGGCATTGCATCTAGGATAGTTCCGCCAGCTAGGGTGCCTTGTTGGGCGCCGTCTCGGATGACGAAGCGATCTGCTACGCAGGCAGTGATCGGAGTTTCTAGTCTGAGCTGAGCGTAGCATTCTTCACCTGGTGCTAGTTGAGTCTGTGAGTGTAGGATGACTCTGGCTCTAGTGCGTGAGGTGCCGTGGTGCAGGATGACTGTTTCGGTATGCTTCAGCGGACGCTGAGTGGCGGATTGCCCCGTGACTGAGCGCTCCTGTCTGGTGAGTGTGACGTCTAGAGTGCTGGTAGGTTCGAGCGTCTTTGGCAGTGTGATGACTGAGCCACGTTGGACTCCAGTTTTACCACGCTCGCTGAGATTTAAATCAGGGAGATTCAGAGCAGTGCGCATGCCGTGGTGGGCTTCGTCTACAGCGCTGGAGTGATTCTGAATGCCACGAATGTTAGAGCTGAGATCTTCTGGTTGGCAGCTGATGGTGTCACCTTTTTTCAGAGTGCCACCAGTGAGTGTGCCAGTGACGACGGTGCCGATGCCAGTAGGTGAAAAGGTGCGGTCTACCGAGAGTCGTGGGATAAGATGCTTCGGTGATGATTGAAGGCCTCCTGCATTGATGCGTTCTAGAATTTCTGCTTTGAGAGTATCGATACCATCGCCAGTGTGCGAGGAGACTGGGATGATGGTGGCGTCTTCTATGCTAGTGCCGATGAGGTCTTCTTTGACTAGCTCTATGGTGAATTCTAGGTCTTCTGCTAGATCGCTCTTAGTGATGACGATGATGACATTTTTTACACCGAGATAGTTTAAAATATGCAGGTGTTCCTCTGACTGTGGCATCCATCCATCATCAGCTGCGACGATGAAGAGCGCTAGATCTAGAGAGCCGACACCCGCGACCATGTTGTTGACAAAGTCGGCATGGCCGGGGACATCGATCAGGCCTAGCTCGTGCTTACCTAGTGTGAGGTGTGCGAATCCAAGCTCAATGGTGACGCCACGTTTTTTCTCCTCTGGAAGGCGGTCTGGGTCGATGCCAGTGAGAGCCTTGATGAGTGAAGATTTACCGTGGTCGATATGACCCGCTGTGCCTAAGATAATATGCATACTAGCGTGGGAGGTATTAGCTCACTGAATATTCCACGATTCGTCCTTTTTCGAAATCGAACGGAGTCATTTCTAGGGTCACTGTGTAGCCGTCTTTGAGCTCGTCACGGATGTGAGCGAGTTTTAGCTGAGTGTGGCCTAGGATACGTTTGCCATTCTTGAGTCTTACGTAGAATGTGCGTTCATCGCGTCTCTCGATGATAGTGCCTGTGGTGATGATAGGAGCGTCTTTCATAGCTGGCATGAGTAAAGGTGCCAGAGGGGAGATTGTCCAGACAGATGCATGAAGGGTATAAAAAAACTGCTAGAGGAGAGATGTATTTCTTTATTTTTCTGAATTATGTTGCTTGGTGGGCTTGACCTAGAGCTGATAAAATTCAGTATGGAGGCATGTCAGAAGAGATTATTTATCCAGTAAGTCCAAAGGACGAGATAGAGGGAATTCCCTACTTTGCGAGAATGTGCCACAAGATCAGATTAGAGCGTGATGGTGAGCTGCATGCAGACTATCAGTCTAACTTAGGTGGAGGGTTTGATCTATGGATCTGCCAATTCCTCACTGTGGAATACACGGAACTAGTAAAAGTAGTCCGTGATGGTGCTAGCGATGAAGAGGCTCTGCAGTGGGCGAAGGATCAAGGTGCTAAGCTAGAGTCTCCTGGGATAGATTGGTGGCTGAGCTACATGAGAAATCGTGGCTATGCTGATGATTTAGCAGAAATTTTAGAGAAGAGAAAAATAGAGGCTGGATTTGGCAACAGAGACGACATCGCAAGCTTCTTTGACTTTATTGATGCTGACGAAGGGAGACTAAACTAATGAAAGAAATTACGATTCAATCACCTTTAGACATGCACTTGCACCTCCGTGATGAGGAGATGCTGAAGCTCGTAGCTCCACTGACTGCTGAGACATTTGCCGGCGCTGTCATTATGCCAAACCTAGTGCCGCCTGTGGATAATCTGGACAGTTTGCATGCCTATAAAGAGCGCATCACTGCTGCTCAAGGTGAGCATAAATTTACGCCTTACATGGCGATGTTTTTCAGAGATTACACAGAAGCTGAACTAGCTGCTGCGAAGGAACACATGATAGGGATCAAGCTCTACCCAGCTGGTGCGACGACGAATAGTGAAGCGGGTGTGAAAGCCATCGATGCAGTGGAACCTGTCTTCAAGATGATGGAAGAGATGGAAATTCCGCTCATGGTTCATGGTGAGACACATGGATTTGTAATGGATAGAGAGAAGGAATTTCTTGCGAGCTATGAATACCTAGCGAAGAAGTTTCCTAAACTACAGATCACGATGGAACACATCACTACGGCAGACGCTGTGGATCTGATGGGGCGCTATGAGAATCTCAGAGCGACGGTGACTCTTCAGCACCTTATCATCACACTCGATGATGTGGCTGGTGGATTACTCAATCCGCATCTTTTCTGTAAGCCTATTGCTAAGCGTCCAGAGGATAGAGAAGCTCTGCTTCAGGCTGCTTTAGCTGCTAACCCTAGTTTGATGTTTGGTAGTGATAGTGCTCCGCATCCGCTGAGCAAGAAGGAATGCTGTGGCTGTGCTGCTGGTGTATTCACCGCTCCTCTAGCTCTGCCTAGATTGGCGCAGTTATTCGATGATCACGGCAAGCTAGACAACTTACAGAACTTTATCTCTGGAAATGCTCAGCGCCTCTATGGACTGACTCCTCTTGAGAAAAAAGTCACACTGAAGAAGACTCCATCTCAAGTTCCTGCCGCCTACGAAGGCTTTGGTCAACATGTGGTGCCGATGCATGCAGGCGAAGAGCTTCCATGGTCAGTGACTGAGATTAACTAATCTGGAATAGACTCTTGAAGCCCCTAGATCATCTCCAAAGGCCATTAAATGACCTGCGCATATCAGTCACGGATCGGTGTAATTTCCGTTGCCGTTACTGTATGCCAGTCGAGGTGTTTGGGGCTAACTATGCCTTTCTGCCTAAGAAAGAGATTTTACGTTTTGGTGAAATTGTTAGAGTGGCTGAGAGTGCCGTGGAGTTAGGAGTGACAAAACTCCGCCTGACTGGTGGTGAGCCGCTCCTCAGAAAAGAATTGCCTGAGCTAGTGAAGATGTTAGCTCAGATTGAGGGTGTTGAGGACATAGCCATGACCACGAATGCGGCCTTGCTAGATAAGTTCGCAGCTGATCTTAAAGACAATGGATTGAATAGAGTCACAGTCTCTTTAGACTCTCTAGATGATGAGGTGTTTGCTCAGATGAATGGTGTAGGAGCGAAGCCTGCAAAGGTAGTTGCTGGGATAGATGCGGCTTTGGCGGTTGGGCTAGGCGTTAAAATCAATGCGGTAATCAAGAAGGGCGTCAACGATGGAGATGTCGAAAGTCTAGTTCAGTTCGCAAGAGAACGTGGCATCCCAGTTCGCTTTATCGAATACATGGACACGGGAAATGTCAACGGATGGAAGCTGGATGAAGTTGTGCCATCGAAGGTTCTGTTAGAGAGATTGCAAGCAACACTGCCGCTAGTGAAGAAGGCTGGAAAAGCAGGGGAAACTGCGACTCGATATCACATAGAAGGCGAAGAGGGATTTGAGGTCGGTTTTATCAGCTCAGTGACAGCACCATTCTGCAGTGGCTGTAATAGAGCCAGACTGTCTGCGGATGGACAGATATTCACCTGCTTATTTGCTAGCCAAGGCTTTGATGTAAAGCCAATCCTTAGAGATGAAGATCAGATGATTGATCTAACAGAGAATCTTAGAGATCTCTGGCTGAAACGTTCTGATAGATATTCAGAACTCAGAAGTGCTGGCACCAAAGACCTAAAGAAAGCCGAGATGTCCTATCTGGGTGGTTAGTTATTTCTTAGGCGTATAGGTGAATCGTAATCGGGATTAACTTTCTAATGAGCCTAAACGATGGCTTAGTGAATGGTGAGTTTATTGCTAGCTTAGGCTGCATCCGCTATTCGTGGATGATTTTGAGGTAGGGTGCGAAGTTACTGTTAGTAGTGCCTAGTTTCCCGGAGGTATCGCCTTGTTCATCAATAACGAAGGAATAGGTGCCGTTGGCGGTGACGCTGGCTGTCACGTCGATAGAAAACCATGCTCCAGCGGTGGCTGTGGCGGACCCAGCGAGAGCTCCTGTTTCAGGTTTATTTGACCAATTAAGGTTTGTTTCAGTCCATCCGTTCGTTGTTAGGTGAGCATTGACCGTATCGCTTTCGTCATCTGAGTAGAGGTAGAGTTTAGCAGAGCTTATATTCGTGGTGGCAGTGACATTGAATTGAACGAAACCGACACGAGCGAAGTTGGAGGCACCATCTTCTCGTAGCTGCATTTGCCCAGACGTTCCATAGTTAGTAGTGGGAGATGACTGTTTCGCATAGGTATCATGCGTGGAGGTGAAATTGGTAGTGACAGTCGCTACGGCGGTAGAAGTCACATTGATGTGAAGGACCGCGTCTGAAGATGCTCCATGGTTATCTGTGGCTCTTACGGTAAAATAGTTAGGGGATTCGTCACTAACAGCGGGGGTGCCACTGAGGGTGCCATCACTGGCGACACTGAGCCAAGCGGGACCGCTCACTTTACTGAAGGTGATCGTGTCTCCGGCGTTAGGGTCAGAGGCATCGCTGGCAATGTTTCCGCTGTATGCCGATCCAGAGGCGGCATCGGCTTTGACTATAGGGTCAGAGCTGAAGACTGGGCGATCGTTATCAGATAGTTGCACTCGGAAAAATTCTTTGGCGAGAGTGCTGTTGATCGTAAGTTCGTTGGTGCTGAGAGAATCTTGGTGTAAATTCCAAGTGCTGGAGAGGTCGGTGTTTTTAGTGACTTTATACGTGGAATTTCCAATAGCGGACCAACTAAGGACAGCTGTGTCACTGGTGAGTGGATCTAGGCGTAGTGAGTGGACAAAGCTTTGTTGAATAGTTTCGAAAGTCAGTAGAGGTGTGGAGCTTTGGAGACGGTTGGGACCACTGGAATAAGTATCAGTATCTGAGTCCCAGAAACGAGCGGAGCCTTGGCTGGATACCTCAGCACGGAGGGAGCGGGAGAGGCCGTAGGCGATTGTTTCGTAGTCAGCGTCTGTGATGTTATTAGCTGAGTCGTTGGTGTCGGTGCGGTAAACAGCGGCAGTTTCATTGGGGTCGAGAGTATAGTCGTAGAGTTCGGAGCCGATGACGACTCCGGAGCCATTAACCCATTCGATGTAGCGATATTTCTCGGTGCGGTAAGCGTAGCCGAGACCTCCGTTTCTACTGATTTGGGTGATAGCTCCCTGAGCAACTTTACTAGTGGGGTCATTGATGACGGAAACGAGTGAACGTCCAGAGAGTGGTCGACCAGTGGTGGTCGTTTCGTCTTGGGGCTGGGTCGGGATAGAGAGCTGAGCTAGATGGCAGAGTGTGGGATAGATATCGACTGTCTGAGCAGGTGAATTAGTAGTCGCTCCAGTAGTAGGTGTGCGAGGATCAAAGATGATGAGAGGGCATGAGGATGACTGTTGCATAATAGTGTGCTTAGCCCATTTACCGTGCTGACCGAGGGCAAACCCATGGTCACCCCAGATAACGATGATGGTCGTTTCGCTCATCATTTTACCAGTTTGGACGGGGTCGGCAGTAGCCGCGAGTTTAGCTGTGAGTTGTCCGACAAGGCTGTCAACAAACGAGGTGCTGGCGTAGTAGCCATGAATGAGATCGAGTTTCTCAGCTGTAGTAGGCGTTACAGTAGTGTCGCTGATGTAGTTAGTAGCGTAGGGTTCATAGCCACGGAGTTCACCGTTGTCGCCGAGGGTGGCAGCATTGTAGGTGGTGGCATTGATAGGGAGTTGCTGGTAGGCAGCAATGGGAGCATTTGCAGCATTGTAGAGATCCCAGTAGGTTTTGGGCGCTACGAAGGGAAGGTGAGGTTTTTTAAAGCCAACGCTGACGAAGAAAGGCTTAGTCCCTTCGGCTACTTGGTCAATGAGACTGAGTCCAGCGGTGAGGATCTTCCCGTCAGTGTAGAGTAGATCGTCAGTTGGATCAGTAGCGAGTGTGTTTGAATTAGTGGCATATTTTTTCCCAGATGTAGCAGTGGGAGGAGTGTAGCCAGAACCTCCAGAGGTATAAGGGAGCGACCATGAAAGAAGGTCATCTGTGGATGATCCACCGGTGGTCGGAGAGTCGGGATCTACGATGGTGCCAACGGTGCGTTTATCGTGGAATTTACCAGCAGCGGCAGTTTCGTAACCAGAATCACGGAAGTGCTGAGGGAGAGTGATGATGTCAGGGAGCAGAGCGCGCATCGGTCGAAATCCCATAACGCCAGTTTCCTCTGGCATTAGACCCGAGGAGAGAGCAACGCGAGAAGGTCCACAGACTGGCCATTGACAGTGGTGATTAAGAAAGGTTGTGCCTAGGGCTGCAACGGCGTCGATATTTGGGGTTTGAGCGTATTCGTCGCCATAGCAACCAAGAGTAGGAACTAGGTCGTCAATGCAGATGAATAGAACGTTGGGCTTAGGTTCCGCTGAAAAAGCAGGTAGAGAAAAGAGAGCGATGCCTGTAGCGATGAGCGTTGAAAAAAGGAATCGAGGTGTAGTTTTCATAATGAGAGAACTTATGATGATCACTTCTAAAGGTAAATAAGGGGAGCCACTTAATTTTTTTTGTGCGAGTGTGTATACACGTAATAGGTAATAGGTTTTATCAGCTCAGTGATAGCTCAGTTCTGCAGTGGCTGTAGAAGGGCCAGACTGTCCGCAGATGAACAGATATTCAGAGTTAAGAAGTGCTGGCGCCAAAGATCTAAAGAAAGCCGAGATGTCCTATCTGGATGATTAATTTTTCTGTTATTATAGTGGGTTGCAACTCTATTCTAACAAAATGATCTTGCGCTGTGTTGATGTTTTCAATATTGAATAGATGTGCGTATTTTAAAACAGGCTAAACTTCGATTTACGGAGGGCAAATCTGACAAGGTTTATGAAGTAGATTTGATTTTATCTGCTGAAGACGAATACGTGGTGAATTTTCGTTATGGTCGATTTGGTAATAGATTGAGAGAGGGGACAAAAACGATATTTCCTGTCGATCTTAAGGCGGCAGAGTTGATATATGAGAAACTAGTCGCTGAGAAAACGAAGAAAGGATATGCAAATCAATCGGGTATTGTTACTTCGGTTGAATCAAGCGTTGAAGAAGCTGTGACACTAGATGACGATACGCAAGATCCTGACTCACTAGGGTCACCAGAACAGCAGCGAGCAATTCTGAATAGACTGACTCAATGGCTGCCAATAGTTTCTAAAACGGAGTGGCCACTAGCACGTGTGATCTGGAGGGCTGGACAGCTGAGAATTAAGGATGCCTTGCCATTGATCGCTAGGCAAATTTCTACAGATTTAGACAAACTAGAACAATATGCAGTGGCTTGGGCTATTGCGAATATAGCTGAGGAAAGCGACAGGAGTGCGGCGATTCTAGACAAACTAGAGCCTCTAGCAAAGAGTCCAGCGGTGAGCAGGATGATCCGTGATGCTCGGATGCTCTGTATGAAAGAGCCTGATAGGCAGAAGTTTATCACAGAGCAGTCAGATAGTCTTTCGCAGGAGACTCGAGACAGTCTTGAGTCTGAAGAGTTTAGTGATTACCTTAAATCTGAACAATTTTACAAAAATGAGCAATCTGTCGTGGACATTGAGATTCTCTATCTCATGGGCTTGAAGGATAGCGAGATTCGAGAGGCTTTGGTAGATTTTGCTGCATCTGTAGAGATAGCAGAAGGTTCGTTTCGTCTGATGCGGCTACTCTACAAGCTCAGTGAAGCTAGGTTTGATGGGCAGATGTATGGTGCTCTCGTGAGTCGACTAGAATACGAAAAGTGTAAGCTCGTTACAACATGGACTATAGTAGGTAGTAGCTATAAAGAACTGAAAAAAGGAGTGTTTTCTCGTGCTACAAAGAAATACTTTAAAGCTCGCTCTGTTAGAAATTTCACAGCGCTGGGGACTGATGGGAATATAGGTGGATACATCACTATGGCAACTGGAGTGTTAGCTTCAGCGACTGAGAATACGCCTATCAATCCAGCACAACGATACAGCTCTTATGAATACGATGGAAGCAGTTATAACCATGTATTTAAACATGCTCCACGCTATGGAAATATCTATTGCCTGACATGGCTGATGAGAGGTGAATCGACGAGGTTGACAGTCTCACAGAGTTTAAACTGGCAATACTCGGGAACAGAGTCTTCTGAGGGAGATGTAGTTGGGTTAAGGGAAGAGCCATTTCCAGAGTTCTGGGATCAGGCGCCAGATGCGATTATTCATCTACTCAAGTATGCTAAATTAGAGGAAGTGCATGTCTTTGCTAATGCTGTGTGGCAGGCAAATCCAAGTTTTGTCAGTGAGGCGAATGCTGAGGATATCGTGGCATTTATTCGTTCATCATTCTCTGGCACTAAGCGATTGGGCTTAGAGTTAGTAGAGGCGATATGGGACGCAGGTAAACCAGATTTCGAGCTGCTAGAGGCTCTGATCCTTTGTGATTTAGAGGAAGCTAGTGAGCTTGGCTTTAAATTACTTACTGAGGTGATTGATTTATCTCTGATGCATCCTGCGTTTTTGGCTGCTATTTTCTTAAGCGGTGAAAAGAACATCCACGAAAGGCTACGCGGACTATTTCTCGGTAAGTCAGTTCCTAATATCTTTAGTGAATTGGCGAGGTTGTTGCCAGCTAAAGAGGCTGTAGAAGTATCGGCAGAGTTGGCGATAGAATCATTGAAATTACTTAAGCTAGAAAACTCAGCGACAGTGGTGTGTGAGTCTGAGTTGACACGTTTATTAGCTTCTGAAGATGAACAGTCTATGTGGTTTGCTCTATATTGCTATGGTGAATACGCTAGGGCTGGAAAGCCAGTTCCTGAGCAAGTAGTGGTCGAGGCTATTGAGTCTGATTCTTCAATTATTCGCGAACAAGGCATGCTGTTGTTAGAGTCGTTTAGCGATGCTCAATTAGTGGATCAGGCGGATCTCATCGCTAGCTGCTGCACTTCTAAATCAAGAGAACTCCGCAAGGGGATTCTAGTAGTTCTGGAGAGACTAGTGAAGGCTCAGCAGAGCTTCGGTCAAGATATGGTAATGTCTCTTTACTCTGCAGTGCTACGAAAGGAAACTTCAGAAGGTATTCATGACGACGTGTTGGCTATTCTTTTGGGACCATTGGGCAGCTCACTAAAAGTGATTCCAGATGATTCATTCCGAAGAATGCTGAAGTCTAAATACTCGGCAGCTCATGTTTTGGGATTCTATTTACTAGAAGAAGAGACAGAGCTTCAGAATGAGGCTCTACTACAACTTGTAGAATGGGTGAATCATCCTCACTTTAAACTAAGAGAGGCGATACTAGGGCATCTGGATGAGAATCCAGAGAGACTGCTGATACAGCTATCTGAGACTCGGCCGCTAGTGGAGTCGGAGTGGACTGAGGTGAGGGAGTTCGGCATGGAGTTTCTACGCAATCGTGTTCCTGAAGAGCGTTGGACTGTTGAAGCATTAGTAGATCTCTGTGATAGTGTGAAGCCAAGCGTGCAAGACTTTGGCCGGGAAATGATCACGAAGCGGTTTAGAGAGGAAGATGGCGAGGTCTACATGATGAAGCTGAGCCAGCACCCGACACGTGAGATGCAACAATTTGCGACTCATTTCCTAAAGCAGACCGCAAGCGATCAACCAGAAATCATTTTGAATCTAGAGTTCTATTTCCGCACAGTGATGGGAGCTGTTAGTGCGGGTAGAGTGGCTAAGGATCGTGTGCTCGGATTCCTCAAAATCGAGGCTAAAAAAGATGAGCGAGTGGCTGCCTTGGCATTAAATTTATGGAATGATTACGTTGTGACTTGTGCGATAGGCGACAAGGCTGCCTACTTGGAGGCTATTTTCATGGTTCAGAAAGATTGGCCAAATCAAGTGGCTAAGTTGAAGGTTTTAGCTGTTGAAAAAAGGGAGGTGCGAGTATGATTTTTGAATACAAATACCGTGGCCATTCTAAGGTCTCGAACGGGGGTGGTAAGACTGAGATGAAGTTCGTGCCAGATGCTCGCCGCGATCCCGCATGGTTTCATGGCAAGCTGAACAAGAAGCTTCCGTATCGTGAGGCGATTTCAGCTCTGCATGACATTGTGATTTCGGATCTGAACTACACACCGAGGAGTTCCACAGAATATCAAGACTGGCTCAAGTCACAAGAAGAGGGCTGGCTGGTAGAGTTCATGAGCAAGCAATCTGCTAATCAGCAGGAAATCGAAAAGCTCAACTCTGAAATGAGATCGATCCAGCAAACGGAGCTTCAGCATCTTCAGCCCTTTTACCAAGCTAGAAACAAGTATTATCAATACCTCTACACTGCAAATCGTGACTGGTGGTATGTGTTAGATCCTGTGATTACGATTCACCCAGATGAGATCGCATTTGAATGCTTCAGCGTGGATGAATCATCGTATGGGAGATTAGCCTGTAGCCATAATGTGTTTGATTCGCTGGGGGATTTCTCTTGTGGGACGACTAATGTGGACTACTCGGCTGCTCTGTATGATGAGTTTCAAAAGATACGCACTTACAAAGACACATTTCTAACGATCGATCCCGAGGGTTTTTCTATAGAGACAGGTCAGGATGAAAGCCACCGAGAGGTAAAAATTGATTTACCTGATACCTGGGTGCGTGGTTTTTTACAGGTCAGCGCTGCTCAGACGATGTCTGCTGCAGAGATCCAACTGCATCCAGTGGATTTGCATAACATCTTATTCCATTTACGGAGGAAAAAAGAGAAGCATGGGCCACGGTCATTGCGTTTCCATCTGAAGCCTGGGCAACCAGTAGTTATTGAGGTCGATCCTTGGGGACATAAAATCAACTGCTCCAGATCTGTGTATCTAGGGGACTCTGAGCAGACTATCAGACTGTGGGGTAGGCGTAGATTATCTAGCCTAGAGAGGCTGATCCCAGTAGCTCGAATGGTTCATGTGAGTCTGTTAGGAAATGGAATGCCTAGTTTCTGGAGAGTGGACATGGGTGATATGGAGTTCACGCTAGGCCTCTCCGGCTGGACAGCGAATGATTGGTCAAGAGCTGGAAATTTTGATTTATTAGCTCCGCGAGCTGAAGTTTCTACAGAACAAGTAAGCATGGTGATTTCAGAATTACGTAGGACTTGGTCAGCTACTGCTGAGGCAATTGCGAAGTCTCTTGGTATGGAAAAAAGCATTGTCCTCGGGGCGTTAGGGATAGCGACACAAGAGGGTAGGGTGATCTATGACGGAGGGAATAAGCTTTGGCGTAGTAGAGAGCTAGCAGCTGATCCTCTGCCTATGGATAAATTACGCTATACCAATGATCGCGAGCAAGACGCTCAGCGACTCGTGGATCAAGGAAATGTGGATGTAGCATCCAAGCTAGAAGGAGAGATGAAAGTCCTCACCTCTACTGTCAAAGAAGGCAAGCGAGTGCATGCTGTTAGATTAAAGATCGATACTGACGAGAGGATGGTCGAAGCAATCTGTAACTGTAATTTCTACACTCAAAACAAACTCATGAAGGGCCCCTGTGCACATATCTTAGCAGCACGGATGGCGGACGCTCAGACTAAACTGAAATCACTTAAATTTTTATTTTAACACTTCTCAACTAACGAAAATACACTAATCTCTAATTTACATCAGTGGCAGAGGCTGCACTTGCCAACCGAACGGCGTTTCGCCGTTCATGCATACAGCCTTGCAATGCTTCACTAGCCGACTCTTAACTGTGCGCAGACATGCTATATGCGCTAGTTTCTGGGTGGCTTCTCTGAAGCAAACTAGCGCATATAGCACGTCTGCGCTGGAGTTGAGCCTTCTAGTCTTAGGTTCTGCACGAAGACGCCTCCTCTGCCACTGATTTTCTTATACCATTTGTGTAGTTCTCATATCTAACCGATGTCTAGACCAGCCAGCCGCCAAGATCTTTATGACCAGATCCGCCAATCATCACGTGACGAAGTGGTGCTGGATGAGATGATCCGTCTTGGATTCTGGAAGAATGATACAGCTCATGACGCTCCTGCGGATTTAATAAAACGCAAAGGAGAGATCCGTAAGGAACTAGCTAAGCTGATGAAACAGCAGCGGATCTTTAGTTCTAAGGAAGAAGCTCTCAAAGAGATCCACCGTATCCGTATGGAGGAGTCTAGGAAGAGGCAGGCAGAGCTGAAGGTCCAGCGTGAAAACGATAGAAAACAACGTGCTGCGGAGTGGGAGAAGCGAAAAGCTGAGGAGATCTTTTATCTCGGACCTGAGGTGTCGTATCATTTATCAAAACTGGAAAGCAATTCAGAGAAGCTAGAGAAGTATGGACTGCCAGATTTCAAAGATCATTTGAAGCTCGCTGAGTTTTTAAGTGTAAGTTTAGGAGGATTGAAATTTCTCAGCTACGCTAGGAAGGTGTCTAAAGTGAATCACTATAAGCGCTTCCTGATGCCTAAAAAGACTGGAGGGTATCGTCAGATTTCAGCTCCTATGCCTAGCCTTAAGCAGGCTCAATTGAAGATTTATCTGCAGCTATTAAATCAAGTCGAATCACACTCGGCAGCGCATGGGTTTTTGATGAAGAAATCTATTGTCTCTAATGCTGGTCCACATGTGGGGTGTGATGTGGTGATGAATCTCGACCTCAAAGACTTTTTCCCTAGCTTGAATTTTCCACGAGTCATAGGAGCATTTCGAGAGCTAGGATACTCGCATGGTATCGCTACTATCTTGGCTCTCATCTGCACTGAGCAGCCAACAACTGAGGCTAGTATCGATGGTGAGAGCTGGCACATTGCTGATGGTGAACGCTGTCTGCCACAGGGGGCGCCGACTAGTCCCTCGATCACTAATCTGATCTGCAGAAGACTGGATGCAAGACTGACAGGAATTGCTAAGAAGCATGGTTTTAATTACACTCGTTATGCTGACGATATGACTTTTTCAGCTAAAGGTGAGTCTAAAGAGAATCGCTCAAAACTACTCTGGCAGGTAAAAAAAGTGATTTCTGAAGAGGGATTTACGCTTCATCCAGATAAGCTCCGTATTATGCACAAGGGGCAACACCAAGAGGTGACTGGTGTGGTGGTGAATGATAAGGTTTCGGTGTGCCGCAAGAAAGTTCGCAAATACCGAGCACTGCTTCATCATTTGAGTAAGAAAGGGCTACAGGGCGCTAGCTGGGATGGTAAAACGGAACGATTATTAGCTAGAGCACTTGGTTACGGAAGATTTTTATCGATGGTCGACCGTGGGCGCTTTATGCCTATGCTTAAGCAGATGGAATCTCTGGCAACTCAGTATGGATACCAGCACGAAATAAGGTTCCAGACGAAAGCTGCCATCGTTCTTGAGAAAAACTCAACTACACCACAGCCTCAGAAAAGATCTCAAGAAGAAGGTATCTTTAAAAAGTTGATTGGTAGATGGTTTGGAAAGAAGTGAGAACTGAGATGAAAAAAGACAGGTGAATTAGCCCGTTTGCGACGACGTTGTTCGTTATTTTTCAATGTTCTGACCTTGAGCAATAAGTTCCTTAACTGCATTTTCTAGCTCTTCTCCTCTGACTCCTTTATAGCGGATGATTCCTTTCTGATCTAGCAAGTAGATAGTGGGCCAACCTCTGACTCCCCATTGGTCAGAAATTTTACCATTCTTTTGTTTGTTGGTGAAGTTCCTCCAGGTAGTTGTTCCGTCATTGACCATTTCGACTAACTTTTCCTTAGAGTCGTCATTGATTCCTACGATGGCAAAGTCATTACCTAGTTCCTTCACGAGCGACCGCTCGTGAGGAAGCATAGCTTTACAAGGTCCTCACCAATCAGCCCAAAAATCAACTAGCACCACCTTTCCTCGGTAGTCACTGAGTTTGAATTCTTTGTCCTCATGATCTGTGCCGATGATTTCAGGAGCTTCACAGCCAATTGAGAAGGTCTCTAGCATATAAAGAGCCGCCTTTGATTTTTTCAAAATACGTTCGTTCATTCCGGGGGTGTCGATAATTGAATTATACATTGAAATGAGTTCGGCCGTTTGAAATTTAACCACATTAGGGTGGGTCACAATCATTCTCATCATACGATGCTTCCAGCTTGCTAAAGCAAAAGCAGCGGCATGACGGTTTTCCTTTTTGTTAGACCCTAGCATCACCAAGTGCATCAACTTTGGCACTTCATTAGAATAGCTCTGAATCAAAGAATAAAGTATATAGTTTATCTGGTCACTATCGATATACTGACTCATAAAGTAGGTCAGCTTCTCTTGTTTCTTTTTCGGGTTATGTTCGTAATGATAGTTTTGGAAGCTGACATACGCGGCTCCTTTAGCCTTAGGATACTTCTTAGCTAGAGAGTATAGCTCTAGGACTTTCTCTTTAGTTAGAGCATTAGTCTTTAGTAAGTTTGCCACCTTTACCTCAAACTCAACCTGGGTGAGTTCGGTGACTTCAATTGGCTTAGTTGGTGTTTCTGCTTTCTCAGGCTGTGCCTGCTCTGCGTTGCCAAACGAGGTCAAGCCAAGTAAAAGGGCATATGATAATAGTGTCTTCATTCGGGGGCACTATATGCTTCGTTTTTGCAATGGAAAGCATCGAAACCAGATAATGAAATTCAAATCGAGAGACACAGAGCTGACAGCATGATGGTGAGGGTTACCTAGAATTTAGTTTTTATATGTAAAGTGACTCAGTATAAACATCTTGTGTCATGGTTGCGGTTTGATACAGTGTTAGTTGTGATTATTTTTAATAACTATAGATTGAGAGTTAGTTGTGGGATGCTTTTTATTCTGTCGGCTCTTATCCTGATTCCTTGTCCTAAGGTAGTTAAGGACGCAGGGATAGCTCCGTTGGTTTCCCAGCTATCTGCTGAGTCCTTTCCAGAACGAGTTGCTGCTCATGCTAGACTTGAAGAGATGGTGAAAACTGAGCCTCGTAAAATGTCTAAGCTGATAAAGGAACATCTTAAGAAGGAAACTAGTCCTGAGAGTCTGGCGAGACTGGGGGTGCTCGGTAAGTTAGCTGAAAAGGCTGAAGCACTACTACCTATAGATGTTTCTGTATTTAGCAAAGCGGGATTGAAGAACAAAGACTGGATTGCGCAGCTCGGTTACACAGGGAAAGGAAAGGACTGGGCGCAGCGGCAAGTCAAAGGTAAGCAGGTCGAAATCGATTCCACTAAGAAGGCGCAGGAGTCAGTTATATTTTGTCGTGCTCATCAATCTAAGAATGCTACACACAGACTTACATTGAGCTTTGATCTTAAAGTATTGAAGCGTTCGGGTAAGCCTTCAAATATTAGTGGTGTTGGGATGCTGTTGACTGATGACAAGATGAAAGGGGGGCTGTTTTTCCATGAAGATAAGATCATGACTTTTCCTTCCTACAAAACTCATAAGTTAGATACAACGGACGATTGGCATCACTACCGTGTGGTAGGAGAAGGTAACTGGATGAAGGTGTATATCGATGGAAATGAAAAACCTGTCCTTACCGTGCCTTGGGGGCGAGTGGGGAATGATCCGTTTGCTAATCTTATGCTGTTTGGTGACACTACTGGCTCAGCAGGTGGTCGAGCAATCTGGCGTAATGTCACGGCTACTGTTCACAATCGTAATCCTATCAGGAGATAAGACTACCTAAGTGTGTAGACACAAAAAAGCCTAGCTCATTTTCTGAACTAGGCTTGGTAAATTTGGTTTATCTTAATTTGGCCTGAGCCGTATCAGATTAATTAGTCGATGATTGGTAGTGGAGGAGTAGTTTTCCAGTTTCCACGAGTGAAGTCTGGGAATGCTACTGATGCTCCGTCCTGAGCGACTGATGCTTCTGAAAGTGGTCCTACTACTGACCATTGGATACCTTCGTAGAGGTTTTGGTCGAGTGGCTGGCCTTCTCTGAGAGCTTCGATAACACGGAAGTTCATGATGAAATCCATTCCACCGTGTCCGCCCATTTTCGCTGCGTCAGCTTTCATACGGGTGTAGAGAGGGTGATCATATTCAGCGTAGACTGCCTTGAGCTTGTCGCCCTGTGTCCAGCCATGGAAGTTAGTGTGATCTTTGTCTCCAGCAAGAGCTGTGAATACTGCTTCAGGAAGTTCTCCTTTGCTGTAGTCAAGAGCGATACGTGTAGGGAAACCGTTGCCGATACCTTTGGTGCCTTGGATCATGTTGTGACGTGAGTATGGACGTGGTGATGTCTCATCCCACTGACACATGATGGTCTTGCCCATTGTAGTCTTGATGATTGATGTGCTGAGGTCTCCGCCTTTAAACTCAAGCTTGTTCCACTTGTGGTCAGGAGCGAAGTGCTTCTTAGCATAGAGAGCTCGGCCTCTAGCAGGTGTAGAGAATGATGTGATACGACCGAAGTTGTCATCTGTGCGGCAGAGGTTCATGTATTGAGCTACTGGTCCTAGGCCGTGAGTAGGGTAGAGGTTACCGTTTCTGTTAGCATAGTGATAGGTTCTCCATGATCCTGTGGAGTTATTATCATTCATCTGGTTTCTGAGCTCGTGGATGTAGGCTGCTTCTCCGTGAAGAAGCTCACCGAATACACCTCTACGGCACATGTTGAGGAACAGGAGTTCATCTCTACCGTAGTTTACGTTCTCAAGCATCATGCAGTGCTTCTGAGTCTTCTCAGACACATTAACGATCTGCCATGCTTCTTCTACTGTGAGGCAGAGTGGAACTTCTACACAAACGTGTGCTCCAGCTTCCATAGCGTCGATAGCCATTGGTGCATGAAGCTCCCATGGTGTGATTACGTATACGAGATCTGGCTTTAGCTCAGCGAGCATTTTCTTGTAGATGTCTTTATCGCCAGCGTAAACTTTTACATTTGCGTGACGGGTAGCATCATTCTTAAGAACTCTCTTTTTAGCGTTTTCAGCACGACCCTTATGGAGATCACAAATGCCGACGATTTCTGTGTTAGCGATCGCTGAGAGGTGATGATAGTGAGTGCCTCCACGAGCTCCACAACCAATGATAGCGATTCTGACTTTATCTAATTTAGGGGCAATAAAGCCACCCATATATTTAGCGCCTTTTGGTCTGTCAGCAGCTTGTGAAACATTGCTAAGAGCTGCAATGCCTGCACCTGCTGCTGTCATTGTTTTGAGAAAACTACGTCGGTTGTTTGATTCCATTATTTGTATTGTTGTTTGTTAGTCTTTACTTACGTTACGTTATGGGTAGTTCTATCGGGAAGCAAATAATTTTATTTAAAGTCGTCAATTAGTATGGAGCAAGGTGGTTACAGATTAAAATACCCAGATTTACCGGTAAGTGGAGCTAGAGAGGAAATCCTAGATGCTTTACGTGAAAACCAGGTGGTAGTCGTGGTGGGTGCAACTGGTAGTGGTAAAACAACTCAGCTGCCTAAAATGGCGCTCGAATATCTGTCTGAACTGAATTTAGATAAGCCTATCAAAGTGGGTTGCACTCAGCCGAGGAGGTTAGCTGCAGCTAGTGTGGCGAAGCGAGTGGCGGAAGAAATGTTGGTAGTGTTAGGCGAGGAAGTCGGCTATCAGGTGAGATTTGAGAACAGGACGAAGAAAGACACGAGTCTGAAATTTATGACTGATGGTATTCTTCTAGCGGAAACTCAGGGCGATGTGAGTCTTGCTGAATACGGTGTTATCATCATTGATGAAGCACACGAGCGTAGTCTGAATATTGATTTCTTGTTGGGTTATTTGAAGCGCTTGTTGTCTAAGCGTAAAGATTTACGTGTGATCATCTCTTCTGCTACTTTGGATGCGGGAGGGTTCTCAGACTTCTTTGAAGGAGCTCCGATGATCAATGTTGAAGGTCGGACATTTCCTGTAGAGACCAAGTATCTGCCGGATAATGGCGAAGAAGATATGTCACGACATGTGGCTAGAGCTGTTTCAGAGATCGCTCGTGGTGGTGATTTAGGGGATATCTTAGTGTTCTTGCCTGGTGAACGTGAGATTCGAGAATGTGCTGATGTTCTGGAAGGTAGAGGGATGGCTCAGACTGAAATCCTACCGCTGTTTGCGAGGATGGGGATGGCTGAGCAGCAAAAAGTTTTTTCTACTTCGGAGAGAATACGCAGAGTGGTGCTGGCTACGAATGTGGCTGAGACCTCGCTGACTATTCCAGGTATTGTCTATGTGGTGGATACTGGTGTGGCTAGAGTGAGTCGCTGGAATCCTAGTAGACAGGTGCAGAGACTTCAGGTTGAGAAGATCAGCCAAGCAAGTGCGAGACAGAGACAGGGACGATGTGGTCGTATCTGTGAAGGCGTCTGTGTGAGGCTTTATAGTGAAGATGATTTTGAGGAAAGAGAGGATTTCACAGATCCTGAGATCAGGCGTAGTTCCTTAGCGGGTGTAATTTTGCGAATGAAGGCATTGCACCTTCCAGAGATCACAGAGTTTCCATTTCTCGATCCACCGTCTGATAAGCATATCGCTGAAGGCTACAGAACGCTGAGAGAAATCGGTGCTCTAGATGGTGAAGATGAGCTGAGTCACATTGGTAAGAAGATAGCACATGTTCCGATAGAGCCTAGGCTTGCGAGGATGTTGTTAGAGTCTGTTAGGGTGGGTTGCTATGAAGAGATGTTAGTCATCGTGAGTGGTCTGAGCATCATGGATCCTAGGGAGAGGCCTGCGGAGAAAAAGAATGAAGCTGATGCTCAACATAAGCGATGGGACGATGAAGAGTCAGATTTCGTTTCGCTTCTTCATCTATGGAGTGAGCTGTCAGAGTATAAGGAAACAGGCAAGCGTGGTGGATGGCAGAGGAATAAGCTGAGAAAGTTTTGTAAACGTAGTTTCCTAAATTTCCGCCGAGTGATGGAGTGGGGGAACCTGCTTTCTGAGCTAAGGCATATTAGGCTGACTCATGGAAAGGGCGTAAAGCCAACTTCTGAGCTGGGTCAGATAAATAGCTGGGCGAGCAATGAGGTGATTCATAAAGCTCTGTTAGTAGGGATGCCTCGTCAGGTAGGAAAGTATGACAAAGAGGATAGAGCTTATAAAGGAGTGAGCGCTAAGGAATTCGCCATTTTCCCGGGTAGTGGAATGTTTGGTAAAAAGAAGCCAGAGTGGATACTAGCTTACGACATGGTGGATACCACTAGGCTGTGGGCTAGGAAAGTGGCTTTAATTGATCCAAAGTGGCTAGAGGAAGTTGTGCCTGATCTCTGTAGATACAGGTATCACGGAGCGAAATGGGATAGAAAGCAGGGGGCTGTTTATGCTAAAGAGGTGGTCATGTTTGGTCCGTTGAGAATTGTCGATGGAAGGAATGTTCACTTTGGTAGAGTTGATCCTAAAGCATCGTGGACGATTTTTGTTAGAGAAGGGCTGTTAGGCAATGGTCTTAACAATAAACCTAAATGTTTACGTAGAGTTGATTCATTTCGTGGCAAGGTGCTGGAGATTGAGCAAAAGCTGCGTAGAGTCGGTGGAATATGGAGCGAAGAGAAAATCGTCGAGTTTTTCGAGACTAGAATTCCTAAAGAAATTTATACTGCGAAGGCATTTTACAAGTGGGAGACGAAGCATGGTGATGACATTCTGTTAGAATTACAGGATGTGATGTATGACGATGTGGAATCGATAAAGGAAGAACTGCAAGGCTATCCTGATTCGGTGCAAGATGGTGAGCAGGAATATAGCGTTTATTATAAAACAGAATACGGTGCAGTGGATGACGGTATCACGCTCGGTGTGCATGTGGATCAGTTACCTGCGATGAGTGAAGATGTTATCGAGTGGGGACTGAGTGGATCACTAGAGGAAAGAACATTTCTTCTGATCAAGGGCTTGCCGAAAGGTCAACGAGTGCTGTGTAACCCAGCTGCTGAGCGAGCTAAGCTGTTTACTAATTTCATCACTGAAGCTCGTGGTTTTGGTAAAGGATCTTATCTAGATGTGCTGAGTTACTATCTGAGCAGAGAGACAGGAGCATCGATCGATAAAAGGATGTTCCACCTGTCTAAGCTGCCTGAGGAGATGCAGACCAAGGTCTGGGTCTGCGATGATGATGGCGGAGAGCTGGCGATGGGCAAAGATCTAGAATCGCTGCGTAAAAAGCTAGCGAGTGTGATCGATCAGAGATTTGAGGATGAGTCAGGCGCTGAGTGGGAGATGAGCGGATTACATGACTGGGAGTGTGGCATGCTACCAGAATCTATAGAAGTGAGAGGTAAGTTTGCATTTCCTGGTCTAGTAGATGAAGGAGCTAGTGTCGGAGTGAGTGTGTTTTTGACTCAATGGGAGTCAGAGCGTAATCATCTGTCTGGCTGTGTCAGACTGTTTTTAAAGCGTCATGCAGATCATTCTAAATATGTTTCTAAGAATCTTCCCTTATCGACTGAGCTGAAGCTTTATTTACCGCATTTAGGTGAAAAGGGGATCAACCAAGCTGAGCTTCTGCGCATTGGTATAGCTGGTGTCTTTAGCCGAAATTTACCTAGGAATGCTGAAGATTTTTATAAGACGGCAGATGCTGGACGCGGTGAGTTATTTGAAAATGTTGAAACGATCGGTAGATTGTTAGAGCAAGTGATCTCGATAAATCGTGAGGTGGATAATTTTATAGAAAAGAATGCGAGTGATAAGCATCTTGGAGAAGTGGCGGATGATCTGCGTATTCAGAAGAGATGGTTATTGAGAGCCGGTTTTTTGTCTGAAGTAGGTTGGGCAGGATTGCAGAGATACCCTGTGTATTTCCAAGCGATGTTAGAAAGGATTAAGCGATTGAAGTCGTTCCCGATAATCAAGGATCTGGAGAAAATGGATGCAGTGTTAGATTACCTAGATCCATGGGCAGTGCAGTGGCAGAGCCGTAAAGGGGATGGAGATCTCATGAACTGCGCTTACCTAATCGAAGAATTGAGGGTGAACTATTTCGCTCCAAATCTGATGACAAAAGGTGCTGTCAGCGAGAAGAAGGTCGAGCAGGAATTGGCTAACTGTGGAATTCTACTACAAAAGAAGTAGTCTTACACATTGAGTGTATTCAATTCGCTACCTTTATCTGGATACAAAAAAGCGAACATTATTTTTAATGTCCGCTTTCTAAAATTGGTGTCCTAAATTGACTTTAGGATGATATTACTAAGCAGTAGCTAGCTTGCCTTGCTTAGGCTTGTTTTCTACTTTCTTAGTAGCAGAAGGTTGAGCTGATGGAGCGCCAACTGTTGACTTACCTACGAAGATAGCACCTGCCTCGATTGAGAGAGTTGCTGCCTTGATGTCGCCTACTAGTTCAGCATTTGACTTAAGCTCTACGTGGTCAGTTACGTTGATGTTGCCGTGCACTTTACCGTAGATAACTACTGAACGAGTATTTACCTCTGCTTTGATGCGAGCGTTCTCACCGACTGTGAGTGATCCGTCTGAGATGATTTCACCTTCGATAAGTCCGTCAACAACGAGGTCGTTTGTGAACTTGACTTTTCCTTTGATCTCTACGTCTGAGCTAAGAACGTTACGTCCATTAGTAGCTGCTACTTTAGAAGAAGGAGTTGGCTTGTTTGTGTTGCTTGGCTGAGATGCTGACTCGTTTTTAGTGGCAGAAGCCGCTGGAGTGGAAGCTGCTGGTGTAGATGATGAAGAGTTTTTGTTGGTTTCCTCTTCGTTATTGCTGATATATTTTTTGAATACAGACACGGTAGTTGGTTCTGGTTATTGGTTAGTCTTTTTGATGAATGATGGATGTTTCTATCGGGGAAATCTCACAATAAACAAAAATCTGCTTATTGATTTGTTGATCTCTTATAATCTATACGTGGCTGGTTGTGAATAACTTTCTTTTAAAATGTTATTTAATGAAAGTTAGATTTTAGCTGGTCTTGATTGTATAGATTTGGAAAGTTAAATACTGAAAATTATGGCTGCTCTGTAGGAGCTGGCTCAACTGGAGCTGGATTCGGGTCGACAACTGCTGGATCTTGTGGAGCAGCAGGGTCAACTGGTGCTGGAGTAGGATCGACAACTGCTGGGTCTTGAGGTGCTGGAGGATCAGCAGGAGCTCCTTCGATAGGGAGAGGAGTAGGCATGTTCTTCTCGTTCACTCCGTTTGGTCCGAATGGTAGATCATTTGGTAAACCTGGAGTCGCTTCTTTTTTAGGAGCAACAACAGGAGCTTCAACAAGCTGTGGTAGCTTTGCTGTAAGGAATACTAGGCGAGTCGCTGCGATGTCAGCAAACGCGTTGGTTTGAGGATTGATCTCTTTTGCTTCAGTGTAGAGTTTTTTTGCTGTCTCATTGTCATTGTCCTTAGCTGCAATGTCACCAAGTGAAATTTTAGCCATTGGCACTAGGTAGCCATTTGGGTCACGAGAGATGAGGCTATCTAGTGTAGTAGTAGCATCACCAGTAGCGCCTGAGTTGATCTGGCGTAGAGCTAGTTGTAGCTCAGCTTTAGGTATATTCGGGTGATCTTTATAAGTAGAGATAAAATACTGAAGAGCTTCGATTGCGTCTTTGTCAGTTGTTCTTAGGTCAGCGATAGCGAGTGCTGCTGTTCCAGCTGCTGTGCGGTCACCGTATTTCTCGATTACTGCTGTGTATTCTTCCTCAGTCGTTGCTGCAGAGAGAGCTGCTCCAGCTTCTTTGTCCTTCATTTCATCGTATTTGATGAAGAATACATAAGCGAGGATGCCTAAGAATAGTAGGAAGGCAAAAATCATGAGTGATTTCTGATATTTCTCTAGAAATTGGTCTAGCTTGGATGGTCCGTGATCTATCTCAGCTATTGGTGTAGGTGTATCTTGCATAATCTTGAGCTGGAAATAAAGCTCTACGCGTATGAATGCAAGTATTAAAGGGCAGAAGACGCTAATTTATAGAGGTTTTTTAGTCTGAGTTAATTTTTGTCTCGTTTTTAGATACTCGGTGGATAGGGATTAGCTATGAATGAGAGTTTAGAGAATGCGAAGATTTACGGCATTGTGGATCTTGGTTATGTGACAGCTGATAATGTTGAGGCAGCGACTGAGTCATTGATTCGTGGTGGTGCTGATGTGATTCAACTGAGAGCTAAGGGGCTAGATGAGTCAGAGATAGAAAGTCTGGCGAGAAAGATTTGTCCAATCTGTAACGCTGCTAGAGTGCCATTTATCGTGAATGATTTTCCTGTGATAGCTGCGATGGTCAAAGCGGACGGAGTGCATATCGGTCAGGATGATGGAACTTTGATTGCTGTGCGAGAGATCGTAGGTGAAACGATGATAGTAGGTCGTTCGACACATTCAGTAGAGCAGGCTCAGTTAGCACTTAGAGAAGGATTTGATTACATCGGATTTGGGCCACTTTTCCCGACTCCTACTAAAAAAGGAAGACCAGGGATCGGTATGGAAAATGTGCGCTATGTGGAGGAGACTGTGGGCAGAGAAATTCCAGTATTTTGTATTGGTGGTATTACTAGGTCTAATATACAGAGTGTTTCGCAGGCAGGGGCAAATAGGATTGTCATCGTGTCTGACCTACTCACTAGCGAGTCGATAGAGTCCGCTACAGCCGAGGCTAAAAATTTACTAACACCAGATCAATAAACTAAAAATATGTCAGTTATTATAGGAGGAACGATTGCGATAGATAATGTGAAAACACCTACCGCAGAAGAGAAAAATTTACTAGGTGGTTCAGCTGCTTATGGATCGCTAGCCGCTAGTTACTATGCAGATACAGTGAACCTAGTTGGCATCATTGGGCATGACTATCCACAGCAACATTTAGATATGTTAGAGAGTCATGGAGTGACTCTAACAGGTGTTGAGAAAAGCGAAGCTGAGTCATTTACCTGGACGGGCGAGTATATGGAAAACATGAATGACCGCGAGACCCATGCAGTTGCTCTGAATGTTCTCGAAGGCTGGGAAGTGAAAATCCCTAAAGAGATTGCTGATTCTCAGCTAGTAGTGCTAGCGAATATGTCACCAGAAAATCAGCTGCAGATGCTTGCGCAATGCACTGCTGAAAATAAATTTGTCATCGCTGATACGATGGATCTCTGGATCATGATTGCGGCTGATAATCTTCATAAGGTTTTGGAGCAAATCAATGTGCTCGTGCTGAATGAATCTGAAGCTCGTGATCTGACTAAAGAAAACAATCTAATCCTAGCTGGTGAAATTCTGTTAGGTAAGGGCCCTGAGTATGTGATCATTAAACTTGGTGAATTCGGAGCTGTATTGTTCGGACCTAATGGCAAGATTTTCAGACTACATGCATGGCCACTACGTGTGCTGGTAGACCCTACGGGAGCAGGTGATTCCTTCCTCGGAGGTATGGCTGGTTACCTAGATAGTTTAGAGAAGACTGAGTATGATTTCACTGACATCAGCAAGGCGATGGCGAGAGGATCTGTAGTAGCGAGTTATACTTGTGAAGCATTTTCAACGAATCGCCTGCAAGCTGTAGATAGAGCTGAGATCGATGAACGTCTAGAGACTCTCAGAAACATGGGTAGCTGGAGCTAGATAAAGAATTTAAGGAACTTAATCCAAGCCTCTCTAGCTTCTGTTAGAGAGGCTTTTTTGAACCTTAGTATTGTTCCTGGTCGAGCTTGAGCTATTTTCGCTAAGTCGACTTTAGTGACGTAGCCGAGCTTTTGATAGCCACCTTGGGTTTGTCTATCGTTGAGTAAAATAATGGGGTTTCCATCGGGTGGTAGTTGAATTGTTCCCAAGGGATTGGATTCGGAAATGATTCCTGAACCAGAGGGGAGTGGCGTATCAGTGAATAGCCTTACTCCAGTGCGGTCAGTATTAGGTGAGACTGTGAAGGTCTGAGTAAACAAAGCGGAAGGAGACCCACTGATGACATTGATTGTGAGTTCTGAGTTGTATTTCGGGATGAACTTTGAGGGGACTCGTTTGTAGTGAATGGATGAATCTGTTAGATTGTTATGTAATGTAGAGCCATCTTGTAGATTAGATCCAATGTCATTACGTAAGACAGTAGAGACACTATTTAGCACTGATGTGGCTTTGAATCCTCCTTTGATTGCTAGATAGCTACGTAGTCCTGATGAGGCATAACGGAGCTTTAAGTGCTGACCTTTCTTGAGCGTGAATGATGACCAGTTTGGAATTACTTTATCATCTATTGATGCATGCATTTCTGCACCTGTTAGAGAGAGGTGGGTGTCTTCTAGTGCGAGTATTTCTGTGTTGCCGACTAGTATTTCTAGAGTGGGAGAATGAGATGGGTTGCCTAGTATGTGATTAGCCCAGCAGTGAGCGTGGATGTCAGCAGCTCCACCTTGGCTGATGCACATGATGTGCGACACTGTAGCGGCCAAGATCCTGAATTTGCATAGCTTGAGCAGAACGGATGATCTTGAGGCTATTCAAACTGTCCTCCTTGTTCAATGAATTCATCTCTCGTGATTGGTGTGAATTTAACTTTATCTCCGATGGTGAATGGGCTAATCGGGGTGGCGTTGATATCAAATAATGTGAGAGGGCAGTTGCCGATAATGTTCCATCCAGCAGGGCTAGCGCTGGGGTAGACGGCTGTTTGCTGATCTGCGATTCCTACACTTCCCGCTGGGATGCGGGATCTTGGAGTGCTGAGTCTAGGAGTGGCGATACGTTGATCTACCTTGGATAGATAGGCAAAGCCAGGAGCGAAGCCTGTGCTACATACGGTGTATTCTGTGTTGCTGTGAATCTGAATGACTTCATCGATGCTGAGTTGTTTTTCCTCTGCGAGACGTAGTAGATCTGGAGCGACGGAGGGATCGTAGTAGCAGGGGAGAGTGATTGTTTTATACGAGGATGCAGATTGAGTGGTTGTGGCGATGATTCCTTTGATTCTGGACTCTAACAAAATAGGATCAGTCTTTAGGATATCGTATTCAACATAGAGTGAGCAAGATGAGGGCACTACTTCTAACAGGTCTCCTAATTCTGAGCGCACTCGCTCCGCAATGGTGGCGATACGCAGAGTGATGCTGATGTCCATTTTACTACTAAAGTGAACAACGAGTGAGTTTTCTGTTAGATGATCTAGACTATACATTTAGTGTAATAGTTGGTGAATGGGGCTGGCTGCTACGACAGAAGCTGGATTGTCGCCATGCAGACAAATCGTGTCAGCTTGCAGTTCGATGCGTTCACCTGTTTCACAGATGAGGCTGTTAGACGAGATGAGTTCACTGGCTTGGTTGATGATTTTATCGGCGTCGGTGAACAAGGAATTGGCTTTTGAGCGAGGAGCTAGTTGGCCGTCTTTGGTGTAGGCTCTGTCGGCAAATGCTTCTCTGATAATGGTGACTTCTCGGACTAAGGCTATTTCTAGGTAAGTCTTGAGGTCTGGCAGGGCTGGGGTCATCAGTTCTAAATGGAAGTGGGCTGCTATTCTGACGATGGCTGAGTAGATATCAGGATCATTCATCATGTCGTGATAGAGTGCTCCGTGAGGCTTGAGGTAATCTACCTTGGTTCCTTCACTGGCGGCGATTCGGGTTAATAAATGAACTTGGCCAAAGATGAGATCGTAAACTTCATCAGTGGTGACAGACATAGAAACTCGGCCAAAGTTCTCTCGATCTGGATAACTCGGATGAGCGCCAATGCTGACTCCATTGGCTTTAGTGAGTCTCACGGTTTCACGCATGTGACGAGGGGTGGATGCGTGGAATCCACAGGCTATATTTCCCATGCTTAGATAGGGCATTAATTCTATGTCACTACCTGTGAGTTCTCCTATGTCGGCGTTGAGTTTCATGAGTTGTTAGATTTTATAAGTGGCCATAAGTGCTTAAAATTTCGAGTTGTGGCCACTTATAGGTTTTAGGTATGTTGGTTTTATAGTTGAGTGAATAGACATTCTGTCGTGATTGAGTTACTTACAATCTCCTTGCTGTATTGGTTTTCGGTTAATCCGTGAGATGTGAGGAAGGTAAAGAAGACGTTTTTCTTTGTTTTAGTAGTTGTTTTGAAAATTTCTATTTTGTTGCGTAGCTCTACAGCGTAGGACTTGGTGATTGTGAATGGAGCTTGTGAGAATTTGATCTCAACGAGATTGATGGAGTTGTCTTCTCTGTCGATGAGTAGATCTATTTGAGCGCCATTGGGATGAGTTTTGTTAGCACGGTGAATCCAGCTGCAATGTTGAGTTTCTACTTGGCTAATACCGAGAGCCTTTTTGATTTGTTCGATGTGTTTTAGAGCTAATGACTCTAGAGCGTAGCCACTCCAGGAACGCCAAGCAGGAGAGGCCATTTTCTTGATGAAGATATCCTTTCCTGAAGTTCTGTTGGGTGCGATCCATTTGAGGTAGAATAACGAGTATTCGTCTGTGAGCTTATAGATCGTGTCTCTGGTTTTTTTGGCAAAAGGGGTGAGGGCGGTGATGAATCCGGCTTCTGAGAGTTCGTTTAGTGTTTTAGTGAGTCGTCCTCCGCTGGGATAGGTTTTAGAGATGTCATTACGGCACAGACCTTGCGGATGCTTAGCTAAGAAGCGGACGATATCAACGTGGCGGTCTGCATTTTCAAAGAGTGAGTGATAGAGGCGGTTGAATTCATCAGCGAGTAGTCCTGAGTCTCGGAATGCTGTGTTGTCGATGATCTGAGCCACCGACTTGCCGCGTTCGCATTCTTTGAGGTAGTGGGGGATTCCTCCCATGGCGATGGCTAGAGTTAGCTGGTCGTATTGGGTTAGCTGGATTTTTCGAGACTTCAGATAGGTCGAGACTTCAGCTAGATTGAATGGCTGTAGTTTCATTCTAGCTGTGACTCTATTGTGCAATCCACCTTTGCTATTGATCACGTTGGAGATCATCCATGAGGCTGCTGAGCCACAGACGATCAAGGTGAGGTGGGTATGCCTAGAGAGAAAGCTGTTCCAGAAGTGGTCCAGGGCAGGTAGGAATTTAGAGCGAGCGCTGGCTAGCCAAGGTAACTCATCTAGGAAGATCACGTGTTTTTTCTTTTTTGAGAGCTTAGTGAGGTAGTTTTCTAGTAACTGAAATGCCTCTAGCCATGATGTCGGTTCTTGTAGCTTTCTTCTGCTGACCTTACAGAGGATTTGGTGAAAATTCTGCAACTGATCTTGTAAGGTAGTGTCGATGATTCCGGTGAGTTCGAAGCAGATATTATTTTTGTAATATTCACGAATCAGAAATGTTTTACCTACTCTACGGCGTCCGTAGATGGCCAGAAACTCAGCACTGTTGCTGTTCAGTAGCTTCTTAAGGCGTTCTTTTTCTGGTTCTCTTCCTACTAGATTCATCATTTCTTAAGTGGCCAAAACTACCTTATTTCAGGACTTATGGCCAGTTATAAAATGTAGTGAGTTTTTCTATAAGTGGCCATAAGTGCTTTAAATTTTGACTTATGGCCACTTATAATAATTTCTGTTAGAGGTGTGTTGAAGTAAATGAATGAGTTTTTGTTGGTTTATAGATTGGAAGTCTGGTGGAGATAAGATAGCTTTTGTGTATGGAAAATTTTCTGGATATTCTGAATCAAGAAGAGGGAGTGAACGCTCGGTTTGTAGGGCGAGTGGATGGTGTGGAAGTTGATACTGATAGGCTCGCTACAGTGGCTAGGTTAGAGCCTGCTCATAGAGCGGTAGTGGAGGAGATGGGTTTTTCGTGGGATGTTTGTTGGAGAGCTGAGCAGGTGCATGGTGCTGAGATAGCGGTGGTGAAGAGCGATGGGCTGAGTGAAGCGGAGGTAATTGATGGAGTGGACGGATTGATCACGAATGAGATGAGTTTAGTGTTAGGAATCTATGTGGCTGACTGTGGTGCGATCTATTTGTTAGATAAGAAGACCAAGGCGCTAGGGCTGTTGCATTCAGGGAAGAAGGGGACTGAGCTGGGAATTTTAGCAAAGGCGTTAGAGATGATGGCTGAGGAATATGGGACTGATGCTGCGGATGTAGTTGTTGTGTTAGCTCCGTGTATTAGACCTCCTGCCTATGAGGTAGATTTCGCCTCTGAGATCCGTGAGCAGGCATTAAACGCAGGTATTTCAGAGGAGAACTATGTGGACTGTGGAGTGTGCACGAGTTGCGATTTAGAGAACTTTTATAGCTACAGGATAGAAAAGGGTAGCACTGGGAGAATGCTTGCATTATTAGGTAGGACATCATGAAGACGCATACGGAACTAGCGAAAGCCAAAGTGAATCTAGACCTCAAGGTGCTGAGCAAGCGTGAGGACGGATTTCATGAAGTCACCACTAGGATGGCTCCTATTAGTTTGGCTGATACTTTAGACTTTTATCCTGCTGAGGAATATAGCCTGGAGTGTGATACTGAGGGCGTTCCTTTGGATGAGTCGAACTTGGTGACGATGGCTGTTCGCTTGTTTGAGCGTGAGACGGGTGTGGTTTGCAAATGGAAAATCGTTCTGCATAAAAAGGTGCCACATGGAGCTGGTCTTGGTGGTGGCAGTGCTGATGCTGCGGCTGCGATGCGTGCGTTGAACAATTTAGAAAAGACGAGTCTTAGCCAAGATAGAATGGCTGAGCTACTGGCTGAGATAGGTTCAGACATTCCGTTCTTTGCTTATGAAAGCGTGAGTGACTGCAAGGGGAGAGGTGAGAAGGTGACTCCAGTGAAATGGGATCATCAACTGAGCGCACTGCTTATAAAGCCTAGCTTTGGGGTGGAGACGCCAGCGGCTTATAAGGCTTGGAGTGATTCACAGGAACTACCTGATGTGGACTATTCCGCACAAGAGTTCGCTTGGGGAACGATGGTCAATGATCTAGAGAGACCCGTGTTTGCCAAGCATCTATTCTTAGCAGAAATGAAGATGTGGCTTCTGGCTCAAGATGAGGTAGAGGGAGCGATGATGAGTGGATCTGGTTCTACCTTTATCGCATTAGTGGATGCTGAGAAAGCGCCTGCGCTACTAGATAAAGCAAGGTCGGAATTAGATCCGACCTTATGGGGTGAAGCTGTGGTGATAGGGTGAGCTTAAAAGCTCAGGGAGCGGGGCTTTGCCCTTGGGAGCGTGGATCGTGGAGCCACTAGGCGTTCATAAAGGCTGAATACCTTTGATACCTTGCTCCCGTGCGTAGCACAGTGCTTCCTACTTCTTTTTCAGCTTCTTCTTCTTGTTTTGAAGTGGTTTAGAGCGAGTGCTTGCGCTGCTCTTGTAGCTTTTGTTTCTGGTAGAGACTTTCAGAGCGTGCTTAGCGTAGAGGAATCCCTCTGCTGTTGCTCGTGGTAGTTTGCCTTCTAGCAGTTCTTCGAGCTTGAGTAGTGGCTTAGAAATCTTAGGGTTCACAAGGCTGATGTTCTGACCATCTGGACACTCTAGGACGCGGGCGATGTAGTCTTGTGGGACTTCTGGGAAATCGTAGTTGATGACATTCTGCACATTTTCGAGCTTAGTATTTCTTGCGATCGCTTCGGAGATGATCAGGTAGTCGAGCTTGCCGTTCTTGTAATCCGCTAGTGCCTTCGTGACCATTGCTGGTTTTTTCTTGGCATGAATAGAGTCTACATTGAATCCAGCGTCGGCCATACCTGTAGTTAGAGCATGAATTTCATCAGTCATACGCACGTAGATGATAGCTGAGCTTAAGTCTTCAGAGTTCTCTAGGAGATGCTGGAGTAGCTCAGTCTTTTGGTGGTCGTAGACTTCGTAAGCGGCTTGCTTTAATTTAGCGGATGACATAGTGGGGTAACTATACGATGCAGGATTCTAAAGTCGAGAATTACTAGTAAATCTAATTCATAGAGTAGCTGAATTAGGAGGGAGATAGACAGAATTAACAGAATTTACAAAATGTCTGGATTCGTATGATTCGCTAAAAAAGTATTGTTCTATGTAGGGTGGTCACGATAAGATTATCACCATGGCAATACAGAAGAAAGATACAAGAGTCCTCGTAATCGATGTGGGTGGAACGAACATCAAGATACTTGCTAGCGGTGTAGAGTCTCGCATTAAGATCCCTTCAGATAAAGATATGAGTGCGCAGAGAATGGTAGATAAAGTCATCGCTGCCACTACTGAAGCTGGCTGGGAATATGATGTCGTCTCACTCGGCGTTCCTTGTGTTGTGGTCAATGAGCAAGTTAAGAAAGATCCAATAAACCTTGGTGTCGGCTGGATCGATTTCGACTTTGCCAAGGCATTCGCTTGCCCTGTGAAACTCATCAATGATGCAGCCATGCAAGCGTATGGCTGTTATAAAGGAGGCACCATGCTCTTTCTAGGATTTGGCACTGGCCTAGGAACCACACTTATTGCTGACGGCACAATCATACCATTAGAGGGAGGCCATCTGCCCTACGAAAAGACTAAACGGAGTCTAGAAGACTACGTAGGCAAAGAAGGTCGGAAGTATCTTGGTGACGAAAAGTGGCTCAAGCATTCTTTACGCATTATCGAAGCTCTTCGTCATGCCTTTTGTGCTACCGACTTAGTTATCGGTGGTGGTAATGCAGAGGATATAAAACCATTCCCTAAAGGAGCTCGTGAGGTAGACAACTCATCCGCCTTCGCTGGAGGATTCCGTCTTTGGGAGTCTGAGTGAGATTCTAGCGGAGAGGGGATTTAAACTAGGGGCGATTTTTAGACAGAATGAACAGGATTTACAAAATTGCGTGATCAAATGGTGCTTTTAGATGAGGCATAAGCTGAACTGCTGTGATCAGAAATTAAGTAGCTTCATAGAATGGGCAAAAATTCTGTTAAATTTTGTTAATTCTGTCAAACAAGCAGACATCAACCAAGGGAACCTCTCTAGTGCAGGTTCCCAGGTGTGATGTTATTTTTGGCGGTTTATCAGATACTGGTGAAGGAGCTTAGGCCAGGCGATAGCTGGGTTTTGCTTCTCTGTCTGGCCAGCTCTGCCCATGCCAAATCCGTGGTCTCTGCCTGAGAACAGGTGGAGAGTGCAGGGAACTTTCGCTTTGCTGTATGCTTTGGCGAGGTTGATTGAGAGCTGGGCATCTACTGGGTCGAACTGATTGTGTGCGATGAATATCTCTGGGTAGCCAGTTTTGACTCGGAGCTCAGGTGAGGCGTTCTCTAGTGCTTTTCTGTCAGGATTCTTACCGAACAGAGCAGCTCTTGATCCACCATGTGCGGTTGGTGCGGCCATGCTTGCTACAGGGTAAATGAGAGCTGCGAATGCTGGGCGGGGGCTAATGTCAATGAGGCTGTCAGAGGATGATTTCTCTAGCTCGAAGGTATCATCGAACTGAGTAGCTGTCATTGCGGCGAGATGACCACCAGCTGAGAAACCCATGACTCCTACTTGATCTGCGGAGAACTGATATTTCTTTGCCATGGATTTAGCGAGGCGGATGCCTTTTCTCGCATCGAGTAATGGGCCAGGGTAGCGGAAGGCAGGGTGATTTCCTCGGGTGACGCGGTAGACGACATTGAAGCAAGTAATGCCTCGGGTGGCATAATAGGCGGCTACTCGATCAGCTTCTTTCTTAACGGCAAGTTGGCGATAGCCTCCTCCTGAGAAGATAACGATGGCTTGACCAGTTGGCTTGCCCATCGCTGGGAAGATGCGTATTCTTGGCTGGCTGACCTCTGTGATATGCTCAGGGTCTAATACTTTTTCGTTGTGAGGATAGTCTGTAGGGAATCCTAGTGGTGTGCCTTTCCAGAGCAGCTGAGTTTCGCCTGTGTTTGCTAGCTCCTTCATAGCCTTAGCCATAGCATTACCTAGCATGAGTTGTCCATTAGCATTGTAGTGAACGGTGTCTTTTAGTAGTGGGAAATTGTCTGTAGAGATCATTCTTGCTCGTGCGATAGCAGCCGTTTTACCTGAGCCCATGTCAGCGTCGGCCATGTTCTGGCGCACTTCATCTCTGTGACTGAATCTAGCCATTGGTTTCGGGTAGGGGAGGACTTGACCATAGACGAAGGCTAGGTCTGAAGCTTGCTTGATTCCTAGGTCTATAGCCAGACGTGATCTGAGTAGCTTTAGGTTTACAGCGTAGTTCCTAGCAGATACCGCATTTTTGCTATCTTGCTCTCCCTGCATCCAGAGGAATCCTTTGATTCGAGGTTCGTGACCTTGTTGTTTGAGTTCTTCGATCCCTTTGCGGTAACGCTGTAGCATTGCTTGATAGAGGCGACCTTGGTTGATGTCCTGAGCATTTTCACCTGGATAGAAATTGGTGCGTTTTTGTTTCTTATCGACCACCTTGCCTCCGACCCACTTATTACCATTCCAGCCAGAATCCAGAGGCATCCCGCTAGCGGCATACTTGATCAGATAAATCGGTTTGTCGTTCGTCATCTCCATGGCAAAACCGATTTCTGGGCCTAACTCTCCAGCACGATTCGATGTCTGAGTTTTTCCAATGATAAGTGGTTCGAACTGTCCCTTGAATAAAATATGAGCATTCACTTTAGGGAACTCCTTGCCTTTGATTTCAGAGAGTTTTCCGATGCCCTGCATGTTGGACTGGCCGCCTAGTAAATAGACATCGACCACTTCAGCGGAGAGGTTAGCTGCGGTGAAAATGCTGCTGAGAGCGATGGTTGCAAACTTTCTAATCATGTCACTGACGCTACTGAAAAGAGACTTCTATAGCGATCAATTATTTCAACTGTTCTGATTACCTCGTCTATACCAGTAGTTAAAACACCACCAGATAGCGAGGTAGAGGTCATTCTTTGAGTCTGTTGATTCGATCTCTAGTTTGTTCCAGTAGTCTCGGTGAGTGATGGTGAAATATTCGTTGCTGTAGGCTCGCTTGGTGATCTGAAGGTGCATTTCCATGATGTTTCGTTCAGCTCCCCATCGTCTACGCTGGATGTTGATGCGGCAATCTGTTCTGAGTTCCTTACCATTGAGTCCATAAAGAGAGGCAGACATGGGCATGAACCATTTCTTCTTAATCTGTTCGTAGCAGAGGGTATTACCCATAGGTGAGCGGATTTTGAAGTCATGCGTGATCTTCCCGCTCACGAGGTAGATCAATTTTTCATCACTATAAACCTCAGCATAGTTCTGCAGAGTAAACAGCGTCTTGGCTTTGATTGGTTGAAAATAGATACGAGGCACATGATGAGTATAAACAATATCCCAAAGTTTGAAACTGATTTCGTGTTGGAGTTGAGTGCATGAGCCAATTAAAGTTAGCGTATCACTGCGCCTAGATGAATTTGACAAGATGGTAGTTATTGAATAGTATAAAAGATGACTAAAAAGGACATGATGACTGAACCTGTAGATATGGTGAATAGTCGTATTGAGCGTCTGGCTAGTAAGGCCTCTCGTGCAGCTATAAAGAGGCTTTAGCTTCTGAAGGAGGTGTAACTGCTGTTGTAGATGGTGTGTTATATCAAATAGCCTCTAACATTTTTCCTAGCGTCGAAACTTCTGTTAGCTTGACCACAGTTACTGGGGGAGTATCATGCGAGATCTAGCTAATCTGATCGAATCACTTTACTAAGAATAATCACTATGGAACTTACTCACACTGTCACTACCAATGCACGAGCGATGACTGTCGCCATCTCACTATTCGGATCGTTAGCAGGGGGAGCTAATGCTGCTATTAGTATAACGAATTTCAACTTATCTGAGACCTCAGTTACCTTTGATATCTCAGGGACTTTTCTAGCAACACCTCCTCCTGGGATGTTCTCTTGTTTGTTCTTTGCTAATCCTGATATAGCAGCTGATCCTGGGTTTACTGTGAGTAATAATTTAACTGCCACCTCGGCCAGTTTTTCTGGAACTCAGGCCTTGCGTTCATTCTCACCATCAGCCACAGGGGCTGCGATCACTAACTATGGAGATTATTTTCTAGTAGCTTTTGAAAATGACTTCGCCACAAATGAAGCAATCAATGGTTCCTTTAGCGCTACGTGGGGCACTCCAACATTTACTCCAAGTGCAGTGAACTCGCTTGATGTGTATTGGGGGGGGAACACCGCTCTGCCTGATCTCCAAGTGATTGAATCAGGGGTATTGCTCACTACTGTCCAAGTGCCAGAACCAACATCCGCACTATTACTGGGCTTAGGTAGCCTGTGTGCTGCCTTTAGACGCTCGCGTTAAAGTTGGGACAAAGAAGGTAAACTTTTCTAGCTAGGCTCTAACTATTTTTTCCTATGGCATAACATAAGAGCTGAGCCTAGACCTAGTAATAGCAGTGAACTAGGCTCTGGAACGCCTGATACATTGACTGTGATCGCTCTCGATACTGCTGGTGTGCTACCACCCGAGCTTTGCGGTGTTAGCGAGCTTGATGTCATATTGATATTTACTGAACCACTACTGACGGCATCTAGGTCAAATGATCCAAGTAGATAGGCACCTAGTGGGCCAGATCCACTAGTGGAGTCCCATCCAGCATCAAGGTCAGGTAGACTTGATGAGCCATTGCCATCTAGTCCTATTCCAGAGCTTGTGATTGCGGCGAAGCCAGTGATGGTATTGGAGTCCATTGAAATAGGTGTAAATGAGCTTCCACCATTTACATTCCATCTATTGCCACCGCTCGAAACGCTGAAATCAAATATTTCTGACGCAGTGAAACTAGCTATGCCAGCTGATGAGGTGGCGTAATTAAGTTCCACTATATCTAGATCGCTGGGGGTGCTTACTGAACTGAAAAAATCAAAATAGATATAAACTTTGACTGAGTCTCCCGGATCGAGATCTAACACTAAATCCTCATTGGCTGAAGCTCCTCCGATGCCTGAGGTAGAATAAAAAACGTTAGCAGCATTTGAGATAGTTCCACCGAGAGAGAAGATCGTAATGAAGGATAATGTTGAAAATTTAGAGATCATACTAGTAGTGGTAGGTTGTGACTACCCTCATAGCAAGCTTTTAGGGCGTTGGTCAGCTCTAACAACCAATGCTAAAGTGATGGAGTGGGGATGTCGCCGCTATGCTTTTTGAACCATTCTATGGATTTAAGTAGTGATGGCTTTACCATACTCATGTGGTCACCTGGGCTTTTGTAAATCGAGATTGTCTTATTTTGTTGTTTGGCCTTTTTGTAGAAAGAATTGCTTATTTTAAATTGGTTGCCGTCCTCAGCGCATAAGAGCAAAGGTATATTAAGGCTGCCAATATGCTCTAGGGGATCACGTAGTGCGACTTCTAGTGGGGACTTTGCGTTAACAACTGGATACCTTTCTAGCCAATGGCCTATGTTAAAGTAAGCGCTTAGAGATGCAGCTGCTTTAAATGGAGATGATCTCTCGCTTACTAGCGTTGTTAGTATACCTCCGACACTATGACCAGCTATGAACACTTGGTCTTTATCTACTGAAGGTAATGATTGGAGGTATTGTCCAGCTGCAATAGCATCATCCACCTCTCCGTAGAATGCTTCAAAGTTTCCAGGGTTACTATTTTCACCTCTGAGCATAGGGATCATCACTATATAGCCAGCATCAGTAAATGGCTTAATGTCATCCCAATCTGTTTCGCTAAATGCAAATCCGCCATGAAGGAAAACGATAGCTGGGTTTTTACCGATATCTGCATTGGTAGAAATCCAAGATTTAAGCTTCAGTTCACCAGATTTGTAAAATACTTCTTTAGCTGATTTTGGGATTTGCAGTTTGTCGTGATCCTGTGGTGCTGGTCCAGCTTTGAGTAGAGTTGTTTGAAACTGACTCCTCTTTTTGTCTAGTTCAGTTGGAGACTGAGCTGGATCTACTACCTTTAAATAGATGGCAAGAACCTCATGAGCTTTTTCATATTGTTGATGCAGTATGTAGCCTTTTGCCTTATTTAAATAGAGCTCAGCTGGTTGCATAGATTCACCTAACAATCTATTAAGGCGTTTGATTAGAAGTTCATTGTCTGGATCGTATTTAAACGCTGAGAGTAGCGTCTCAGTGGCCTTAGTTTTGTTCCCGGCTCGATTCTGACCTTGGCTTACGGCTATAGCAGCATCTGCAAGGTGACTAGTGAATGATCTAAGTCTATCTTTATGGTTTGGTAATTTAATAAGAGCTTCAACAGCTTGTTCATAGCTATCTAGTGCTGCGACGTAATTACTTTTAACGTATAGCTCACGACCTGTTATGATTAGCTTGTCACAGGTAGCATAGCGATTAACAAAGCGAGGCCTTACAATTTCTTCCTCCACTAATTTGTCTCGGGCGCTACTAATCACTGACAACATAAGAATAAAGCAAATCCATTTCATGATGATGAATGTAGATCGTGAGAACCTAGCTGGGAAGTTTCAAAGTTACTGATTTTTACATTAGCTAAAGATTTTCAATGGCCCCGTTGCATTTTATCTGCGTGCCTTCAGCACAGAGCCTGATGGTTGGAAGGCTTTGCAGTCTTACTCCCTTCAGGAGATTTTTTGAACTAGCTTATCTCCTGAAGAGAGAGCTTCTGCATAGACTAGAGTATTAGCCCTAGGACATTGAACACCGAGAGTTGACCTGCAGTAGAGATAGGACATATTGATTTGGAAATGAAAGCAATTGAAACAAGAGAAGATATTACCCGATTAGTAGCGAAGTTTTACGCCAAGATCAGAAAGGACAGTTTATTGGGCGATATTTTCAATCATCACATTGATAGCGATGTGTGGCCGGCTCATTTATCGAAGTTGAGTGATTTCTGGGAAGTTCATTTATTACGGGGTTCTAATTTCAGAGGAAATCCTGTCCAGAAACATATTCAGGTGGATCAACAGTTAAAGCATACCATGAATAAGGAACATTTTGACAGATGGCTGGAGCTTTGGTCAGAGACATTAGATAGCCTGTATGAGGGGGAGCTTGCAGAGAAAGCGAAGCAGGCGGCTCAACGAATGGGACAAGCCCAGCTAGCAGTCGTGCAACACAACCGACCTCAGCAATAGATAATAGCTTTTATCTCTCCTGAAGGGAGATCATCTTTCAACCCTAGGACGATGAAACACACAGATTAAACCGTGCAGAAGGCACGGAGGAGAGGTGAGATAGTTGTTGAGGGATGATTCTAACTTATAGCGCAGACACCGTTGCTTTTCTCGAATAGCTGCGGAATTCCCATAAAGAATATAAAAAAGTCACTGATTATCAATGGTTCAAATACGAACAAATCAGTTTTAAGGTTGAATGTAATTCATTAAGAGTGTTTAATTATCTCCTGACCCCAATTATTAACTAAACTACACCCCCAATTAAATATGCCTAAGAACTACCTTTTTCACAGCCTGGCCATCTTGGCCACATCCGTCGCACACGCTCAGACTGCCGTCAATTGGTCTCCGAGTGCCGCTCAACTCACGACCCTGAATAGTGGTGGAACTCTCACTAACATTGACACTGGCATCAATAACTCCCTAGGGGCTGATATTTTGATGAATATCGCAACATCTGCCATTGGAGGCACCCTCAACATTGATTCAGCCGCTCTCGCGAACAATCAGTTCGATAACCGTCGAGCCTCCGTCAATGATCTTACCGGTAACTCTTGGAAAATCAGCTTTTCTGAGTCAGTCGACTTTCTCGTCAGCTCGGAGGAGCACAGTTTTTTTGGCGACAATGAAATCATCACTGTCTCTTCAACTTCCTCCTTACTTGGACGCATTCATGACATTGCACCTCTCACGACCTTAGAAGACAGCACACTTCGTAGTGGATTAATTGGCTCAAGCATCACTGGTGATGGCACGACCAATCAAGTCATCTTCCGTGGAAATCTAGCAAGCGACGCGGATGTCACGACTGTCACCGGAAAAACTCTTGCCGGCAGCTATTGGGAAGCTTCAGGCACATCTAACGAAGTAACCATCGCTTACCATCGTGAGAGTGAGCCAGCCACTGGTTTTGCCCGTGGTCGCGAACCTTTCACAGTTGCGATCTACGAGACCGTGCCTGAGCCATCAAGTTCTGCTCTTTTAGGGCTTGGCGCTCTAGGTCTGCTTTTGCGCCGCAAGCGTGGATAAATTACTAAACGTATTTCCAAACACAAAAAACGACTCACTTCGCAGTGAGTCGTTTTTTATTTAAATGAACTTTCCACTTCAGACTTTAAAAGGGGCTGTCACTTAGGTCATCTTAGGTCACTTGATTTTCGCGTTGCAGAGCTAGCCTCGTGTGTTACATATTTAACATGAAATATATGATATCAGGATTTTTAGCTCTTAGTTTTACCGTCGCACCCTTGTGTGCTCAGACTACAGCAGTCCAGCCGGTGCCAGCGACTGCTGACAATGTGGCTCCGGAAGGTTTCACTCAGCTATTTAATGGTAAGGACTTGAGCAACTGGAAAGGCGTCATGCTCCCACCTAATGACAAGCCCCACGTGCGAGCTAAGCTAGAGGCGAGCAAGGCTACTGAACTACAGGCAAAAGCCGATAAGGTGATGACAAGTCATTGGTCGGTGACAGATAAGGGAGAGTTGTTCTTCGATGGTAAAAAAGGCGGGTTTAGTTTAGCCACAGCGAAGCAATATAAGAATTTTGAATTCCATGTAAGCTGGAAAATTGAGCAGCATGGCGATAGCGGAGTCTATCTTCGTGGACTTCCACAAATCCAGATTTGGGACACAGAAAGTAAGCAATGCCAACGCCACGGAGCGGCAAAAGGCTCAGGAGCTCTCTGGAATAATCCTAAACTTGGCAAGTGGCCAATGGTCAAAGCCGACAAGGTAGCAGGAGAGTGGAATCACTTCTTCGTCCGCATGGTAGATGATAAAGTCAGTATTTGGCTCAACGGCAAGCAAACTGTAGAGGCTGCTCCGCTGACTAATTTATGGCAGAAAGGCAAAGCAATTCCTGCTCAAGAACAAATCGAACTCCAATGCCACGGCCATCCGATTTGGTTCAAAAACATCTATATCAAGGAACTGAAGTAAAGGCATAGCCATCGTATTGTAATAGGGGGCAATCCGTGAACTAACCTCTACTGACAGGAGAACGTATTCAAAGCATGGGGTTTCAACCCTGTGCCTAAGATTCCCTCAAAACGAGCGTGTTGAAGGCTCGGCTCGACGCTCCAGCATACATTCGTGACAATTCGTGCAGAATCGTGGTGAAAAACTTCATCGTCTCAGAGCTGAAAGGCAGTAACAGTAAACTGACAATTTTCCAAGTATATCAATTTTTACGCAAAGCATAAGTCTTCAAGACTATGTCCTAACTATGCGTTGCCTAGCACTTCTAATTCATAGTTACCAAGATCGAGTCTGCCATCATTGATAATACGAGCCCTGATGCCAGCACGTTCTTTGAGGGCATCGTGTGTGCCATCGGCACAGGTTTCATCCATCCATGGGCTAGGGACCTCACAGGAACCAATGAATTCAATGCCGCCTATGGTAAATCGTTTATCAATCAAGGTATGTAGGTCAACGCCCTCGATAAAAACATTCCTTTGGATATTCGAAGGACGTAGATCGCCCTTTACGATTTCATCTCGAACTACTCGAAAGATAGACCAATCAAACAAAGTAATATCTCTTTTATCAGGTTCTTTATCATCTATATAAAAGTCATTATCAATCCCATGGTTCGCTTTCAAATCGATACTAGTCCGCTCGATCATCTCATGATCAGCCGTGTTCTTCTCATCAGATCCATAGTAATTATGCGCAGGCGCAATATAAAGGTGTTTTATAGTAATAGTCATTTCTAACAGACTAGACTATTCATCACGCTAGGACAATTCCTATTTGTGGGAGCTTTGCTCCGTCATTGGTCAAGAGTAATTGGTCATTGGTCATTGGTCATTGGTCATTGGTCATTGGTCATTGGTCATTGGGTCCGCAGAATGGTTGCTAAACTCTGTGTCATTCGGGGCTGCTCCCTCTGCTTGTCTTAAGCAGATCTAGAAAAAACGATTGCATTGCCACATCGGGAACATAGAGTTTTTTTATCAGATCATTTGATGAACTTATGAAAGCTCTAGACATAGTCTATGAAGACAACGATATCGTGGTGGTGAATAAGCCTAGTGGCTTACTTTCTATTCCAGGTAGAGGCATTGAGAAGTTAGATTCTGTTACTACTCGGTTGAAGAAGATCTATCCTCATTGTATCGAGCAACCTGCGGTGCATCGTTTGGATATGGATACATCTGGGCTCATGGTGCTGGCTTTTGACGCTGCGGGACATCGTAATCTTTCGATACAGTTCCAAGACCGGCAGGTTTATAAGCGATATATTGCTGTGCTGGATGGAGTGTTGGATGCTGATTCAGGGCGTATGGAGTTGCCGTTTAGGCTAGATGTCGATAATCGACCGTTGCAAATCTATGATGAAGAATACGGTAAGATGGGAATCACAGAGTGGCGGACCTTGGAAGTGAGTGATGGTCTGACACGAGTGGAGTTTGTGCCGTTGACTGGACGGACTCATCAGCTTCGAGTGCATTCAGCGCATGAGAAGGGGCTTGGGGTGCCAATCGTGGGTGATCTTTTTTATGGAGTTGGGCCGTTCCACTGTGATCTACAGCTGCATGCTACGGAGCTGAGGATCAAGCATCCAGTCACGGGTGAGAGGTTGACCTTTATCAAAGAGCCTAACTTTTAAGCGCATTGAGGAGC
>CAKZNV010000182.1 GCA_937132085.1 uncultured Rubritalea sp. | reverse complement strand
CGGTGCTTACCACGAATCTACACTAATGATCACGAATGTTGGACGATGAAGCCTTGGCTTGTTGGTTTTTGAACCACAGAAGCCACTGAATTCACGGAACCATCTAAATGCTGGAATTCTACAGTCTACGATCTAACTTCACATTTTAAAATTAGAACATGGTTGTCATTTTTACTCTAACAGATCTAGTCTTTCTTTGATCTCTTTCTGCATTTGTTCAGCTATTTTTCCTTCGTAGCTGGTCATCTGTGGCTCTCCGCGGTGAGAAACGAATAGCTCGTCCTGCATCACCCAGTCCTTTTCTTCTTGGTGATGATAGAGGCTGAGACTTAGCAGACATATCACTAGTAATGAGAATGGAGCTAGGAGCCCGAAACTCATGCTTGCTTTGTCTAGCTTGCCATGAGGGGAGAACCAAAACTTACATAATCTAGCGAGTATCCAGAAGACAATATAAACTCCACCCAAGCCAACAATAGCTAGGATGATACTACTCTGCACAGAAATGTAATAAACTAGAGGGATCAATAAGAATGCGATGCCTGAGGCTAGCCAGTCCCAGATACTAGGTCTATCGATGAGTGATTCTAGACGTTTATGCATACGTAACTTAAGCATATTCAGACTAAGTGAAATGGCTAAATATAACATGCCTTGCAACTGCACAGCAAACATTAGACCAGGCAGAGGCCAAACCACTGAAAATTCCCTAGCACTCCAAGCTGAGCTAGTAACGATCCATAGATAAAACGAAACTGGGAAGACGACTCCGACTCCGAGAATAGCTAGCCAGTCACTGACCGTAAGCTGACAAACTACCCTCCTGCCGAGCTGACGAATACAGCTAGATCTAGAGAAATTACAGACAACAATGATCAATAGGATGAGGCCAAAGAGGCAGCAAAATAACCACGTGAATATTCTCCCCACGAAGCTATGTTCTGCCATTCTAGACGGCGTTAATAGCTCAGTATCAAAATCGATTGGATGAACTGATTTATTCCCTACAGATGGAACTGCTAAGCGAGACATGATCGATGCTTTTTGTAGGAATTCTTCATCACCTCTATCGAAACCACGCGTATCCATCAGGATCTTATCAGCATTGAGCTGTTCTATAAAGTTTACGAACTTCACAGCCTCATCATCCAGCCCAACTCTCTTTGCAGCTTCTAACATATTGACTGAGTTACTACGCATACTGGCGGTTACTACCAGTTGATCCACTAAAATAAGCTCTGTGCCTGAGCGCCTTAGAAAGCTCTTATAAGCACTGATCCACTTCATCACTTCAGCCTTATCTTCCATACTAGCGGTCTGACTAAAGTCATAAAACCTAACACTAAACAGGTCATGCACTTTTAGATATCTTAGGGCACTAGTGCCAGTTGATACAGTAATCGCCAGTGGCTCCATCGCTGTGACCATATCAAAATCTCTGTCTGCGGTAACGATATCTAATCTCTGCTTCAGGAGATCTAACTCATAGTCAGTGATCTTTCTTTTAGTGAAAATCTTTTCTAACTGAACAAGAGCTTCGGTATATTTTTCAGCGTCATTCACTTCCCATACTCTAGAACTACAGGCAGGTCTATCTTCATATTCCAGCTCTACTTTAGCTCTAACCTTTGTAATCACCTTGTTTTTCTCAAGCTCTAAAGCAGCAATCTTCATCGCTATATACCAAGCATTATCAGGGTCTATACGGCTACCCACTTCTTCCATATCTGTAGGATACGTATCAGTAAAATTGTAATACTTATTACAGTAATAGATGTAATACACTGGATTCTCAGGTTCTGACTGCCAGAGATTAAAGGCTCCCATTACAGGATCGCTTTGGCTTTCATCACCATAGAGGATCAGACTTTCCTCTGCTGTGTATTTACCATGATGCTCAATCTTTTCTCCTGATTCAAGGTTAGCCATAGGCGAATTGAGCCCTATGTATTTTGAGTATGTTGCGGTATTCTGCAAGCCATACGCAATAGCCATAACCGCCAATATACAAAGCACCCAGACTACCCAAACTCGCTTACTTTTCCCTACTGCTAGTTGCTCAAAGCTGGTAAGCCTCCCCTCTTGAACGATAGGATCATCTGCTTGTGCTTCGTTCGCTATTAAGCTCAGTCCGGCTTCTATATCTGTCTCTTTTAGCTCTAATTTTTCTACTATTTCGAGGACACGACTATGTTCTATTTCACTCATGGATTTTCACGGGTTAAGACAAAACCACCAAGCAAATCAATGCTGGTGGTGTTGCCTTGTGGAGTTTATTTTCTAGCAAATGACACTAAGTTCTAGTCTAGCTGATCGATGTGGCCTTCTGCTACGTCGATCTCTGGCTT
>CAKZNV010000181.1 GCA_937132085.1 uncultured Rubritalea sp. | reverse complement strand
CAACACTCAAACCTTGTTCCGTAGTCTTCAGACTCTCCTTCAAGCCCTTTGACTCTTCATTTAAAACCTTTTGTTCCACCTCTAACTCAGCGATTCGCTCATTGTAATCATTGAGTTTTGAAACCAGCTGTTGATGATTCTTCGTGAGTATTGCCAACTGATTGTTAGACTGAATATAATCCTTCTCAGTTTTACTAATTTGCTTAATTTTCAACTCTAACTCACCTATCTGAATAACAATCACAGCAGTCTTATCCACAACTGCCCCATCGTCCGAATAAGGATGATCTTCAGCTCCACAAAGCGGACAAGGCTCACCATCCACTAGCTGCGCACGATGCGACTCTAGCGACTGGATCTTCACCTCATACTCTTTCTTCTCATAGAGATGCCTTAGATCCACCTCAAACTCTCGTAGTTGTCTTCCATCTAGCAGACTAGACAACGACTCCTTAAGCTGCCCCACCAGCTTCTCAGCCTGGCTTTGCTCCTGCTCAGCAAGTTCAACCGCCTTAATCTGACTAGCCACAACACCACTACCTTTAGTGAGTCTCTCTTGGTTTGTAGCGATCTTTTTAGAAGCCCCACCGACCTGTTCATTCTGTTGCATCCATTGAGCAATATTATTCTGAATCACACCATTGTTCTCAGACGCCACCTTATCTTGCGTATTGCGTTCTAAATATTCCTTAGTCGACTTCAGCTCATCAGCCAGCTTCCTTTGCTTCGCTGTTAGAACGAGCAACTGCTGCTGCTCTTTATCTAACAAGCCTTTAGATGAGCTAACATTCTTTCGAGCTATCTCAAGTTGCGATGTCGCCCCCTCAAGCTTCGTGTCGAGCATCCTAACTTGTCGCCAGATCGGCTTTTGCTTCTCTAGTTCAACCTCAACAGCCGATTGATTCTTCTGCGCTACTTCTAAACTCTTAATCCCCTGAGCAACACCTTCCTGACCTTCTACTATCTGGCCTGAAACTGACTTTTGTTTAGCTGTCAGAGAGACAACACTCTGCCGAGCAGAATTAACAGGCGCATAGAATAGATTCACCTTCACAGCACGCTTAGCCGCGTCTAACACAAGCCCCTTAGCCGCGAATTGCTTTTCCTTCTGCTCCAGCTCTTTCAGCAAAACCTCATTCTCAGCACCTTTCTTCTCAAGAGCCGCTAGCCCCTGAATCCAATGAATTTTCTCAGTAGCCGACTTACCTAATTTAGCGAGCTTCGTCACCTCACCAGCAAGTTCAGACTGCTCAGTAGCCAGCTTCTCAAGCTCTTCCCCACTCAGCAAATCCACGCTCCCCATACGAGCCTCTATCTCTTGCAGCTTCTGAGTCTCAACCTTATGCCTCTCATGCACCTCCTGTGAGATTTTAGTATAAATATCCGTCCCCGTGATCTGCTCCAGCAGACTAGCTCTTTCATCATCATTAGCCTGTAAAAAAGCAGCGAAATTCCCCTGCGCCAACATAATAGACCGAGTAAACCTCTCAAAATCCATCCCAGTCACCCTCTCCACCGCATTCTCCACCTCCTTGATCTTACTCGCTATCCCCTCGTATTTCCCAGACTCTTCACTCCACACTGAAATCTCACGCTTCACAGACTGTAATGCCCCATCCGCCTTTGATCTAGCTCGCCTCTGAAACCATCGAGACAAATACAGCTTCCCATTGATCTCATACTCCAGCTCAGAATAACTCTCGCCAGTATGCCGAGACATGATCTCATTGGCACTCGCATTGATACTCTTCAGCCTCGGAGTCTCACTATACAGAGCCAGACATATCGCATCTAACACAGTAGACTTACCACCACCAGTAGGCCCAGTAATCGCGAATAATCCAGAGTCCTGAAAAGCCGGATCAGTGAAATCAATCGACCACTCACCATACAGCGAGTTCAAATTATTTAAGCGTAGTTTTAAAATCTTCATCTAACTTTTTATTTCTAACCTAACAGCTCAGCCTCCACCTGATTAGTAATTTCACGATAAGCAGCCTGCAATGGCGCACGCTCCGCATCGCTCACCTCGTGATCCACCAGACAACGCTCGAACACATCGCCCACACTCAGTTGATTTAGAGTCTCCTCGCTATCCACTTTGCGCATAGACCTCCGCCGCATCGTCCGATTCTCAATCCGCAACACCTCAAGCTCCGATCCCTCAACCATCGCTTCCACCTCTGACTTCAAATCACCTTGAAACGTCTCCCCAGTGTAAACCACCTCCACCCAGGCATTACTTCTAGATTTCACTAACTCGGTCATCATCACCTTGATCTCAGCGATATCACCTTTGACTCGCTTCAGACTCTGGAAACACGGCACCTTGAGAATTTCGATATTCATAGCCTTAGATTTAGCCTCCGAAAACTCGATCACCACCACCTGCTTCTGCTGTCCAGCCTCACCATATCCCATCGGAATAGGCGATCCACAATAGCGGATAGATTCCTTCTTCCCCACGATCTGCGGCACATGAATATGCCCCAGAGCCACGTAATCATAAACTGGAGAAAATGTCTCAGCCGAAACATGCCCAAGCCCACCAACATAAAGATCTCGCACACCATCACCTTCATTCTCCGCACTACAACCAGCCGCATACAGATGCCCCACAGCGATCGCTGGAATAGAATCATCCTTACGTCTAGCTTCAATGATATCAGCCAACTCATCATAGTGAGCCTTGATTCCATCTCTCAGCTTCTTCTCCTTCACCTGCTCAGTCTCACCAGCCTCCGACTGACGTAAATCTCTATCACGAAGATATGGCACAGCCGCCACATAAGCACTCACCTCACCGCTGCCATTCTTGACCTCGATCAACTCATCCTCACGATTCTCACACTTCTTCCCCAGCACATGGACATTCAGATGCGCTAGCAACTCCTTAGAACCATCCAGCACCGAAGGCGAATCATGATTCCCCCCAGTCACCACGATCCAATCGCAATGCTGCTGCGCCTCGGCGAGAAACTCAGTATAGAGCCGTCTCGATTGCTCACTAGGATTCGAGGTATCAAAAATATCTCCAGCCACAATCAGCCCATCGATCTCCTCCCTAACAAGAGCCCCCAACAACCACCGCAAAAACTCCCCATGCTCAGCAAACCTCTGCCGCCCATAAAGCTTCTTACCAATATGCCAGTCCGCCGTGTGAAGAATTTTCATAAAAGCAGTAATTTATTTTGAGCCCTCAGAAGTATCTGATTCCAACTCTTTAACCTCAAGATCTTCAACAGCCTTTTTACCAGCCTCTGACTCTAAAAACTTAGCCATAGACTCAGATTTTTTAAACGGCATCGGTGTTACAGTATTCGTCACCGTCGGTTTTATAGGTGTTACCTCTACTTCTACACTATGCTCAACCACCAAAACCTCCTCACAACTACAAACAACAAAAGCCACCAATAAACCCAAAATTTTCAACATGCCAAAAATTAGAACCCCACAACACAACTGTCAATCCATCCCCAGTTTAAATTAAGAAAACGATGTTATATTTCAATCACATCTCACCTATTCAGCTCACCCCTACCTTTTCTTTAGTTTCAAGGCTGTTTCCTTGCCAACATGTGGTCTAACTGATAATCCGTTAGACAGCTTTCATCATGGTTAACTATTAACCATTCACTATTTTTCCATTCACACTCACACATGTCAGAATCACCTAACAACCTAGCCAGCTACATCTGGTCACTCGCGGATCTACTCCGAGGCGACTTTAGACAATCCCAATATGGCCGAATCATCCTGCCCTTTACTCTCCTACGCCGACTTGAGTGTGTTCTAGAGCCAAGCAAGGAGAAGGTTATCAAAGAAGTTGAGAAGGTGAAGAAGATGAACCTTCCTGAGGAGGCTGAGGAAAAGATGCTTCTTCGTGCTGCTGATTTGTCATTCTTTAACACTTCCAAGATGGATCTCTCTAAGCTCGGCGAATCTGGTATCGCTGCCAATCTTGAATCCTATGTGCAGAGTTTTTCTAAAGATGCTCGTGAGATCTTTGAGCACTTTAACTTCAACGAGTTCATTGGTCTACTTGGCGATGCAAACCTACTCTACAAGGTTGTGCAAAAAGTCCGCACTGCAGATCTCAGCCCAGAGGCTATTTCTAATCACGAAATGGGACTCGTCTTCGAAGAGTTAATCCGCAGATTTGCTGAAAGTTCTAACGATACTGCTGGTGAACACTTCACTCCACGTGACATCGTCCGCCTCACTACTTCCCTCGTCTTCATGGAGGACGATGACGCACTCACTAAATCCGGCATCATCCGCACCATCTACGATCCCACTGCTGGAACAGGTGGTTTCCTCTCATCGGGAATGGAATACGTGCATGAGCTGAATCCAAATGCCGTCATGCGTGGCTTTGGGCAGGAGCTGAATCCTGAGTCCTACGCCATCTGTAAGGCGGACATGCTGATCAAGGGACAGGAAGTCTCTAACATCAAGCTCGGCAACACCCTCTCCAATGACCAGCTCTACGGAGATCAGTTCGACTATATGCTTTCTAATCCTCCCTTCGGAGTCGATTGGAAAAAGATCCAAGGCGATATCCTCAAGGAGAATAAGGAAAAAGGCTTCGAGGGTCGATTCGGTCCTGGCTTGCCACGTGTGTCTGATGGATCTCTGCTCTTTCTCATGCACCTCATCAGCAAGCTCCGTGATGCTTCTGAGGGTGGTGGTCGTATCGGTATTATTTTAAATGGCTCACCGCTCTTTACTGGTGGTGCTGGCTCTGGCGAATCCGAGATCCGCCGCTACATTCTCGAAGCTGATCTGCTGGAAACCATCGTCGCCCTGCCTACCGATATGTTTTACAACACCGGCATAGCGACCTACGTCTGGGTGCTCTCGAATAAGAAAACTTCTGAGAAGAAAGGTAAAGTCCAGCTGATCAATGGCGTCCATCTCTGTGGGAAAATGCGTAAATCGCTCGGCTCTAAACGCAATGTCATGGACGACTCCGACATCGCCACCATCACCCGAGCCTTTGGTGACTTCGAGGTCATCGATGCCAGACCACTCGATAAACCTGAGGAAGTAAAAAGTAACCGTGGCAGGCAGTCCGCCAATAAGAAAGCCGAGCCACCGAAAACCTTTGCCGCCAAGATCTTCCAGACCCATGAGTTTGGCTACCGCCGTATCACCATCGAGCGACCGCTGCGTGAGTCCTATCAGTTCTCAGACGAGAAAATAGACACCCTACGCTTCGCCACCAAGCCTCTCAATGCCGCCATGCAGTGGGTTTACTCCGAGTATGGCAGTCACTGGTCCGATGCCGAAGACTGCGAAAACTATGGCGTCCTCACCGAACACGAAGCAGAAATCCGAGTCGTGATCAAAGCCGATTTCCCAGAACTCAAAGAAGCCAAGGTCAAAGAACTGCTCGATGCCAAAACCTGGCAGACACAGAAAACCATCCTGCTCAAAGCACGCGCGCTACAATCCAACCTAGGCACCGATCAGCATGACGACATGAATGGCTTCGATGCCGCCATCAAGTCTACATCTAAGGCAGAAAACATCAGCCTCGACGCCAAGGAGAAAAAGCACCTCACCACAGCTGTCAGTTGGAAAAACCCAGAGGCAGTCAAGGTCATCAAAAAAGTCCACAAGGCAGGCACCAAAAGCAATCCCTTCTACGGACTCTTCGAGGTCGATGGCAAAGTCATCGAATACAAACCCGATGGCGACCTCCGCGACAACGAAAACGTAGCACTCGACCCCAGCCAATCCGTCAACACCCTCAACGAAGCCTACTTCCAGGAAGAAGTCCACCCCCACGTCCCAGACGCCTGGATCGATGCCAGCAAAACAGATGCCCTCGACGAGGAAATCGGCATCGTCGGATACGAGATTCCCTTCAACCGCCACTTCTACCAATACCAACCACCCCGTGACCTAGCCGAAATCGACGCCGACCTAGACGCCGTCAGCTCCGAAATCATGAAACTCTTACAGGAGGTGCATTCGTAGTGGCTGTAAAATATCAGAAATATCCTGAGTATAAGGACTCTGGAGTCGAATGGGTTGGGGATGCTCCTTCGCATTGGCAAACTCTGAAGTTTAAATGTGCGATAACTGAGAAAAAGAAGACTTTAGCTCCTCATTTACCAGCTGGCTCGATAAGTTTCGGTAGTGTTATATACAAGAATGAAGACAATCTTGCTCTCGAAACTAAAGCGTCCTATCAAGAGGTTTTGGCTGGAGAATTTTTGCTTAACCCTCTGAATCTGAATTACGATGTATTAAGCTTAAGAACAGCCTTATCCGAAATCGATGTCGTTGTTAGCACAGGCTATATGGTCTTGTTGAATTCGCCAACGATGCACTCAAAATTTCTACGTTGGTGCCTTCATCAGTTTGATGTCGGTCATATGAAAACTCTTGGTGCAGGTGTCAGACAAACCGTAAATTTTTCTGACGTTGGAAACAGCCTGTTTTCACTCCCTCCAATCCCAGAACAAATCCAAATCGCAAAATTTCTCGATCACGAGACGGGGAAGATCGATCGTTTGATCGAGAAGCAGCAAGAGCTGATCGCCCTGCTCAAGGAAAAACGCCAAGCCGTCATCAGCCATGCCGTCACCAAAGGACTCAACCCCAACGCCCCCCTAAAACCCTCCAACATCGAATGGCTAGGAGACGTGCCAGAGCATTGGAATGTCCCCCATATTGGATACTGTGCGTTTGTTACTAAATTAACTGGTTTTGAATACACCAATGTTTGGAAAATTAAAGAGGACGGAGAGGTAATAGCCTTGCGTGGCTTTAATATTAAAGAGCGACAGATAGAGCTAAATGATGTTGAAAGAATTTCTTATGATTTATCGACGACGCTAACGAGATCTAAATTAGCTAAAGGCGACATAGTCTTCCCATGCACAGGAACAATTGGAAATGCGGCTGTAATAGAAGAAGACGACAAGTTTCATATTAATCAGAATATTGCTAAAATTAGATTCAGCGAAACAATAAATTCTAGATTTGCTATATATTGGCTCACCAGTTCTTTCATCAGGACTCTTATTGATAGAAATAACACATCAGCAATGCAACCTGTAGTTTTGATCGGAGACATAAGAAAACTACCCATACCTCGCTTTGATTATCCTGAACAAGAAAGCATTGCCGATTATTTGGATTCGGCAGTCAATCGGTTTAACATGCTAATTTCGGAAGCTGAGTCTGCGACTGAACTAATGCAAGAACGCCGCACCGCCCTAATCTCCGCCGCCGTCACAGGCAAGATCGACGTGAGAGAATGGAGCAACTCAACAGCAGATTAAATTTTCTATCTCATGTTACCTAATCAACAAGTAATACCCAGCACCCCTACATCATCTGATGAATCTGAACCGCAGATGAGGATCATTAAAGTTTGTGATTTACTAGGTGATCCACAACTAAAAATCCCAAGTTACCAGCGACCATACAAATGGACGACTAAGAATGTTAGCCAGTTGATTTCAGATATCTGTAAGCACAGTGATAAATCATCCTATCGGCTAGGCACCATTGTATTGCATCAAGAAGGTGACTTTAAAAACATTGTGGATGGTCAACAACGTATTGTCAGCCTAGCTCTCACCATCAGAGCGATCCAAGCAAACTGCTTAGATCGGATTAAAGATGAGGATCTCAAACTCCGATTAAATAAGCTCCATGAATCATTACTGAATCCTGAAATAAGCAGCGAGATCGCTCAGTATAACGTTCAAGAAAACTACCGTGTTCTGAATCGTTTAGTTTCCAGACCAGAGTTCACCGAGCAGAATATCGAGTTTTTATTAGATCACTGCAAAGTCGTCTCATTCACACTCAATAATGTTTCAGAAGCTTTCCAGTTTTTTGACTCACAAAACGCCAGAGGCAAAGACCTAGATCCACACGATTTACTCAAAGCGTATCATCTCCGTGAATTTGTGGAAACGGATCAAGCTCTCAAACTCAAAACAGTAGAGACATGGGAAGAAAGCAATACCAAGGATCTCGCTCACCTTTTCTCTAACTACTTATTCCGAATCCGTCAGTGGTCTAGAGGAGACTCTGCTCGTTTTTTCAACAAAGATGAAGTAGGAGTATTTAAAGGTGTTAATTTAGAGTCTATTCAAAGTTACCCATACCTGCAACAACTCACTATTGCACACCATTGGATCGATCATTTCAATAATCAGCATGAACGCAAAATAGACAGGAACACTAAGGGATTCCCCTTTCATCTGGATCAAATCATCATCAATGGTCGTCGCTTCTTTGAGATGACTTCTTTCTATCAAGTCCGGGTGAAAGAAGTGACTCCTGAGACAGAATGGTCAATGAATGCGGCTGATGAATCTGACTCTATAGATATTGCATGGAGAAGTAATCTTACACCAAATGCGGAAAGAATAATAGATACCATCAATACCTACGAAGGCAAACACCGCACAGGAGATCGCTACGTCCGCACGATTTTTGACAGTTTGCTGATCGCCTACTATGACAAATTCGGACAAGATGATCTGTCACTTGCGATTGAGAAAATATTCATCTGGTCATACTCACTACGCCTGAAGCGCTATGCTGTTCAGCTCGCAAGTATGGATAATCATGTATTAGAGAACAACCTCTTCCGTAAACTCAATAACTCTATCAAACCTTCAGATTTCACTCATTGCCAACTAGACACCATAGAGACGCTTAATAGCGCCAGCAACATTGGAGAAATCGTCACATTATTCACCGAAATGCATTATTATGCCAGCAACTGATACACCACCAACCTTACTTTCAATCCAGAAAATACTGAGTGAGGATGAATACATCATCCCCATGTATCAGCGTAACTATGCTTGGGGTGAAGGAGAGATCAACCAGTTGATCCAAGACATCCTAGATGTAGCTGCCACAGGTAAGCCTTATTACATAGGCACCTTGGTTGTCTTCCACAGACTTAACGATCCAGGTCAGCCCTATGAAGTGATCGATGGTCAGCAACGCCTCACCACACTCTCACTACTAGCTATGGCTCTGAAGCACAGGGCTACGATCGATACTGAAACTATCGCAAGTTGGTATAAGAAACCAAACCTTGATTTTGAAAGTAGAGAAAACTCTCGAAAAACAGTCACTGCAGTTTATAACGATAAACACAGATATCAGCCCGAGTTCACCCTCAACCAAGGAATTCTCATTGGCTATGAATTGATCAACAAAAAATTAGATCTCTTGGAAAGCGCACGTGATATTGAGAACAAATCTGCTGAATCAATTTCTGTAAAAGAGTTTGCGGATTATCTCTTTGAGTTTGTGCAAATAGTTAGAGTTGAAGTGCCTAGTGATACGGATCTCAATCATTACTTCGAGATCATGAATAGCCGTGGCGAACAGCTTGAGAAACATGAGATCCTTAAATACAGGCTTATAAAAACTCTGGATGGGATCGAAAATGAGACTGAAAAGAACCAAGCTAAGTATTCATTCAACCAGATCTGGGAGGCTTGCTCAAACATGGAAAAATATCTTCCCATGTATTTCTCTGTTAAAGACAAGAGAGTAAAATTATTTGGCAAAAACTGGACAGAATTTAAACCAACAGACTTTAATCACTTCACTAGCATTGTTTATGAGGAAAGTGGTAACTCTGCGCAAAAGAAAAGTTCAGTGCTAACTCTGAGCGATCTGATCACTCCAAAAGCAATAAATGTAAGTAATAGCAAAGACGAGACTCCAAATGAAGAGCGTGAGAGATTTCACCCAGTAATTAATTTCCCCAACTTTTTGCTACAGGCTCTCAAGTCAACGATGGACGGTTGTGTCACACATGGAGATAAAAAGCACAACATTACACTTGATGATAAAAAGTTGATCGATGAATTTGAAGAGGTCTTATTAGACTCCCCTACTGCCATTGAGAACGTAAAGAAATTTGGCTACAATCTTTTGCGAGTAAAATGGTTATTTGATCGTTACATAATCAAGCGTGAATACACACAAGGTCAAGACCGATGGAGTCTCAAAAAACTCGATAAACCTGATCATTCAGAATCGCTACAATACACCCCAAGCTTCAAAACAAATACCGATGAATCTGATGATGACGATTCAAGGCTGAGTCGACGCATATTAATGCTGCTTTCAGCCTTTCATGTTTCCACACCTACTATGGTTTACAAACATTGGCTAAATGCTGCGCTGAGTTATCTGGCTAAACGAGAAACTATCGATGCTAACCAATATTTAGAGTATCTGGAATCCGTCGCTAAGACCTTCGTGTTTGATAGGCATTTAGCTGAGACGCCAATGGAATATCAGACCATGATTCATGAACATGAAGGACAATGCCAGGTCGATCCACTAAGATTACAGAATGATGATATAGCAAAACGACTTAGATTTGGGTTCATCGAGAATAACTTGGTCTTTAACTATCTCGATTATCTATTGTGGCGTTATAAGTTCGATGAGAAGCATCATGACTTTACGTTCCGAAGTTCAGTAGAGCACTTTTATCCGCAAAACCCTAAGGGAGAGCATAATCTTGATGCAAGATGGCTTAATTGCTTTGGAAACTTATGTCTGATTAGCCATAGTAAAAACTCATCATTAAGCAATAATCTGCCCATGGCAAAACTTGAACATTATGGAGAATCACACTTTGATAGCTTCAAACAAAGACTAATGTTAGATGATGCAAGGGAATGGGGACCAAACCACACAGATGTTATAGAAAAGCATGAATCTGATATGCTAAACCTACTGAGGGGTAATATTTAATCTGTAAATCCACAAATTTATCTACGAAACCCAAAAATAACATCCGTTTGTGAAAATCATTGAAAACTCGTATCAGCACTCCGAATTTTCAATGATAAATACATCTCTAGACAACATGCTTAAACAAATTTAACTACCTACTTTAACAATCAATCAAATGAACGATGAAAACCAGCTATCGCCTAAAGATGAGTTAAGCGACTTTCTACTCTACACCTCTCCAAACGGTGAGATCAAGGTAGAGGTGCTGCTGGGTGAGGAGACAATTTGGCTAACACAGAAACTCATTTGTGAACTATTCGGAGTAGCAAAAGGCACTATCTCTGAGCACCTTAAAAACATCTACTCCTCTGAAGAACTGACCAAGGAGGCAACTGTTCGGAATTTCCGAACAGTTCAAATGGAAGGTAAACGTCGGTTGAACGCTCACTGGAGCACTACAATCTAGATGCAATCATCTCAGTGGGCTATAGAGTCAACTCAGCCCAAGCCTCGAAATGTAGTCGTTCGACCACAAATCACAATATGTAGTCGTTCATCATCATTTTAAATCTTGTCGACGTTCACCAACAATGCTATTAAATGATTATGAAGATTATTAGTGTTCGCGATATTGCGGTTCTTGTGAAGCAGGAGCGGAAGAACCGTGGGTGGACACAGGCTGAGCTAGCGATGCACTCTGGTGTGAGTCGAGACTGGGTGATCGGCTTGGAGAAAGCAAAACCTACAGTAGAGCTGAGTCTAGTGCTACGCACCCTCAAAGCTCTGCGAATTAATCTCGATGCTATCGTTTCCAAAGAGGATGAGAGTCTCGTTAGCCATGAAGACTTTATAAATTCTCTCTATAGTGGTTCAAATTTATCGACTGAGCATGAAAAGTAAGTCACAAATCAGGGCTCTGAGCGTGATTGCTAATCAACGCAAGCTGGGAACTGTGCTCTATGCAGACGATAAGCTGAGCTTTCGCTATGATCAGAGTTGGCAAGAATGGGAGCAGGCTTTTGCTCTCTCCGTTTCGATGCCTGTTTCAGCAGGAACTTATGATCACGATGTGGTAGAGCCTTATCTCTGGGGTTTGCTTCCTGACAACAATGACATTTTAGATCAGTATGCTAAGCAGTTTCATGTATCTCCGCGAAACGTGTTTAGGCTGTTAGAACATCTCGGCGAAGACTGCCCTGGTGCTATCCAGTTTATTCCAGAAGAGAGTGAAGACAAGTTGCTCAGTGGTAGCTACCGAGAGGAAGTAGACTGGATCACTGCAGAGGGGCTCAATGACCTGATCGGCTCCATTAAAAGAAATAAAGGACTACAAAGGCTGAGCATTAGCCATGGGCAGTTCAGCCTAGCTGGAGCGCAACCTAAGACAGCTCTCTACAAGTGTAAGAACACTGGGCGCTGGGGAGTCCCTAAAGGTGTCACCCCTACCACACATATTCTAAAACCAGCCGTGGGAGACCTAGATGGTTTCGCTGAGAATGAACACTATTGCCTCAAACTAGCAGAAGCCATTGGCTTAAACACAGTGAAATCATCTGTGATCAAGTGTGGAGACATTCCAGTGATTGTGGTAGAGCGCTATGATCGGTTTTTCGTGAATGAGACCTTGGTAAGAATTCATCAAGAGGATATGTGCCAAGCTCGTAGTGTCTATCCATCCAGAAAATATGAAAACGAAGGTGGCCCATCTGTAAGTCAGATGGCGGAGACGCTGTGGGATGTATCGCATGACGCACTTAAGGATATTCAAGGATTAGCTGACGCATTGATTTTTAATTATTTGATCATAGGGACGGATGCTCATGCTAAAAATTATTCCCTACTACATCTAAGGTCCAACTATATCAGAATGACGCTGCTCTACGACGTGGCTAGCATACTGCCGTATCCAAATATCTATGAATCACGGAGAGTGAAACTAGCGATGAAAATAGGCAGTGACTATCTCCTCAGAAAGATAGAGCGGAGACACTGGGAAATGTGTGCAAAACAGCTGAAACTCAAACCTCAATATTTACTAGAAAGGCTAAAGCAACTAGCTCAGAGCATCCTGCAAAACACCGACTCTGTAGCAGCCAAGCTACATGACGATGGGCTGAGCGACCCCATCATCGACAAACTGTCTACTCTCATAAAACAACGAGCTGAGGATGTCCTCACTCAGTATTCAGACTCGATATAATTTCACCTAAAACCCACCCTACTCCCACTAATACTTCAAATCATGTCAGATAAATCTAACGAACACACATTCCAAAACGACATCATCGATCAGCTAGTCGCTAATGGCTGGATGCTGGGTAAGCCTGAGGGCTATAACAGGGAGCTGGCATTGTATGAGGAGGATTTGATCGGCTTTGTGCAGGATACACAGCCGAAGGAGTGGGAGAAATTTGAGAAGCTGTATCCGGGGAATGCTGAAGGTAAGCTTCTGGAGCGTGTGGCGAGTCAGCTGAATAAAGCAGATACGAATGCGGCTGATACTACCTTGCGGACGTTTGGGACGCTTGGGGTGTTGCGTCATCCAGTGAAGGATCGTGGAGCTAGGATTAGTCTTTGTCAGTTCAAGCCGGAGCATGATTTGAATCCTGATACGCTGGCTCGGTATCAGCAGAACCGTTTACGTGTGGTGCCTGAGTTAGTTTATAGTCCTTGGGCTACTCAGGAGCAGTTAGACACTACTGGCAAGAAGGCGAAGTCTTGGAGGATCGATCTGGTGTTGTTTGTTAATGGATTACCAATCGCTACGCTGGAGCTGAAATCAGAATTTAAACAAGCAGTGCAAAATGCGGTGAAGCAATATAAGCTGACGCGTCCACCTGTTGACCCTGTGGTGAAGAAAGCTGAGCCATTGTTGACGTTTAAGCGTGGGGCGCTGGTGCACTTTGCGGTGAGTCAATATGAGGTCTACATGACGACTAAGCTGGCTGGCACGGATACGTTCTTTCTGCCATTTAACAAAGGAATGGATGATGGAGCGGCTGGCAATGAAGTTCCAGAGGACATCAACCGCTACGCCACTGACTATCTCTGGAATGAGGTGTTACTGCCTGATAACTTACTGAAAATTCTCGCTAAGTATATCCACTTAGAAATCAAAGAGGAAGAAGACTGGGAAGGACGAAAAGGTAAAAAAGAAACGATGATCTTCCCCCGCTATCATCAGTGGGATGTGGTCAATCAGCTAGTAAATTCTGCTCGCAACGAAGGACCTGGGCAAAAGTATCTGGTGCAGCACAGTGCTGGATCTGGCAAGTCGAACTCGATCGCATGGACGGCGCATCAGTTGTCATCGCTCTATGATGGGAATGGCAATAAGCAATTTCACTCTGTGATCGTGGTCACGGATCGGACGGTGCTGGACGATCAACTGCAAGATACGATTTATCAATTTGAGCATACCGATGGGATCGTCGGACGGATCAATCGCGATGGAGGAGACGGTTCTAAGTCTGAGCAACTGGCTAAGGCATTAGAAGTCTCGCAACCGATCATCATTGTGACGATTCAGACTTTCCCCTTTGTTCTGAAAGCCATCGAGAATAGTGTGAGCCTGAAAGAACGCAACTACGCGATCATTGCGGACGAGGCGCATTCCTCTCAAACTGGCTCAACGGCTCGTCAGCTCAAGGAAGTGCTGATGATTGATTCCACAGATGACGATACAGAGCTTAGCTCCGAGGATATTCTGGATGCGATGGTGGCATCGCGGAGAAAGTCGAGCAACCTGAGCTACTTTGCATTCACTGCGACACCGAAGGCGAAGACGCTGGAGTTGTTTGGTAGATTACCGAATCCTAATGAAGCGCCATCGAAGACGAATAAGCCAGAGGCATTTCATGTCTACAGTATGAGGCAGGCTATAGAGGAAGGCTTCATTTTAGATGTGCTGAAGAATTACACTAACTACAAGGTGGCGTATAATCTATCGCTCAAGATTCAAGAGGAAGACACTGAGGTGGATAGCAAGAAAGCTAGGGTGAAGCTGAACCAGTGGGTGCGCTTGCACGACTACAATATCTCTCAGAAAATCCAAGTGATCGTAGAGCACTTCCGCGATAATGTGATGGGGCTTCTAGGCGGTCAGGCAAAGGCGATGATTGTGACTAGCTCACGTAAAGAAGCAGTGCGCTTCAAACTAGGCTTCGACAAATACGTTACTGAAAAAGGTTACCACAAGCTCTACGGTATGGTGGCATTCTCTGGTGAAGTGGAGTTCAATGCTAAGGACCCGAATGCCACGGCATTAATCGGACAGAAATTCACTGAGAACAACATGAATCCGAATCTCAAGGGACGAGATATGCGCAAGGCGTTCGATACTGACGACTATCAGGTAATGATCGTTGCCAATAAGTTTCAAACAGGATTCGATCAACCGAAGCTCTGCGCCATGTATGTGGATAAGAAGCTAGGTGGAGTGGAATGCGTGCAAACGCTTTCCCGACTCAACCGCACCTACCCAGGCAAAGCAGAAACTGGCACCTTTGTGCTGGATTTCTTCAATGAACCTGAGGAGATTTTAAGTGCTTTTCTAACATTTTATAAAACAGCTACATTGCTAGATGTTTCAGATCCTAATCTGATTCATGATTTATTCGAGAAGTTGCGAGCTGTGGGGATATTTACTTGGTCCGAGGTAGAACAATTCACCAACGCCTTCTTTGTGAAAAGTAAAAGTCCTGCTGCTATTTCCAACATCTGTAAGCCTGCTGTGGAGCGATGGAAGATCCGCTACACTGAGGCTATTAGAAACTATAAGACAGCCAAGGAGGTATTTGAAGCCGCTAAGAAAAGCAAACAGGACGTGCTGATCACTAACGCTGAGATACAATTTAAAGGAGCTAAGCAAGCCAAGGACACTCTAGACGTCTTCAAAAAAGACCTCGGAACCTACGTGCGTTTTTATGAATTCATGTCCCAGATAGTGGACTACGATGACAAGGACCTAGAAAAACTGAGCATCTATGCTCGAAACTTACGTCCCCTGCTCCGTGAGACCTATGAGGAGGATGAAGCTGTTGACCTAAGTAACGTCGAGATGACTCGCTACCGCCTAAGTAAGATCCGTCAGCAGTCACTTATGCTTGGTGACACCGAAGTGGAATACGGCCTCAAGGGAGGTGAAGCACTCGGAACCGCCAAACCTAAAGACAAAAAGGAGGAACAACTCTCGCAAATCATTGAAGCTCTAAACGAAATCTTCATCACCGATGAGCTGTCTGATGATGATCTACTTAACTACGCTCATACCGTTCGAGATAAACTCAGGGAAAACTCAATCGTCATGGAGCAGATAGCCAATAATTCCGACGAACAAGCGATGCTAGGAGATTTCCCAAAAGCTCTTGATGATGCTATACTCGATAGCTCAGACGCCCACGAGAATCAAAAGATACAGCTCCTTTCCAGTCCAGATAAAGCCAACTTCTTCGCAAGGCTGATGTTTGAGTTACTGAAGTCTGTAAGCTAGGAAATGTATTTCCCTAGAGTGAAAGCCCATACAAAAACCATAAAGTATCACCTTACACGTTACACAGCTTAATAGATTAGAAAAATCCAAGCGGAATTTTGGGCAACAAAAAGCCTCTTGATTTAACAAGAGGCTAAATGGTGCTCGAGGGGGGAGTCGAACCCCCACGTCCGCAATGGACACCAGATCCTTAGTCTGGCGCGTCTACCAATTCCGCCACCCGAGCT
>CAKZNV010000180.1 GCA_937132085.1 uncultured Rubritalea sp. | reverse complement strand
TGCTTGTCTACCCAGTCTAGAATGATAGCTAAGTGGGAGTCGAAACCATTGGTGAAAATAGGGTAACCGTGGGCGCTTCGCATGAGCTTTTTATCCACGATGTCACTCTCGCTGCAGAGCTCTTCTGCAGCGAGGTCTTGTAAAATTTCTTGGTAATAGCTGTCTGCGCCATTCCATTTATCATCGTTCACTTCACAGGTTGCTTCTACGATGAGTATGGAGTGATTGCTTGGCTTGATTTCTAGTCCTGCGTTTTTAGGTTCGCCGATGCGGTGGAAGGTGCGGTTGCGATAATAGGTATAGAGGCCTTCCATGCATCTGTCTTTTTTGACTAATAGAGCAAAGATGACAGTAGGTTTGTAACGAAGTTCTGAAACCGAATGAGTCACTTCTGCTGGAGCTTCTGAGTTAGCGAATTTGACTAGGCTGTGGAGAGGGGCGGTGTTGATAATGTGGTCGCCTTGCCATTGATGTTCTGTCCCTTGGTGCTGATAATTTACTTCGCCGTTTTCTGGAGAGAGTTTTGAAATGTTGGCTTCTGTTAGAATTGTTCCGCCGAGTCTGGTAAATTCATTAGCAAGTGATCTTGGTAGTGTTTCGGAGCCGGTTTTAGAGTAGTGGAGTGTTTCTGTATCTAGCGCAGAGTTCACTAGACCGGATTTATTTTTTTTGCCAAATTTAGGCGTTAGTTTACGTAAGACGTCGACAGCGGAGAGCCTAGGCATTTTTCTCCGGACAAATTCTGCTGAAAGCTCTGTGGGGTGAATGCCCCAATACTTGTGGGTGAATTCCTCAAAGAAATATTCGTAGAGTGGTGCTCCGTAGAAGGCGATCAGGGCGTCTTCTGCATTTTCAATGTTCGCTTTCTTCTTGGCTCCAGTGATTTCAGCGATCACTAATCCTAAGACGCATCGACCGAGTGTGAATGGCGGCATCGCCTTGAGCATGTCTTTAAACTGAAGCGGGTATCGGCAGCTAGAGTCGCCCCAGCGGATGCGTGCATCTAGTGCTGCTTCGATGCGTTCTTTACCCATGAGAGCAGCACAGTCTTCGAAGATTTCTTTGTTGAATGCATGCAACATGTGCACACCAAAATCGCAGGTGTTTTCACCAAAGGAGTAGCCGGCAGCTAGGCCTCCGATGCGCGATTCTTTTTCTAGAATGGTGACCTTGACTCCATTTCTCGCTAGAGTGAGTCCAGCATAGAGTCCACAGACGCCAGCTCCGATGATGAGAGCTGATGATGGATGATTGGGGCTAGATTGCACGATTACTGAGAAGGTAGGTTTGATGGCTGAAGATACTTGTCGAGTAGAGTGCGATCTGGCCAGTAGATATCTGAATAATGGAGAGCTTGTCCCTTGGTGATGTTGTTTTTGAGAACAGGTTTTTCGCCTTCGATTTCTAGAGTGACGACAGGGACTTGATTGTTGCTTTTAGCTGTTTCCGAAACCATGCCGTAGACGATGTCGCTACCGATTCCTTCATCGATGACTGTGCCTGCTGGGAAGTCTGCTTTTGCGTAGGCGTAGACTTCTGTTAGACGTCCAGCCCATGGCTGTAGTAGAGCTTCATTTCTAACAGTAGCTCTGAAGATAGCTTTTGGAGTCTCTAAGTGACAGAGGTGATAGGGTCTATAGAAAAGGTAATAGTGTCCTTGGTCGCTCTGTTGAAGTTTGTAGTAAGTGAGGTAGGGGAGCTGGAGTTCTGTGTCGCATCTGCCGATGACATAGACGCCGCCACCTGGCTCTGCACCGAGGATGTAGTCGATAGCTCCTTGTTTCGGATGAGTGCTGAAATCAAAGAGGTCGAGGGCTTGCTCGACTCGCTCTGCTTTCGGTCCAGTCATGCCTGTCTGAGTGGGAAGGTAGCCGAGAGCATTGGCGATGACAGCCATCTCGATGTTAAGCTTAGTGCCGTCAGTGTAGGCGCAGCATTGGACTGGGTTAAGGTTTCGGATCGCTGCTTCATGAGCTAGTGACTCGATGGTGGCGTCTTTTTTTAGGAAGCCTTTGATGTTTCCAGCCTGCACTATGTCGAAGCCCCAGAGGGAAATTTCTTCGATCATCGTGGCTAAAACGCCATGCTGGTCTCCTGCGTCACTTGTGACGATGACTCCGTGTTCATTGGCTAGTTCAGTGAGGTAAGGGCCGAAAGCGAGATCTACTTCAGCGTTCATGAGAACGACGTGGGCTTTGCTTTTGATAGCTAATTCACAATAATGTAATGCGCTCTGGATCGAGTTGGTGCTTTCTACTAGCACATCGATTGGGGTTTCATTAAGTAGGGTTTCGACGCTTTCGGAAGTAGGGCAATTGGAGGTGAGTTTAGAAGTTTTCTGAGCAGTTGCTATGTTAGTATCCGCGATCCAGCAGAGTTTCATTCCAGGGGTGATGTCCACCTGGTGTGCGATGCCGAAGCCCATAGCTCCGGCTCCCACTAAGCCGACTTTGATAGGGGTTCCTTCGTTTGGCAAATTCAAAGTTCTAAAGAATAATTTCTAACAGAATACTTCATTTCTTTAAGCTGCAAATTTTGTTTCTAG
>CAKZNV010000179.1 GCA_937132085.1 uncultured Rubritalea sp. | reverse complement strand
AAACTAAAAATAGCACTACCTAAAGGGTCTCTTCAAGAGCCTACAATCAAGCTTCTCGAGAAAGCTGGCTACAACGTCTATATGTCTAATAGAGGTCTCAGACCTTCATCAGACGACAGCGAGCTAGACATCTATCTCATTAGAGCTCAGGAAATTGCACGCTATATCGATTCTGGATTCATCGACTGTGGCATCACTGGCCTCGACTGGGCTTACGAGAATAGAGCAAACCTAGTGGACCTCGCTGAGCTCCCCTACTCACGTGCTACTACTCGTCCTACTAAGTGGGTGCTCGTAGTTCCAGAAGACTCACCAATTAAAGATGTAAAAGACCTCGAAGGTAAGCGTATCGCTACTGAGGGCGTCGGCATCACTGAGCGCTATCTCGAAAAGAATGGTGTTAAAGCTGAGGTAGAATTTTCATGGGGTGCAACTGAAGTTAAAGTTCCTGATCTCGTTGACGCTATCGTTGACGTGACTGAAACTGGTAGCTCTATCCGTGCGAACAAGCTTCGTATCGTAGACACACTTCTCACCTCATTCCCACACTTCTACTCCAGCCCTGGAGCACAGGAAGACCAGTGGAAGAAAGCCAAGATGGACAACGTTGTCCTCATGCTCAAAGCGGCTCTCGAAGCTCGCGATAAGGTAGGTCTAAAAATGAACTTACCAGAAAAAAACTTGTCAGACGTCCTAGAAGCACTACCTTCACTTCGCAGACCTACTATCTCTCAGCTTGCTGAAGATGATTGGGTTGCAGTGGAAACTGTGATCGAGGAAACTGTCGCTCGCCAAATCATCCCTACTCTTAAGGATCTTGGTGCAGAAGGAATCATTGAGTATCCGCTCAACAAACTCGTTCACTAGAACAATCTAACCAAACAACCAACCATCATGGCTAACTTAAAGAAAAAGCGTAAGGCTAAGATCAATAAGCACAAACGCAAAAAGCGCATGAAGGCGAATCGTCACAAGAAGCGCCTTCGTTACAAGTCATAACTGACTGCTGTAACATTAAAAGGGATGTAGTTTTATTACTACATCCCTTTTTTGTGTTCATGAATAGAGCTCATTTCTGATAAGCTCAGACCATGAACCACTCTAACTCACTGGCTCAATTATTGACTCTACTCTGCCTGCTAACGATGAATGCAGTCAGCCAGGTGAAGCCTCAGGTCAGCCCTAAACTCCTCTGGGAACACCAAACCAAGTCGATGCCACTAGCCATCTTGGAAGACCCAGCTCGACCTCAATTCCTCTACGTTGCTCTCAAGGACGGTGGATTACTCATTCTTGAAACTAAGCAGAACTCCGCCAAAGAAGTCGCTCGTATTCCCAAATCATCATTGCTCAAGCTCGACTGCACCAATCTCGCTATCAAAGACAATGTCCTCTACCTCTCACTAGGTAATTTCTTCCAGCGCAAAGCCAAAGCTGGCCTCGCCGCGATAGACATTAACAACCCGAGAAAACCCAAGCTCCTCAGCGTCACAAGCCAGCCAAGCAACGATCACGGCTCACACTCCATCATCATTCACAAAAACTACGCCTACCTCTGCTGTATGGAGTATGGAATCAGAATCTACAACATATCAAATCCCTCAGAGATCAAATTCATCTCTAGCTTCATCCCTGACTTAAAATTCCCGAAGAAGAACTACAATTCAGTTTCCAGACCAAATGCCAGACACGCCCAGCTAAAAGGCAATATCCTCTACGTTTGCTACGATGCTGGCGGACTCAGAGCCATCGATATCTCCAACCCTAAAGCCCCAAAAGAAATAGGACGCTATATCAACAAAGCCATGAAGAACAAGCAACAGGCATATAACGAAATCCTAATAAAAGGCAATATCGCCTACGTATCAGTCGACTACGCAGGCCTCGAAACTCTCGATATCTCCAACCCAAAAGCCATCAAGCAACTCCACTGGTGGAACCCTTGGAAAGCTCACACCAACAAGAACAATTGGTTCAACAGCCCCGGACACGGCCATCAGCTCAGCCTCACTAGAAAAGGTAAACTACTCACCATGTCCGCCGGCGACTCCGAGCTACTAGTATTCAGCCTCAGAAACCCAAAACAACCACAACTACTCACCAGCTACGGAAAACCTAAAAACCGCAACGCTGCTTGGAGCGCAAAGGCTGGATCTAACAAAATCTACATTGGCTACATCAAATCCCTCATCCCATTCAGAGGAACTTGGTCAGGAATCAAAGCAGTCAGCTACCCAAAGTGAATATCTTTAGAAAAATCAAGCTAGAGGAAAGTCACAACCCTTATTGGCAAAACATGCGGGAGCGAGAAGCGAAAGCACGAAGCTGCAAGCGTAAAACTAAGTATTAGGGTTAATTCTAGCTAACGCTTGCGGCTCCCCGCTTCGTGCTCCACGCTTCAATCCATTAGTTCTACAAGGTTTGAAAACTTACAACACCAGCATCTCTAGTTTGATCATTCTGTAAAATTCAGACAATCTAGCTACTGGACTAATCACAAATCTAACTTACTATCATTAAAGCGTTTTACTTCATCAGCATCGATTCATTCATGCGTCATTGAATAAATACCGCAACAATCACGTCCTAAAACCACAATGAAAAAGATCACTCTAACAATCATGGCATCAGTTGCCACTATGACAGCGCTCCAATCAGTAGCTGTTGCTGACACTTCTTGGAAAGGTAAAGTGCAGACTTTCAACAAAGGAACTCACCCAAAACTAGCCCCAACCAAACTCCACTACAACTTCAGCTGGAATGGTGCAGTTCAGGCTGGCCAGATCACCTTTGAGTTTAATAAGAAAGACAAACGCTATCCTAAATATGATGTCACTCAGGCATTTGGCCGATCCACTGGACTAGCCTACGCTACTTTCCCATACAACTTCAGCTTCACCTCGTTCACTCGCACTAGTAGCAGTAAACCAGCCCTCTTCATGGCTGACGAGAAGGACAAACGTGAAAAAGTAACCACCAAAAATCGCTTCACCTCTAAAGGCGTCACGCATTCATCCGACACCTTTAAATTCTCTAACAAGAAAACGGAAAAGAAACGCCACACCTTTGCATTCGCCAACTCGCATGACCCACTCTCAGCAGTGCAATACATCCGCAGACAGCCACTCAAGACTGGCGACAAACTAAAGCTAGCTCTTCACCCAATGGCCTCACCGATGTATTCTGAAATCACTGTCCTAGGCAGAGAGAAGCACATGGGCAGAGCCTGCATCAAGCTCGATGTGAAGCTCAACAAAATAGACCTAAGCACCATGAAGCTCAAGCCATACAGCAAGCTCAAAAAAGCCACACTATGGATCAGTGACGACGCTGACCGCATCATGGTCGAGCTACGCTCAAAGGTATTCATCGGCGACATCAGAATGACCCTACAAAGCCAGAAGAAGCTGTAATTTAATCTCAAATTACCAATCACAAATCTCAAATGCTGGCCCCGCTAGCAGCTAACCGGCTAGCTCCGAGCCACCCCAGCTCCCGATAACTCAGATTTACCTCCAGACTGCGGCTTCACTACTATTTGAGTGGTGAGCCGCTCTTTGAGTTCCTGCACATGGGAAATCACACCAATCAGCTTCCCTTCCTGCCTTAGCGAACTCAGAGCATCCATCGCTAGCTCCAGCGTATCTTCATCCAGCGTGCCGAAGCCTTCGTCTAGGAATAGCGAGTCCATCTGGATATTATCGCTCACCATCTGAGACAACCCCAGCGCAAGCGCCAGACTAATCAAGAAGCTCTCTCCCCCACTAAGGTTTTTAGTAGATCGCTCTTCACCACCTTGATAGTTATCCAGCACATTCAGTTGCAGCGGCTCTACTTTATCTCGTGTCAAAATATAGCGATCTGTAATCGACTCCAACTGCGTATTAGCAAAACTCACCACCCACTCAAAGGTCAGCCCCTGAGCATAGTTACG
>CAKZNV010000178.1 GCA_937132085.1 uncultured Rubritalea sp. | reverse complement strand
TGATGAAAGCTGTAAAGGGTGTCGTCCATGACGGCCTCACACCAGCAGAAGGCTTCCAGATGTTCAACGACCTCTAGAAACTGACTTCACTATATAATCCAAAAAGGGAGACTCACCTAGAGTCTCCCTTTTTTATGATTTATCTAAACATATACTAATTACTGACTTTACGGGGTTTTCTAAATTTTCCGTGTTTAATTTTTCCACGAATGATTTTAAAACCTCTTGGTGATTCTTTTCTCCAAACCTCGTATGTAATCACGAGGTTACTCATGGATTCCGAGTTTTGAAGTGTGAGCCGTTGAAGCTTAGACCAACGCTTAAGGTCAGGTGATGCAGCTATTTGCATGGTGAAGTGCTTAGATGAACCACTTCTGGGCGAGCTTACTCCATACGGTTTGATCACCGAAGATTTATTATTGAGCTTTAGTCCTAAGTTATATCGGGAACTAGTATTAACGATTGTTAGCGGGATGTGATTGTTTTTCAGATGTGTCAGATTGTAGGTTTTCACAATGGGGTCAGTCCATTTTTTTTCGTCAAGTGGCTTACTAAGTGTGACTAATATATTTTTCTGTGAAGGTTTAACTACGTAGGTAAAAACCTCTTTGAATGATTCTGAACCATCTGCGGAGCGACGCTTTTTATAGAAAATGATTGTAGGTTCATCATAAAAAATTCTGTATGGAGCACCGATACGGTTTTGCTGGCAGTTAATAGCATAGTAAGCACCTTGCCTTTTAATATAAAGATTACCTATAGGACGCTCATCTTCTGGTAGATTTATTACCGTCACTCCAGACTTCTTTTGCGGGAGAGTTTTTTTGGAGGGATCCTTATTTGGAGGCTGTTTTAAATCCTCATCAGGTTTTTCTGGAGGTGGTTGAGAACCAAATTTAGCAAGGGGGATAGAGCCTACGGGGATGACTCGAAGGTCTATGTAGGAGGTTTCCTCCTGCTGAGCAAAGGACTGACCTAGAGTCAAACTCAGTAGGACCAGAGAACAGATAATTTTATTTATAGCCATATTAGATATGAGTTAAGAGAGGATTATTGATTGATTTCCTTTTGGCTAATCCAACGGAAGTTGGTGATAATAAATTTTCTACCAGGGTCATTTTCCGTTAACTGCATAGGGTTTAGATTATTTGAGTCCGGATCTGGATTGATCGGTGTGGCTGTGCGTTGAACTGTAGCTTCACACCATGCTCTAGCTTTTACATTGCCTGTTGAGTCTACAGAATCACCATAGCAGCGAATTTTAAAAGTGTCTGATCTCGCTGTGATCACACTACCAATCTGCTGAAGGATATCGCCTTGACTTAGATAACCCAACGCACCAGCAGCTTTACTAACACGGTGTGTCGTTGTTGATGAACCAGAACTAGCTTCATATTGAAACACATCATATTGCTGAGCTATGGGGGTCTTGTAACCCCACTCAATAATTTCGGTATAGTCATATTTATCTTCAGCTTCATCCTTTGATGGCATCACAGAGTCATCATAAGTGGTCAAATCCATGTTACTATTAAGTTCAGCACTGTTTATAGCTGCTTGAAGTGTCCCAGAAAGTTGTAGCTCATCATCGTTACCATCTAAGGTTCCAACTCTTCTGTTTACAAAGTCACTCACACTGATAAAGGGAGCTCTCTTTTTCACTTGTTTGACAATTTCTTTAGCTAGAGTCTCGATTTCGAGATCTGTGAGATCACGATATGCTGACCATAAGTCAGAATCGGTGGCATCGGATGCTGTTGCGGCACCTTTTTCAGGAACAATGAAACGAGAGAACGGATTTGCTGAAAACGTAGATCCATTACGAGATTCTAGCTCAATTCCATTGAATGATCGGAGCATCGCTTGCCAGGCTTTCTCGCTAGTCGAGTTTATATTGAATCCACCAGAGATCATTAGGCTCTGTGCCGCTCTGTGGAAGTTAGTCAAATTTGCAAAACTATTACTATCTGCCGAGTGGTTACTGAGCACCATGCGAGCATTCGGTAGTTGTGTGGACGAATCCCATTTGCCGCCATCCCATCCATCTGCACTAGTTTCGTGAGGGAGAGAGCTCAGGAAATATTTATCCCAGAGGTGTAAGTTTGTTTCGTAACTTATGTCATAGATAAAAGGGTTGCTGTTCGCTTCGTTTCTACGATGGACTCCATCATTCATACCTATAATCAGAGTTGGGAGCTTTTCGTTCCATAGTGTTTCCTCTTCAGTATATTCTAGAGAGGTGATAGACGGGGCAATAAATGGAGAAACATTACCATTACCTACAATATAAGAAGGGTGCCAAATTTGTGGAGTGAATTGCACATGCTGTAGTGCGCCAATAGAGTGAATAGATAGGTCTTTAGAGGGGATATCAAAGAGCGGGTAAGTAGAGATACTACTGCTACTAGTAGACGCATCAAAGAAAGGTCCTGTTCTATAACGACCTGTTTTACTGTCCAGTTCTACAGAACTAGAAATATCCGTCCATTGTGGAAACTCACGAGTTTGACTAAGTGGTCCCCAACTATAAAGGTGCGACCTCGATCCGGTAATTGGTTGTGAAGTGTATTCCATTCCAAATAAGTTATCTGCAGGCCAGCGGTGAATATTTTGGGATCGAACATTGTAGTGTGCTAACGGTGAACAATACCAAGGTCTACTGTGATTACTGGCAAGATCTTTATTCGAAAGGCTTTCTGTGAATGGTCGCCAACGTGCACCAAATCCAATGAGACTGTTTGGGCCTTCTGGTAGAGCGTCTGATAGAGGCTTTAAAAATCCTGAAGGGTTATAATTTGGCATCCAACGACCATTGTTGCTGCGAGCATGATGATCTAAATTTAGTCTTTGTATAGCAGGGAAATTTGCATTACCAAGAGCTGTATAGGCTGGTGTGCTTCCATTTTTCGCAGCATACATATAAATCGCTTGACAAGTATCACCTCCATTTCCGTAGGCACCCCAAACAAATGGACCAGCATAGTTTAGGTCTAGTTTATCGATATTGATAGGAACGTCCTTTTTTGTAACGGGATCTGTATTGGGATCTGTAACTTTAATCATTTCAGGGATCGTGTTGGCTACTCTATGATAGCAATATTGATCATTTGGGTCTGTAGTCGGGGACAGTATATTTTGGTCAAAGTTGGCGCTGCTGTATTCGCGCGCTTGATTTTCTAGTGTGAGATCTGCTGATGGGGTTGTGAAATGGAGACATTCACCTGGCTCAAAAGTCATTGCTGGAATGGTGAAGCGCTTGTGCTGTCCTGGGCTATAGTCATAATACTGGTGATGAGATAAAGCGTATTTTATTTTTGTTTCGGAGTTTTTCACTGGGTTTTCGAATTCCACTGTAAAGCCGCCTAAACCAGCTTTAAAGCTAAAATGTATATAGAGCTTGGGTATCGTAAGTCTCACATTATAAGGGTTCCAAATAACGGCTCGAGGATAGATTAGTTCATGAACCTTACGTGTAGCTTTGTCATATCCGTAATTTAATTGATAAGATGCGTCTAATAGGACGGGTTGGATAGGCTGTTCAGTGTATTTTGTTATGTCGACTGCGTTATCTGAAGTTGTTTTAGCATAAGTCATTCTAATGCTACGATCCCCTAGAGACCCTGATGTAATATCCCTGAGTTTGAACCATTTACGGATGGCACCAAGTTTAGGTGTGATAGTATTGCGTTCTTTTACGTTTTCAATAATAGGTGCCATATCTGAGGCTCCTGGCAAATCGTCCAGAGCAGGAATACTACCATCACTATTGAGAAAGGCTGTTAGATTTCTTTTTAATCCTCCGTTACGGGTATCAGTGAGTAGGCTAAAGGAGTCAACTGTGAGGTCATGGTAATAATGTTGGATCGATTTTTGAAGGTCAGGAGTCTCAACAGATTCACCTAGCTTGGCTAACGAGAGCTGATTGATGTCGATTAATTTATTTAGGTCAGAGTTTTCGATTGCTTTGTAGCCCTTATAGAACAGTCCAAGATCAAAAGTATTTGGGGATAGAATTTTTTGATAACTTTTAGGATCGTTGAATTTTATAGCTACTCCCGTCGCATCCTTTTGAAGATTGACTCTAGCTTTCACTCCTTCATCTGAAACCCAAAAAGCATAGTGACCGTCATCAGCGATTTTAACTTTATTGACAGTGACGGTATCAGAGGCAGGTGCTGTTTTGGCAGCAGAGAATAGCTCAATGACATCTTTACCGCTGAGGGCAGATGTTGGATCAAGGTTTCGCCCACTAACTAGCCAATCGATGATTTCACTATTCTTATCATAGCCTGTTGCTCTACGATCAGTCACTGAACCAGTGGTTTGTTGGATAAGTCCTGTATTTGCAGCTTCATTTTTTAAACCGTCAGATCGCCAAACACCAACCCAGTGAGGGTTTGCTACGTCATCTATAGTATCTGAAGAGGGGTCTGTGTCTAATATTGAAGCCGTAGCGGTAACACGTTGATCTGGACCCGCAGCTGCTTGTAGCTTGCCAAGAGCTATGATTAGAGCCATTCGGGCATTGGTCTCTGCTGCATTTTTATGAAAATCTGTTGCTGATGTTCTAGTCGAGACCGATGATAGAGATAGCATCGACACACTCACGAGAAGGAGT
>CAKZNV010000177.1 GCA_937132085.1 uncultured Rubritalea sp. | reverse complement strand
AAGAAAGTCCTCCACCTAATTTCAACCCAAAGCCGTCAGCTGAATATCAGCTAACCGACGACTAATAATACTGTTAGCTTGAAAATAGTAAGTGCCTTGATTTACGATGTTTAGCCGAATTATAAATTACTTTAAGAAACCTAGTTTGGAATGGTATGAACCAGATGATCCAACGCCTCGTGAACAGTGTCCATGTTGTGACTACATTTCACTAGCTGAACGAGGGAACTATCTAATATGCAAGGTGTGTTTCTGGGAGGATGACGGGCAAGACCTTGATCAAATTGATGAAGAATCTGCTCCTAACCACTACATCACACTTCGCAAGGGAAGGGAGAACTTTCAAAGTGTTGGTGCATGTGAAGAGTCTATGTTAAAGCATGTTGTGACTAAGAAGGGTAGAGAAGCGTATGAGTGCCATCCAAGAATAATCGATTAACTCCCTCTAGCTAACAATTCGCATCATACTAATCTCATCCACGCTCGACTGCCGAAGATTTATGTTTACTAACCACCAACTTACAAACGAAGTGCCGCTATCTTGGATGAGATAGATGTGCTATGACGTTAGGCAATAATAAGAAATGAAGCACTGCTGCGATAAAATGGAGGATGAGATCGTAAGGGTATGCGATCAGCACGATCGCAGATGGGATTGCCCAGATGCATTGATACATTATATCCCCAAGTTCAACGAATATGGAGTCATTATACACGATGGAGGCCAGTCCGTCATGGGTATCACATTTTGTCCTTGGTGTGGAAGCCGATTGCCTGAATCAATGAGGGACCGATGGTTTTCTGAACTAGAAGCCCTTGGGTTTGACGACCCATCAGAGGAGGACATTCCTGAGCAGTATACAGATGATCGTTGGCATAGTCAGCCTAAGCACGGCTAGACGGAAAATCTAGCCTAACAAGTCGCTGCATCCGACCGCTAACCTGCTCGGAGTCGACGGCGTAGTCACCATTTAATTTTACTCAGAGATTGCCCATTCGGTTTGGGCGGTCGGTTGAGCTTTACGTTCGCCTAAAAATAGACCTCACAGGTGAATTCGCTTTGGGAAATGTTGGGCATTGAGTTCAGACTTTGGCACTGCTCAAAAACCGATGAAACCAGATCACGATGAAGCCTCTGGCATTGCGTTCGAAATTTGGCATTGCTCTTAGCACGATGAAACTGCATGATGAAACCTCATTGCAGAGTGTGCTTCTGAGAAGTGTCGCTGGAGAAGATAAGTCAACCTGACAGATGCTTTCCCAGCAAATTACTAATCTAATGAAACGCAATGAAGCCCATCAAAATGAAACCAATAACAATGGCGAACAAGTCGCAGGTTCTTAATCAAGAAAAAAAACACAAAACTCCCTCATCCCTAGTAAGTTATTAATTTTTAATCTCTTAGGGTTGTTTCGTCCGTTACTGAGGGCAGGTGGCAACTGCGCCAGCGAGACGCGTGGGGTCGCCACAGGACTTTAGAATTCTGTGTGAACTGATGATCTAGGCGGTGCCTTTGGTCGCTCGTTTGACCGTAGTGCGTGTTGTTAAATCAGCGATTCCTTTTATGCTGCGAAGCTTGGAACTGCTGACCTCTCACATCTCTAAGCAGGTTCTTGGGACTCTTTGACTGCTCCACCAACCTTCCCCTTTTAGGAGCTGGGTTGATGGGCTTGCCTTCGAGAGCTCGTCCAGGCGTCTCACCGTTCCACTCATTTTTTTATACGAGGATCTGAACGGGGTCGCGAGCTTGGGAGGACAACTCAATGGTTCATCTGATTGGGGTGTTGGTAGCTTTATGCTGGGGCTCATCGGGTCCATGGTCTTGATGGAGGATTGTGATTGGAAATTTATGGCGCAGGGTTCATTCAGCCAAACGGAGCTCTTTGGCCATTGCACGCATCTCTGCTGACAATGGCTAAGGCTCATGCGACTTGTCGGAACTCTCTGCGCCTCCTCCGGCGCTTCCGGGCTTCTGCGGTGTTTCATCAGTTGCATATCAGTGGTTCAGATAGTCAGCTGTGACTTCGCAGGGCGACGGCGGCGGTTTCTTCGCTTGCGGCGGCGCGGGGCTGCCTCAGGGTCAGGTGTATGGAGAAAGTTGTTAGATCTGTTAATTCTGTTAGGGTCAGTTCTGTTAAAAAATTGTTCTGGGTCGAAGTCGGTGTGGTGTTTCCACATCGACCAGAGGGTTTTGAGTATTTTTCGCTGGGTGTTTAGTCTGGCGTGGCGGGTGGTGCCGGTGCGGAGTTTGCTCGCTTCATAGAAGTCTCTGACGCAGCTGTTTTGGGATCCTACTCGGATGCCGGTGCGCCAGGCATGGTAGGAGACGTTTTTGAGTTCACGTTGTCCACTACGGTTGAGACGTTGGTAGCCTAGCGGCTTGTTGTCGCTGTCTCGGCTGGCGATGCCGAGGGCGCAGTAGGTGTAGAGTTTGCTCGCATGTTTGAAGCGATGAGGGTCTTCGATAATGGCACTGAAGACGGCGGAGCCTATTTCTCCAACGCCAGGAACTTGTTGGAATAGTGCTATTTCTGGAAGGTGTTTGCTCAGGGTTTTGACTTCGTTGAGTTGGGATTTCCAGGCGTCGAGGGTGACGTCGTGGAGCTTGTAGAGGTGGTGGATGCCCTTGCTGTGATTGAGCGGGAGTTGGTCTAGCCAGTGTTGTCTTTTTTCTGGGTGATAGATTTCTTTGCCGTTGAGCTTGAGGATGCCGAAGGTGCGGTAGGCGCTTTTGATGAGGGTTTTGAGTTCGCGTTGTTGGTCGCGTAGGCAGAGGAGGGATTGGACTGCTTCGCGGAAGAGTTGACGTTGTGGGTCATCGCCGCACCAGACTTCTGTTAGTGCATCCATTCTTAGTAATTGGCAGAGGCTGAAGACGTCTGTTTCATCGCATTTGCTAGAGGATTTGATGATGAGTTTGTTCGCTCTTGGGTCACAGATGATGAATTTTTCGACTTTTGGTTTTAGTAGTTTACGAGCCCACTTGGCGAGTGGTGCGGATTCGACGGTGAGGATGACGGTGTAATCTTTGCTGAATTCGGCGACGTGTTCGATGAGATTTTGTTTGTTGGTATCGAAGCGGATGAGGGGAGATATACTACCGTCCTGAGTCATTCCGCCAATCACCGAGGTGCGGGTGTGCAGATCAATGGCGGTATAAAGGAGTGGCTTGGTATGTTTGTTAGATAGTGCATAAGACTGAAGGTCTGCTGCTATTTTAGATGTTGGTTGTTGTGTGATTTTCATATTGCGCATTTTAGGGTTCGATATAGTATAACATTTCAACAACCCGAGATTAACCACGACTCAGCGAACCGCATTAGGACGTCCTTTAGTATCGATATGTCTGTTTTTTGCGGTCCGCTATGCTATTTCGTTCGACTAAAAATTACCCGCAAACAAAAACAACCAAAAAGAAAGGAATAAAAAATGGCAAAAGAAGACATAGAAGCAATTATTCGCAAAGCAATGAATGACGATGTATTTCGCTTAGCATTAGCAAGAAATTTCGATCAAACTGTAAGAAATTTCTCACTTAAACTTAGTGATGAAGAGTTTAAGGCTCTTAGTAAAATAGACTGGTCAGAGCCACTCCCAACATCTCTTAGTAAAGAAGATGCAGCCAAAGCTACTTGGGTGCATATTTACAAAACCAGTGCAGATATTTAAGCTGACTGAAAAAATAGAGGTGGCTGGCATTCGCCAGCCACCTATTTTCTTATGAATCTAGGAATATTATTATGGAATACTTGTAACGCTGCATGTGCTCATTGTGCAGTAAACTCTGGACCGAAAGAGAAAGCAATCATGACAGACGGTGAAATATTTAATCTCATTGACTCTGCATTCTATGATTGCTCCTCCCCCAGCATTGGCTTCTCTGGAGGAGAAGCCTTTTTATATTATGACAGATTGTGCCGAATACTCAGATATGCAACAGCCAAAGGAGCTTTAGTAGCTGTTAACACGAATGGCTTCTGGGGAAAAAACTACGATGATGCATGTGATAAGATACGAGAACTTAACGAAATCGGCGTTAAGAAATTAGTTGTTTCAATTGATGAATTCCACGAAAAATTCATCCCAACTCAGTTTCCTATCAATGTAATCAAAGCATGTAAAAGCCTTCATCTTGAAGTGGAGTTGCAATTTGTAAGCACCAAATCATCCTTGAGACTATCTGATTTACTCAATAGTCATGGTGATGATCTTCTAAATATTTCTTGCCGAGAAATCCCATGCCACCCAGTTGGTAGAGCAGGTGCAATCCCAAAGGATCATTTGTTTTTGAACAAAAAGGCTCCGGATGGATTATGCCCTAGTGCAATTATGTCAGTGTCCGCCGATGGTCGCTTGATTCCATGTTGTAACACAGCGGGACATTCTCCTGAGCTAGAACTAGGACTAGTCGGAGATGATATTCCCAAAATCAACGAGAAGTTTCAAAGTGACAGTTTGTTTGCAATCTTACGAAAAAGAGGTCCTAAAGCTTTTTATAATATAGCGGTCTCCAAGGAACTCATCGATGAGAATAATAATCATATTGATCAGTGCCATCTTTGTCATAGTTTATTTAAGGCAGAAGGATCTAGAACAATACTAACAGAATACGCTGACTCTTTGATGGAAGACGTAGTTGTAGAGGAACTACTTCATCGAGTAACTCGTGATATTTCTAACCAGGCGATACTAAACAGCCATGTCGAACCCCTAAGCTAGCTTTTCATCGGAGCGGTAGCGGAGCATGAAAGTTAGCGGTTGTTGAACTGGCCCAAGGTAGCAGGCTCTGGGAGATTGCTACGTATGCGTTTTTGATTCCGTGCTTATTCTTAGTGGGTTGCGACCCCTTGAAGACGTCGTTACACCTTTATACCTACTCCGAAGATGCTGATTGCCGAACCGCAAGGCTGTTCGGTAATCAAGTCGAAGCCTTGAGCTAATGTGCAGCTGTAAAAGTAGGTCGAAGCCTTGTATTGTAGTCCATTTAGCCTGTTTCAGCCTGCTCTGGAGCACACGTTCTCTAGAGATACTCGCATGAGTCCTCTGAGTTAGATCATTAATGTTAGGTTCTGTTAGGCTCATTGATTTATGGACCTCGGGTGGATTGCGGCCGTGGTAGATCCTTCAAGTATCTGAGGGTTCCTTCGCAGGCTGGACAGCAAAATGGTTCCTTCTCTGGCAAGATGGGCTAAGTAATATTAGACAGACTAAATCTCACCATCGAGGATGGTGTATTCATAGCTTATATGCACATGAGAAGTGACTTAGATCCATGGAAAACGAC
>CAKZNV010000176.1 GCA_937132085.1 uncultured Rubritalea sp. | reverse complement strand
GGGAACTCAAATGTGGTGCAAAGTTTTGTCAGCACCGCCCTAACCTCTCTATCACTTCTCAATAACCCAGATCTCGCCAATCTCATGAGCACTAACGAAGTTGACTTCTCTCAGCTTCGCAAAAAGAAGACAGCTCTCTTCTTCATTATTCCCTCTGAGAAAATCAAGAGCTACAGCTTCATCATGAACCTGCTCTACAAAGACTTCTTTGGAGCCATGCTGAGCACTACTCCAGATCAGGCGAGAGAAAAACGCGAAAAGTATCTTCCCGTCTACGCCCTTATGGACGAGTTCGGACACAGCCGCATTCCTGATTTTGAGGTGATCTGCACCACCATTCGGAAATACCAAGTGAGTCTTTCCATCATCATTCAGAACTTCAGCCAGCTGGAAACCAACTACGGAGAAGCCCAAGCAAAAACTATCATCGAAGGTGGTATGCAATCTCGTATTTTCTATCCTGGCCTCCCATACGATACAGCTCGGGCAGTAGAGCATATTCTTGGAAAAGAAGTCATCGAAGAGGTGCGGTGGAACGGTGAAGTTTCATCTTCTGAAAGAAACCTCATGAATGCGGATCGCATCCGCACGCTTCCTGACGATAACGCCATTTTCCTCAACTTCAACAAGGAGGCCATGCTCATCGATACCATCCCGAGCTATGGAAATAAACGCTTCCATAGTCAGCTGAAGAAAAAGAATAAATCCTCTAGAATTTCTCGCACTATCCCTCCATTCCAAAGGGTATCACTTAGCTGAGCCACTCCGACTGTATCTATTAAATGCCTATCTTCGAACTACTCGCCCAGCACCAAGACCCACTAGACCTCAATCCAGTCTCAGTGATCATCTTTGTCGTATTCGGTGGTTTCATGGGCTACATCTTCCGCAGCATTCCAGGTATCCGATGGGTTGCCGCTGCCTCATGGCTTTATGTGGCCATCAATAGCCCAATCCTCACAGCATGGTGGACTGGCTTCTTTTGGATGGCTTGGAGCTTCGCCATCGTTTTTGCTCTCCGATGGAAGAATAGATTCCTCGAAGCGGCCTCCTTTGATCTTTCTCTACCCAGCCCCTCAGGTTCGGTTTGGGCGTATCGCTTTCGTGTCCTGTTCAGAGGTCTCTGGAGAGTCATCAAGTGGATCACCATAACTCTCTGGAGGTTCACTTGTGAAGCGACCTACTTCATTCTCATTACTCTCCCCGTCAACCTCATGCGACTTTCGTTTTGGCTATGCAGAACGATTCCGAAGCTCCGCACTCTTTCAGGCTGGTGGTATCTCCTCAAGGGCATACTCCTCTGGCTCTGGTATCTCATTCCTTGGCAGGTTCGTTCCGAGTGGGATCGACTTTGGAAAAACAAGTCCGTCGAAGAGTCCTTCCAAGAGGAAATGAGAAAAGTCTATCAGAAGGAAAAAGAGAAACAGCGAAAACGCCAAGAGAGAGAACTTCGTAGCTCATTCCGAAGGTTCAAAAAATTCGTTAAAGGAGCTGCAAGAGCTGGTGTTGACCCAGAGGAATACGCCCGTGCACAACAAGAAGAGCAAAGGCAACAACAGTCGGCCTCCCAATCATCTCAATCGAGCCAGACCTCTGATAACTTCAGAGAACGCCATCGCCAACAAACTCAATCAGAAAAGCAACAACGTGAAAGTGCGAGGAGTAGCCAATCACAGCAACAGCAAAGCTCTTCCCAATCTCAACAACAGTCTACGTCCTCGTCACAATCTAGCCGCTCATCCTATCAGGCTCCACCTAAAGACAAACCTAAGCCTAAGCCAGCTCCTAAGCCTCAGCCCAAGAAGATCACTCCACTCGACAAAGAGTTTTATGACGACAATAAAGAAGTATTTGTCTCTGCTGGCTGGATCTATTCTCCGAGTGAAGAACGCTTCAAAAAATATGATCAAACTAAGCTCAAATCTGAAGCATTCAAGATACTCGACATCCCAGCTGACTCCGACACAAAAGTGATTAAGAAGGCTAAACGTGACCTCTCAAAACAATACCTTAAATTCACTTACCCAATCCATCCGCCTGTTGTGAATGACCGAGCCAACCAAGTCATGGCAGTGGTCAATCACGCTTCTGACATGCTCCTCAAATAACCGCATTGCCTTCAGCCGGTTTTTCAGGCATTCTACCAATCATGGACTATGATCGACAATACCGAAGCTATTCACGCCGTGAATATGATAAGGACGTCGAGCAAGTGCCAGACTTCCTCAAAGTCTTCTGGTCTCACCCAGACTATACAGAGCACCTCGAAAGAAGAGAGAAGCCTAAAGAAGTAAAAGAGGAAGAATACATCAAAACTGACCCCCAGAAAAATGACCAATTCAAAGGTCATCACCCATTCGATAAAATCGAAGACTTTTTTCAGACTTGGTCAGAGAAGGATTTTGAGAAAAACAAAGAACAAGATCGAGGAAGATAATCTACTCCATCACGCTTGAGGATCTCACCTCTTGAAAATTGATACTTCGCTCCACTTTCACGTCAGGAGTTCTCTTAGAGTGTTCAAGCAGGTCAGTGATGTTAAATCGCCCCCAGTGTGGATTCTCATCATGAATAAATCCGAAGAACTCACCCGACGTCACATCGAAATGGCACACATACCATTCCTTGCGTGACCACGGGCAGAAGAACTTCGTCACAAACACAGGATCTACTTCATCAGTCAAAAAGGCTTGTCTTTCAAACCGCTCAAGTAGCTCAGGCGTGAGTAGTTGGTGACCACTCGCTTCTTCTTTGAGAATCCTCTGGATACACAAAGAGACGCGATTCTTAAAGTCATCAGGATTCTCCCGCTTATCGCGAGAATCCATTCCCTCCTCTGGAGTATGCTTCATGGCTTTCATTAGTGCTACTACGTCCATCATACTGATCTATACGCAGAAGCAATGCCATCCATCCGAAGCCACACACAGTTTGTTGGGGAGACCGTGAAGAAACCAGCCTCCGCTACTCTACTGCTTATTTCATCACCGTCTCTTTTGCATAAGATAGAGACACACTCAAAGAACTCGTCAGCTATCTTATCCGCTCCGTTTCCACTAGGCGAGATTTCACTAGCCTCCTCGAATTCTTCAACTGAGTCTCAGTTTCACCTTCCTTCGTCAGGCGAGGATTTTCTGGCTTACTTGGGCGACCAGAGAGTTTGCCATTTAAGTATTCTGGTTACAATAGATCTATTGTTCCTCTAACTTTCACCCCATGAAAACACCCGACTTCGCTGGCTACCTAGAGCCCATCGCCCGCACTAAAAGCTCAAACATAGAGGTGTTCAAAGACTTTACCCGCATGGGGGCTTGTGCTCTGGCTGCCTGAACACGTGAACCCGAGTATTTAGAGATCGCCAAACGCTACAATAAAGAAGAACTCCAAGAGATTTGCAAGGCCTTTGGCTCACTCATCGGTCAGATGGAGGACGAACCTTTCGAGGATTTATTGGGCTCCTATTACCAAGACGCAGCTTCAAAATCGACTCGTGACAATCGCGGAGAATTCTTCACCCCGCCTTGCATCTCCGAACTCATGGCGAAAATCGGTTTCAATGCTGAAAAAGTAATCGCAGAAGGCAAGCCCGTTTCAGTCAGTGAGCCCACATGCTGATCTGGTGGCATGGTGCTTCAAATCGCCAAGCAGCTGGCGCCCGTGATCACCTGAAAAAAGGAAAGCCACGTCGATCTCCTACGAGCGACCATGCAAGACATCTCACCAGTTGCCGTCGATATGAGTTACATCAATATGACCAGCTGGGGAATTCCAGCTCACTTGATCCACGGAAACACTCTTTCGATGGAGATCTGGGATCAATGGAAAAATATGCACTGGCACCGCGTCTGAGAGGATGCTCGCCTCAAAACCAAACAGATTCTGGAGTTCCTCAAAGATCCTGGCTCCACGCATACACAACAAGAAGTCGTCAGCATTGGAGTTGATCCACAAGAGATTAAAACCAAGGAAACAGAAAGCGGTCAGTTCGAGTTTGATCTCTAGCCTATGAGCCAACTTCATTCATCCTCAACGACTCCTTCAGATCGCAGATAAACTGATCTTTTAGCTCTTTAGGTTCAACAATTTGAACTAGGTGCATAAATTTACGAAGCCAAAGATTTACCCCCGTTAGATCTGAAGTTTCTAGCTTCAATACAATAGAATCTTCGTCAACAACCTCAACCTTCTGACTATGGTGTATATTATGTGAGCGAACAAAATCGGCAGCATGACTAAACAGCCTCACAGTCACTGAGTGAACCGTCCTATCTTCACCTCCCGTATCCCAAATACTAAATTCTCCGAAACCTTGTGCCTGTTCAACTACTTCGCTAGAGGGCTCTTCATAGCCTTTAGTGTATGTCTGCACAGCCTTCACTTTTGAAAGGGTGAATACCCTCAAAGCCTGACGATCTAGATCAAATCCTATCAAATACCAAACCGCCTCCTTTTGCTTAAGGCTAATAGGATATATACGTCGTTTAATAGAGTGAGACTTAGAAACTGCCCTATACAAAAACTCAATAGCCAAGCTTTCAATAATACTTCTCGCTACAGCTCCATACACTTCCAACTGCTCTGCATTCATCGAGCACCTTTCCGCATATATTGAAGAATCATCCAATTTGAACTTCAAGGACTGCACATCTGGCAAATCCAACACACTCCCACGAATTGCCAAGGCTATCGATGGAAAATACTCCATTAAATGCCTATCGACCGAACACCCTGCAAGCACTAGTGCTGCAATTTGTCCGTTCCTTGAAGCTGTCAGGTCTCCGGAATATCTAGGGCAAATATAATGGCCTCGCTTATCAAATTCGATTGGCCATCCGTTTGCTCTTAGCACTTCTATATCCCTTTGAACCGATTTTGTTGAGCATTCGTTTGCCTTTGCCATTTGTGCATGAGTCACCCTTTCATGCTCACGCATCAATGCGAGAATCTTTCTTAACCTGAGTAGTTGCCTATGATTGATAGCTCCTTTCTTATTCATATCAGGGACCTACTACACCATCATGGACAAGTTACGTCCACCTTAGAGTGCATAATCTTCCACATATGCAAAAAACAACATTACCAAGCTCCGCTCTCACTGAGGCTGTAAATCAACTACCAGCCCTCAAGCAAGATCTCTTCTACCGAGAATATAGCAGCAAGAAGAAGTCAAATATGACAAGCTTTGTCCTCTGGTTTCTAGGATTCCACTACCTCTATTACAGCAAGTGGTTTCTTCAAATTCTTTTCTGGTGCACCATGGGTGGAATAGGCATCTGGTGGATACT
>CAKZNV010000175.1 GCA_937132085.1 uncultured Rubritalea sp. | reverse complement strand
GGCGGATTCATCTCAGTAGGCGATAAGAGTGACGCTCTAGAGATCCAAGCAATGTTTGGAGTCAGCAAGAAGACTTATAAGAAAGCATTAGGTCAGCTGTATCGCGAGCGTAAAGTCTTGCTAGAAGGTGGTGGAGTGAAGTTAGTTTAAGCGGACTTAGTGATTGGCAGAGAGCGGACTTCTGCCTATAAATCTAGCTATGAAGAATAGCGTTTGTGGTAGTTTGTTGGGCTTGTTGCTTTGTTTTGGTGTTAGCTGTCTATCTGTTTCTGCTCAGGAGCAGAAGGTAGTAGAGGCCAAAGATTTAAAATTAGCAGAAAAATTGCTAGGGTATTGGGTCGCTGATGAAGCAGCTCTTTTCGAGGATTTATTGGAGAAGAGGGCTAAGGCTATAGAGAGTGGCAATACCACACGTGAAAAAGTAGCGAATGATTCTAAGCTGTATTCGAGGTTAATGGTGCAGCATTACGCTGAAGGTGGAGGCTCCACAATGTATACCATAAATGGAGAAAATGCTTTTGAATATAAAGTGATCGCTGCGAGGGAGGAGCTCAATGAATTAGATGTAGATGTTATCAGCAAAAAGTATGGCACTGAAAAAGGTAAAATGGAGTTTAATGGTGAGCTCATGACTCTTCAGGGAAGAGAGGCGAGTGGTATGCCTAAAGTAGTATTGAGAAAACTGACTGAAAAGGAGGCCAAGGCTAGAATTGAGAGAATACACAAAATCAGTATGTCTCCCGACAACGAAAAGGCTGTAGCAGAGTTTGAGAAAGAGTTGTTTCCAAATGTGAACCAACAGCCTTGGGATAATCTAGAGATGAGCATTGAGGAGCTGAAGAAGAAGCATAAAGGTAAAAACGTGATGGTGTTCTTTCATGCAGATTGGTGTGCTACTTGTCAGCTAGTAAAAAGCACAGTTAAAAGTCATAAACTTCTCACAACACTGCAAAAGCATGAGGTTGTATTGGTTTTTGCTGATTGCTCTGAAGATAAAAGTATAGGAGAGCAGGAGTTGAAGAAGTTATCAGATAAGAATATAATTCCTCATGCTATACTCATTAATAAGGCTGGGGTGGTGACGGATCTAAACGCCTCTCACTTAATAAAGAGAGCGCCTCTTCTAAAGCTAATTGAGAGTAAGCTCGCAGCTAAGAAGAAGTAGTTAAACGATCTTTTCACCAACCCAGTTGCCTGTGGCGAAGCAGGCTTGGAGGAGGTAGCCTCCGGTGGGGGCTTCCCAATCTAACATTTCTCCTGCGCAGTAGATATTAGGGAGTTTCTTTAGCATGAGATTGTCATCGAGTTCGCTCCATTTGACTCCGCCTGCGCTGGAAATGGCTTCATCGATAGGTCTGGTCTGAGTTAGCGGGATGACACAGTGTTTCACTGTTGCTGCTAGCTCAGGGACGGATGTCCACTCTGGATAGGTCTCTAGAATAGCAATGACTGAGGGGCTGAGCTTCCAACGGATTTTGGCTTCTTTCAGTAGGTTTCGTTTCGCTGATTCCATTTTAGCGATAAGCCTTTCAACGGTGAAGCTGGGTTTGAAGTCGATGGCGATTTGTGGTGCTGGTAGAGCTTTGATGAATGGTCCAAGTCGGTAGATAGGTCCGCCTTCTAGTCCGTATTTGGTGATGACGAGTTCGCCTTGTCGAGTAGCGTCACCAGCGCTCACCACGATGTTCTTCAGCGGTAGTCCTTCGGCTTTCTCTAAGATAGACGGATGCCAGTCAGTGTGCCAGCCACAGTTTGCAGCTGTTAGAGGAGTGGTTTCGATGTTGTGGCGTTGGAAAACATCTACCCATGCACCAGTCGAACCAGTGGATTTCCATGAGCCTCCACCTAAAGCTAAAACTATACTGTCAAAGTGTTGCGTCGTCTCTCCTTCTAGTGTTAGAAAGGTGATTGAGGCTTTATCTGCGGAGCTGTTGAGGTCTGTTAGTTGGTGTTTGAACTGAAAGTTGATGCCGAGTCTACGAAGCTTTTCTATCAAACGTCGTAGCAGGGGAGCAGCCTTCATGTTGACTGGGAAAACTTTGTTAGATGAAGCGACGTAGGTTTCGATCCCTAGTGACCCTGCCCATTCTCTTAATGCGGTGTTATCAAATTCTGTGAGAATTTTGTTCCAATGTTCCGTAGGTAGATCATTGCCAGTATAGCGATCTAGGAAGATAGGCCAGTCATCGTCGTTGGTGAGGTTGAGCCCGCTTTTGCCAGCTACTAGAAATTTACGTCCGGCTGATGGCTTGGCATCGAAGACAGTGACTGAGGCACCATTTTCCGCTGCGACTTCTGCAGCTCTGAGTCCTGCTGGGCCAGCTCCGATGATCGCTACTTTTCGAGTTGTTGATGTCTCGCTCACGAATCTATTTTAGGGATGGTTTCGTATTTT
>CAKZNV010000174.1 GCA_937132085.1 uncultured Rubritalea sp. | reverse complement strand
GCATCACGGCCGCTAAATCTGCTCATCTGTGCTGGCTTCTCATTGCGCTCTGGCTTCACATGTTCACCAGCTCTGATAACCGTTTCATCAGCCCCTTTGACCTTTGACCTTTGACCTTTCACCTCACATGCCACCTCACGTGGGATGGACCCCACGTGAACAGCCTGCCCCTTACCATCCGTCATCGTCTTCTCTACCTTGGCCTTAGAGGTAGCTGCCGTCGTAATGCTTCTAAACGTGGTCCTTGCCGCTGCACTCGCTTTGCGTCGTGCCACCAGGTGTGGAGTGAGCACACCAGAAGCATTGAACTGTGGAGCCAAGCCAAGATGTGGGGCAGTCATCAAATGCTCGCCCATGTGATAGCCTTCACGATTTTTCACGGATTTGTCTCCATTGCAGAGATATGCCCCTAGATCTGGCCTAGCTGGATCGCACGCTATCAGCACACGATGTCCAGTTTCTAAATGAACACCTTCTTCTATGCCATTCACTGTGAACATCATCTTTGGCCATCCACCACCAGGATTTACTTCTACACAGCCAGCTCTCACGATGCGGCTCTGCTTACATGGGAGAAAATACCAAGCATCATTTTCACAAAGTGGTAGTGTATGCCAGCCTTGACGTGCTATCAGGTCATCAGGGGAGATACGTTCATTAAGATGGCCTCTCATCATTGGACGGGAATCGATTACTTTTGCCGCTTCAGTGTGTGCTAAGCTGCTTTCTTCCTGACTAAGGAAACCTAGATCCGCTGGGTTCACTCCTTTACGCCTAGCTGCTAGGTAGCGTTTGGTAGCTTCCTCGAATTCACCTCTAGTGCGGCCAATATCGGTTCCAGTATGAGCTAGCCAGCGTTGTAACATATTGAACCCACCTTCAATAATTGACTTAGACTTAGATTTGAAAACATGCTCTATCTCCATCAGGTCACGTAGATCGCCCCAGGTATTAGCCATGCCATCTACTTCTATCCCATGCACATATTTACTTTCCCAAGACCCTCGCTCCAAGCGGAGTCTCTTCGGCATTCCATGAGATCTAACAAGACGCTCTATGAATCTTAAAATATCTTCCCCTCGGTAAGCATCACGCTCTCTGCCGATGTGGTCGAAACCTAGCCATTTAGCTCCAGCTAGATCTTTGGCGGCCAGAATCTGGCGGCCTAGCAGAATCTCACCTGATATAGGATCTGTAAAATAGTAAGGCTGGTTCGTAGAGTAATCATCCAGCTCCCAAGTATCACCGCATAGAATATCCACCTCTGAACCATCAGCTAACCTCTCAAACATACCACGCCTAGTAATCATCTCTTCTACTTGGATTGACTTCTTACCTCTAAAAGCTGCTTTTTCCTCAGCTGTCACATGGAAGGCACGTAAGATATCCTTAGTCCACCCTGGACGCTTCCCTGTTTCTAAAGCTTTATCCAGATAGAAGCGGATTTTCTCCCGCACAGATGGTCTAACATCCTCATCTTCTACAAAAAACTCAGCTGCCACATTCACAGATTCTTTCGCCAGCCTATACCAGCGTGCTATGATTAACTCTTCATCACTGAAAGTTACTGCTTTTGGCCGGCCGCCTTTGTTCGGCTTCGCTGGCTTAGGTTGCTGCCATCTCTTCAGTGTAGAGCGGGCTACTCCTAAAGTATTAGCAGCTGATTCCTCACTCAGACCTTCAATTACTAGATCCTTAAATCTATCCAGCAATCGCTTTCGCTCATATTTATTGTAAGTTCTTTTAGCCATAATCGTTTTAGTCTATTTCTAAATCTTCGTTCATGATCGACTCAATCATCATGATCTCTAACTCTTCTGAAAATCCTTCCAGAATCATTCTTCTGAGTTCCAAGTGAACTACTCCAGCCTCAGGAGCACACACCTCCATTCTTCCCATCATAGAGGCCACCTCTACAGCCAGTCTGTAACGTGCTCTCAGCACACAAGCCTCCATGGCACTGAAAGCAGAATAATCATAACCAAGGCTAAGTTTAACAATCACGAGAGGGATGACCTTAGGCCACTCAATATCTCCTGGATAGTCAGTCCCTACAACATAGCTACTTTCTTCCTCTAGTGCTTGTTGACTCAGCTTATGCCAGAATATGCGAATATCATCTCTACTCATGACCCTCTCCTTTCTTGAAAAAATCAGAAGCCATAGCTTTCATCCCTTCTGGCAACCTTCCTAAGAAATCATGAAAATTTAGTTTGATATCCTCTAAATCTTCATCCTCTAACAACTCCCAGCCATCATTAATGTCTTCTGAGAAATCCCTAATTGCCTGAACTCTGTCCTTAGTTACCGCCTTACGCAGTAATAGCTCACCAGCTTCACGTTCTGCCTTTGTCTCTTTCTTAGGTTGCGGATGATCATACGTCTTAGACTCTTCATACAGCGTCACTCTAGCAGTCATATCGCCTAGTAATTTAGTGATGCTCACCGTGTAAACACTGTCTTCATAGCGTCCTTTCAGCGTGAGATGCTCATGGAATATCTTGTAAAGAGCACAAGCTGTTCTCATCATTCGTTCAGACACTCCGATTTTCTGAGCCAGACCCTCTGCAACGATTGCAGAGGGTTCTAATTTCTTCCCAGCTTTCTCACGTTTTTCGCCATCAAGAGCCACCTCAGGATGCACTTGCACCGCAGAGTAAGCTCTAGCACCTTTACTCAGATGCTTACCTAGCATAGCTGAGAGGATGATCTCTCTAGCATTCTTAGGATCTACTAGCGCACATGGCACAGTCTCTCTATTCAGAGCCTTAGCAGCCATCCAGCGGTGGCGACCATCCACAATGAGCCATTCACCATTTTCTAGACAGATCTTAATAGGCTCTAAAATCCCATTTTTAGCGATGTCCGCTTGTAAACTATCCAGCTTCAGATTTAGCTCATCCACTCTTGCTTCTCTCAGAGCACGCTGTGCAGCATCACCCTTAGCAGATTTAACAAGCTCATTCCTAGACAGCTCATCGAGCATGCCTGATGTCCCTAGAAGCGGGTGAGGCTGAAGATTAGAAACCTTCTTTTTATCAAACAAGATCATTAGACTGATGCTCCTTCCTGTTCAGCTTTCAAAGCTTCTTCCCTGTATAGCTCTGCAAGAGCCTTGCGTTTAGACATGTCGCCTTGTTGATGAGGCTTTTTTTCTGTTAATGCTCTATAAAGCTCATGAACTGCCACACCTAAAAGCTCAGCGATTGACTCAAAATGAGGATAAGATTTTCTAGCTCTATCTTCATTCGTTTTTACTATTTCCCAGAAAGCCTTTGGCTTGTCTCGCCAGTATTTTGTCTTAAATTGGGATGAAGTAAAACTAGCTGAGCTTATAAATGCCGACTTCAGTGAGTAGTAAATTCCAGCCACAAACTCTAGTGAGCTATTTAAATACACATCAGTGCTGATTGGTATGCAAATCCCCATACTCTCAGCCTCCATAAGTATTTTATCTTTTGCCTCATCTTGAGGATGAATGTGGCTTACAGTTTTGCTGATACTTTTAGTAGTCTTAGAGTCAGCTCCAGATAGTATTTGGCAAAAAGCCTCAGTTGTGTAGATAGGCACATGAACTACTTGCATGTCTTAGTCCCTCCCTGTGTAGATTTAAGAGCTTTGTATCGTTTCATTAAACTCACACTTATTCTCTTACCAGTTAAAACACGGTAGAGATGCGTGCGTTCAACACCTAATTTTTTAGCGTCACGACAAATCCCGGGGAATTTGATATTGGACTTTGTTGTAATTGTTGTCATTCTTGTTGTCTCAGGTTGCTTGCAACAACAATTACAACAAAAGAACAACGAGTCAACAACAAATAACAACGAATGAACATTTTTTCAGAGAACTTAAAAAAGCTTCGGGAGGGTAGAAGTCAGAAAGAATTCGCTGAGTTCCTAGGTATATCCTCTCAACAAACGTATGCGAACTATGAAAAAGGTCGCATCCCAAAAAACAACACATTACAACAAATAGCACAACGATGCGATGTTTCTATTGATTGGCTTTTAGGGAAAGAATCAGCATCTAACACGCTAAACTATTTGGATAAAAAAGATTACAAAGGAGCGTTTGAAGCATTTGTGAAAACTATGCCCCTCCAAGAAATTTACAAAAAAATTCATTCTCTGTTAGATGAAGCACAAGATGGAAATGATGATGCTTTACTTGCGGCAAGAGAAGCTTTTGAACTCATCTTTAATCAAAAAAATGAGCGAAAAAAATAAATCTAGCTGTGGATGCTTCACAATCATAGCTATACCAGTCTGGATCATTTTATTGCCACTCCGGTTAATCATAACGCCTATCTATAATAGCATCAAACAGTCTTACCTTCAGACACGCTCTGGACCTAAGAAGCCGGGTAGAACATTCTTGCTCAGAAGACCTAAGCTTAGTAATCCAGAACAAGCAGCAACTTACGTATTACAAAACCTCACTCAGCTAACATTTGAGCAAGTAGGGGAGATAGAAAAAGAAGTAAGAAAATTAGGCCGTGATTCACCATCCGCATTAGTTCTGTATGGCTGCCGCATCACTCACCCAGTCATAAAAATGAAATCTCTAAAAAGCATAGAAGAGAGATGGACTAAAGCTTGGTGCGGTATAGACATGGGCATCTGGACGCTAGGGTATGAAAAGAAATGGATCAAAGCCTGTTCCATACACTGGCTACCTATCTACCTGAATGCTATAGAAAATAATCTCCCAAAAAACAAAACCCTTGCTGAAGTAACTAGCAATTATTACCCTGAAATCAACTCCGTAAACAATCAATGAAAACACTAATAACCTTAATCACGCTAGCTCTCATAACAACAGCCTCAGCTCGCATAGGCGAGACTGCTGCTCAATGCCAAAAACGCTACGGTAAGCCTACCAGCGTTGATAAAGAAAAATCTAGTGCCGTCTTTAAAAAAGCAGGTTTGTTGCTCCATATCACATTCTGGAAAAATAAAGCACACAGCATGACTATCCGCACTGCTGAAACTGATATCCTAGATAACGGAAAAGAAATATCTGATGTCAAAATTCAAATGATTTTGAAAGCAAATCGACCAACTAAAAAAGGCTCAGACAAAAAAATTAACTGGAAGAAATCCAATATTATAAGTATGGACAAAAATTGGCAAACAGAAGGTGAAGAACTCTACGCCCAATATACAACTATAGATAATTTATTTATGATAGTGACCAAGGAATTCATAGATCACATGGCAGCTAAAAAGGCAGCTAAAGAAAAAGAATCCTTACAGGACTTCTAATTTCACTATTCTAAATTCACCATTCCACATTTTGAGCTAAAGGCTCAACTCTCTCAACCACGTTTGAGAAAATCTTACTAAGCGGTCATCCTATTTTGGATGATCGCTTTTTTAATGCACTCTAACTCACTAGCTCAAGCTAGCTTACCAGCCTCTAACTCTGCCACCTCAATAGGCTGGCTAGTCTTGGGGCTCGCCTCTCTCGCCCTTGCTGCTTTAGCGATTCTCAAAGTCGTTGAGCACTTCAAAGGCTCTAAGCCCTCGGCTCAAGATCTCCAGCACTTTGCTACTAAGAAGGAGCATTTTGCACTATCGCAGCGTGTCGACAAAATCGAAGACGAATCCACCTTTCAAACTGGAGCTACTCAGCGTGCGCTTGGCCGCATCGAAGGCGAACTTAAATCACTCAACAAATAAAAAACTATGTCCGCAGAACAAATCAGAAAAGAAGACATCCGTAGAGCCGTCCGCTCTCATCTCAATGACCGCATAGGCACAGCTCTAAAAGCCACGTCTATTCATCAAGGGGTGACCAGAGAATGGGACACCAGCCAGCAAGAAATCAACGCAGCTCTGCATTACCTAGTCACTACAGAACCTAAACAAGTAGATGCGCTGCCAGACTCTGACGGCTCTACTCTTCACTACCGTATCACCGCCGCCGGAGTCCGCACCCACGAACGAAGCATGTAACCAACCCTAACACATAAAACCTAACAACCTAAAACATCATGAACGAACAACCAATAGAAGCCACAAGCGAAACCCCTAGAGGCCTCGCTACCACAGAGTTCTGGCTAGTCCTACTCTCTAACATCATCACCGTAGCTCTTGCAGCCTTTGAGCAGATCGACGCCGCCTGGGCTGCCGTAGCAGTGACTGTCCTCACTGCTCTCTATGCTCTACTCCGCTCAGCCATCAAAACCAAGATCCTCAGCAAGTAAACCCCTAGCTCTGCTAGTCCCGCGAACGCGGGATAACAACCTAATCACATGAAAATCAGATCATCAATTCTCGGACTGTTCGCCGCCTTAACTGGCGCTGCATCTGCAAAAGCTCCACCTCAGCCGGGAAAGAGCATTATTCCAGCAACTTGTCCTAACATCTCATCTTACCGCTACCCATCTCACCAGCCAGCTCACTACACCACCACTGGCACTAGAAAAGCCATGAGAGCCGCTAAGAAACGCCGTGCCATCAAGGCCAAGCAACCGAAGTAGAGAACATCTAACATCTCTAAATTTAACAGCCTGCTGAATAAAATCAGCGGGCTTTTGAGGTGAAAAGTAACACTTAAAACCTAATCACCTAACACCTAAAACTATGAAAGCATATCTAACCATCGCACTAGTAGCACTCACATTACTAAACAGCTGTAATCCTAATCAATTTTTCAAGGGAGTCGGTATCGAAGTCAAAACAGACTACGGAAATATCTATGGCGATGACACAGGCATCAAAGGCCGCATCATCGTCGACCAGCGATCAGGTAAATAATTTTTGTCTTAGCCGTCAAAATACCAGCGGTGGCAGGGGTTCGGGTTTGTTCACCTGCCACCGTTTTTTTTAATCTCCAATTTCCAATCTTAAATTTCAAATCACCATCTCATGTCTTCAGAATCTCATAAACAACGTGTCCGAAACTTCCAACGTAGCCACGGCCTCACCGTAGACGGCATAGATGGACCTAAAACATGGGACGTGATAAACTCTCTCTCGGCTAAATGCTCAATGCATCCAGAGCCTAAGTCAGTTAAACTAGAAAAAGGCTACAGAACAAACCAACTGTCAGAATCTGAGCTCCAAGCCAAATACGGAAGAGCGGGTAATGAAGCTGTGTTAGACTGGTTCGACATGCCATTTACCATGTATCTCTATGGTGATAAATCTCACCCTATTTCTCAACACCGCTGCCATAAGAGAATGGTCAAGCCATTGGAGCAATTACTCAAAGCATGGCTAGAAGAGCTAGGCATAGACTTCATCCGCAAGCATCGCCTAGATCACTACTACGGCTGCTACAATAACCGTAACATCCGCAATGGCACATCTAAGTCACGGCATGCACGCGGCATAGCCATAGACATAGATGCGGCTAACAATAGTAACAGATCCAAATGGGATCCAAAAAAGATAGGACAGTCCGGCTACGCCACCATGCCAGTAGAAGCTATCAACATAGCAAACCGCCTAGGCTGGATCTGTGGAGCCACCGCATGGGGCAGAGACGCAATGCACTTCCAGCTAGATTAACACGATCATGGCTAACCAGCTGGCATGAATGCCCGTGCTCTATGGATCTTCAATCGATTAGAAGAACTCAGATCTGAAGGATCTGAGTAGAATCTCAAATTTCAAATTACAAATATCAAATCACCCAAATGGCTCGCCAAGGTAAAATAGCAAGACTCCCGCACGCTCTGCGTGATGAGGTAAACCGTCGATTACTCGATGGCCAAACCTCTCGCATCATTCTCAAATGGCTCAACGCTAAGAATGATGCTGTAGCCGTATGGGAAGCCCACTTCGAAGGCGCACCAGCAAACCCACAGAACCTCTCAGAATGGCGCACAGGCGGCTATAGAGACTGGCTGAATAGAAGACAGAAAACGGAGAATCTAAAGACTCTCGCATCGTTCTCTCTAGAACTAGCCAAGGCCGGGGGAAACATTTCAGACGGAGCCGCTGCCATCGCAGGTGGACAAATACTCGAAACGCTTGAGCGCATCGCTAGCGGCTCCGCCTCTGATGATCCAGAAAATGAACCTGACCTCCTAGGTTTAGTCGAAGCTGTAACAATGCTAAGAGATTCCGATACCAGGAAAGACAATCTCAAGCTCAATAAGCGTAAAGAGTCTAACAAAGAAAAAGCGATGGCTCTCAATAGAGAAAAATTTGAAGTAGGCTCAATCAAAATTTTCATGAAATGGGCTGCTACAAAAGAAGCTCAGAACATCCTCAACTCAGGCAAATCAAAAACTATCCAAATGGATCTTCTACGAGAAACCATCTTCGGAAAACGCCAGTAATATGTCACAGCCAATCATCAGACTCAGACCCTACCAAGACACCGCATTTCGTAAGGAAATCGGCATGATGGCCTACGTCATGAGACGACAAGCCGGGAAGTCATTTCTGCTAGGTTGCCAAGGCCTAGACTGGATGATGGAAAGCGTCTGCAATGTTATATTTGCCTCAGCATCTGTAAATCTAGGTAAGGAGAACATTAAAAAAGAAGCTGAGGTCTGGGCAATAGTCACCAACGCTCTGCGTGATGCAGCTAAGGCACAAAACTACAAACTCACCACAAATGCGGACGATGACAAAGGTCAGCTGATAGATGCGGATGCGATCGCAGATCTCTTCGAGCATCAATCTCTAGTCACTAAACTGCATCACAGCAATTCAGACTCTAACTATTCTCGATCAATCGTTGTAGCTCCAAACCCTGACACAGCTGTGGGCTGGACAGGAAACGTGATCTTGGATGAAGTCGGCCGCATCCCCAATTTCAAAGAAGTATTTGAAGCCATGGAGCCGATCGTTTCTAGCTCTCAAAATTATCGTATCAGAATGGCAACCACACCACCACCTGATGATGATCATTATTCCTATGAGCTGCTAGCTCCACCAGCTGGAAGTAAATTTAAAGTAAACAAAAACGGCAACTTTTACGAAACAGATGCTGGACTATTGGTGCACAGAGTCGACGCCTGGGATGGCTACGAAGCTGGCGTCCCTCTCTACGATCTCAAAAACCGTCAACCACTCTGCCCAGAAGATCACCGAGCTCTAGCAATAGACCGCACAGCATGGGACAGAAACTACGGCCTAAAATTCCTAGCCGGAGGTTCCGCAGCGCTCTCAAGAATGGCTCTCATAAACGCTCAAGACAGAGGTGCGAAAACCTCACTTGGAATCAACATCACCGACACTTTAGTAGTAGCATAAATGACACCTAGAGAAGCCATCCCAAAATCATGGACAGATCACCTAACAGACGCACCGTGCGGTCTAGGTCTCGACTTGGCGACCTCTGATAAAGGCACGTCTAATCCATCGTCTCTAGCTGTCACTCAGCGAGAAGGGCGCATCTATAAAGAGCGGTTGATCGTCTCATGGAAAACAGCTGATCCCGATGTCACCACTGCCATCACTAAAATGGTGATTGAGGATATCATAGAACTAAATCTGAACATCCGTAGACTAGCTATAGATGCGTCGAACGAAGTATTCTTCGCAAGACAGCTGAAGAAAGCACTCAGGCATTTATGCTCATGCGTTCTAGTCAAAGGTGGTGAGAAGCTAAAGCATGAAGGCGAAGAAATGGATGCTAAGACTCTGATCGGCCACATCTACGTGAATGCGATCGAGGATGGCCAAGTAGAGCTACCAATAGGTTCATTCATTTACGATGATCACCGACTTGTAAAAAGCGATCGAGGCAGCTTCCAAACTGACACAGGAAAGAACGGCCAGCACGGCGACACATTCGACGCTGGCAAGCTGAGCATCTGGGCACTCATCAAAGGCAGCGGTAAAGTCGAAGCCTTCGCAGTAGGACCAGGAAGCAAAAGTAAACCACTCAGAAAGGGACTCTTCGGATCTCTCAGAGATAGATTTTCACGAAGAACAAACCAACTCAACACATGAACAGAATTCAAAAACTTCTAAGCAAATGGCTACCCCAGCAAACTCGTATCATCGACCGTGGCAACTCAGAACCACCAGTTCAGCTGCACATGGTAGATGTAGATGAACTACACAGCGCACTCCGTTCAGCAGAAGCCGGGAACACCTCAGAGCTGTTCAGTATCTATCGAGATATCATCGGGTCGCATTCTCACCTTCAGTCAGAATTTAGCAAGAGAAAGCTAGCTGTCTTAGGTGATCAATTCAACGTCACGGCTAAAGATCCAGATGACGAAGCACAGGTGAAGCATGCAGAAGACGTGAAAACTCACCTGAAGTCTCTACCTAATTGGATTCGAATTTTAACACACATACTCGATTCGACTCTCTATCCAGTCTCGGTAACTGACCGACTTTATAAAGAAGGCACTCGACCAGGGTGGAGATATGAGTTCAAAGAACTCTCACAAGTAAAACACCATCATCTAAGCTGGCCAAATGGAGATTTGTCTCTTGGCTTAACTGATGACCAGGGCAATCAAACTGGCCAGTGTGAACTAATAGATGAAGATCGCTACATCATTCACCGTGGTCATCTTCTCACCAGTTCACCTGATTGGCACGGTGGGCCTATGAGAGCTGTTTTATTTTGGTGGCTCTTCTCAGTCTCTTCTCGGGACTGGTGGGCTAGATTCCTAGACCGCTTCGGATCTCCATTTCTAGAAGGTAAGTATGACTCTGGTGATGATGGAGCACGCTTCACTCTGCAATCAGCCTTTCAGCAAGCACAACGTCTGTTAGGTGTGGTAGTCTCTAAAGATGTGGAAATAAAAATGCACCAAGCAAATAGCCAAGGTGGCGGCGAAGCATTCCAAGCGTTCCATAATGTAGCTAACAAAGAGATGAGTAAAATCGTCGTAGGTCAAACCCTCTCAGCTGAAGGTGAGAATCTAGGTTTTGGTGGAGGTCAGGGCGAAGCACAGTCTCAAGTTCGTGACGACATAAGACAATTCGACGCTGTCACTCTAGGTCTCACAATCGAAACACAAATACTCTCACCACTCTGGCTAGCCAACGGCTGGACAACACCGATACCAACTGTAAGCTTTGGTGCGGAATCAACGGATGAGCTTGCTGTGACAAGCGACATACTAAGCGCACTCCCTACAGCTGGACTTCAAGTTACCGATGAAGCCATTAAAGTAATCAGTAAAAAGCTAGGATACACAGTCGAGCGAGCTACAGCATCACCGCTAGCATTCGCAGCTTTCAGCGCACAGCCACAACCTCAGAAAGATCACTTCCTACCAACTGTCAGCAGACGTGCCGCACGCAAGCGGCAAGCACGCCGTGCCACTGAGGCAGTAGTCGCATCAGCCTCACCTCAGCTGGCCAAGATCATGACCCGTGACTTCGATCAATACACTCAAGCATTAGAAGACTCCACTAGTCCACAAGATGCACTCGACCGCCTCGCTATTCTGACTGCCAGCTACGATCCGACAGAAGCTGCGATGATCGTTCGACACGCTCTATCCGCTGCTTCAGCCAATGCACTGATCGCCTCTGACCACACCCACTAGATGAAACCCGTCTAATAGTTTCGTCACAACTGTCCAATCATTTTATCACAGTTGGCTTGGTTGATCGCTCCCAATCCCTTATCTAATCAAGCCTTATCAGACCTACTAGCACTGTCTAAGGGTTTATTCTCATCTCAACCTTCGGGTAGGAGTGCTAGCAGAAGCAATAGATTTAGAACTCAATGGCCTAAACTCTTATTCACTCTTAGATCCAAGTATCGATTCTAATGGCCTCAATGTTCTCCTATACGGCCAGAAAGGACGAATAGGAGAAAGCGTCATTTCAAGCGTCTATTCATATGGCGTCGGAGGCAGGCAGCACATTACATACACAGTAAATGGCACTAATGACAATGATGCCTACCTTACTGGAGGCGACTCAGGTGGACCTAGCTTTGTGGTCGGCAATAACGATCAACTTCTTCTAACTGGCACAGTATACAGCGGCTACACCTCAAATGCTACTGAGATTGTTCAACGTTATGAATATGTGCCTCATTATATTGAGGCTATCCAGAACGCCATACCTGAAATCTCGATCACAACTTCTCCAGTGCCTGAACCCTCTTCCAGCTTTCTCCTTTGTCTAGGACTCGCTTTTCTAACTCAGAGAAGAAGAAATCACCCCAATATAACAACAAACCAATAAATATAGAATACTATGAAACTAAACATTAAATCAACAATCCTAGCCCTGTGTATACCGACAACAGCAAGCGCCGCCATTAACTGGGGACCAAATGGAAATGTTCCAGATGGAAATACTTCAGGAACACTTGGTCCAGTGATCACAAGTTTCAGCCTGAAGGCTTTCGGAAACAATGCTAATCTGACTGGAGACCCCGATCAAGGACTGCAAAACTGGATAGACGGAGCTAGCCCTGCTGTGCTTACAGAAATTGGCGAATCTCGTATAAATTTTGATGGCCTAACAGTAAATGGTGGAGCCAAGCAAGGCATTAAAGCAAACTTGACACACTTGAACAACAAACTAACAAATTCAAGAGTCACAGTAGAAACCACTCAAGCTTACCTATCAGGTGACGTCCTAAATCTAACTTGGAGCTACGACAACCCGATGACCACAGTCTCACCAGCTTACCCAGCTGGACCTGGCTACGCAGGATCAACCGGTGAATCATATAACGGCTCAAATCTTACAGATGCAGGCAGAAGCGGAACATTCCGCATAGACATGTTTTTTGCAGGAATCGAAAATGAGGTGTCTGGAGTTAAACTTAACTTAGAGGGGAATAACATTGGTTTAACTTCAAACGAGTTTGCCTCTAATTTCACATCAGCAGCAGCTATTACACTAGACTCGAATGGAGTAAACAACGCTAGCTTTGATTATGATAACACCACTCTATTAAGCTCGGGATCAAGAGCTAGATTCCTTGACGAAATAGGCCTACAAGGAACTGTAGATTATGACATTAGTAAATTCTCTTTTGATATTACTCTAGATGGAGACATCGCAGCTGGAACTCAGTTCATTTTCACATTTGATGGAGCTCCCACTACAGTGATCACTCCTGTTCCTGAGCCAACATCTACTGCAATACTTGGTCTCGGGACTCTATTACTCACTCTTAGACGCAAGAGATAACCACATTTCATCACCTGGGGAATAGGTAAGCGGCTCTTTTTCTTTATAGAAGAGGAGTCGCATTTTTATACCCATATCAGGAAGAAGCAAATAGCAGCAAAGACCGATCCAAAGGCTCAAGAGTCAGCCAGACACTAGAAAATAAATCTTTAATAAACAGTGTTTTTTCAAATCTAAACTCTCTTAAAATACATATATATTACAGTGAATAAAAAATTTGCCATTGATGATGGCAAATCAGCTAATCGGGTCAACCAATATCAAGACCATTGCTACAACAACCTTAAAACGGTCACCTGTAACTCTTCGAAGATTAGACTCACTAGGTATTTTTGTGCGTTGTAAAAGACGTCAAAACTTGTTGGGGGACAAGGATGCGGCACCTCTTCTTGATATAAGAGGTGCCGCATTACAAATTTTCTGAATTTAGAAATGAATTAAATTAAACTGAAGGGAGGTGAAACCTAATCAATCTTTTGAGAATTTTCAAATAAATCACATTTTAAAAATCTGTAGACTCAGAAAAGACATATGTATATCAAACAAGTAAATACAGTATCTCCCAATTACTGAATTTATGAAAAAATTACTATTAGCGCTTTCTCTTATTAGCGCATCAGCCATTCAAGCAGACGCCCAAACAGTCATCACTGTTGACTATGACCAAGATTATAAACTTATTCCTGGTGGGTCTGGTTTGCAGTTTTCAGGGATCGGATCAACTATTATTGATAAAGTAGAATTTACATTAGATGACTCCCTCCTTGATGAAATTAGTAAGTTCTACACAATAGGACTGTCATCCGTAGTCTATGATGGCTACCTAGGGGCTACTCTTTATGATAATTTAGGGAATACAACAGATGTAATCTCATTTGCCGGTATCACATTTAATGTAGCAAATGAAACACTTACTATTGGTATAGCCGATGCCGAAACCACTCCTATTCATCTGATCGACCTGAGAACTGACCTACAGTTGAGTGGCTCACATGGGATGCTCAATCCCGATGGAACTGGCGACTTTTCAAATTATAATTTAATGACTGATCTAGTCTCTGCGAAGAGTTACGTTTTTAATAATGGCACAAAAGTATCATCTACCGAGGTCGCAGCTAATGTCACAGTAGGTAATGTTCCAGAGCCATCAAGTGTCGCTCTTCTCGGACTCGGTTCATTAACTCTTTGTGTGCGTCGTAAAAGATAACACACCCTGTTGGGGGGAAAAGCATGCGACTCCTCTTTTTTATAGAAGAGGGGTCGCATTTCATTAAAATCATGTTCAGAAACATCTACTCACATAGTCAAATTCTATGGCTCATCGCTTTGTCGATAGCTGTCTATATTCAGGTCTATGATTTTAAATTTATTCAGTATGATGATCCTGCTTACGTCTCAGAGAATAGTTATGTAAAAGAAGGGCTGACCAGCGATGGAATTAAATGGGCCTTTAGCACCAAAGATTCGGAACAAAACTTAAAGTATGAAGGAGTGAGTAACATTTACCACCCTCTCACCTGGCTTTCACATATGTCAGATGTTCAGCTATTTGGCCTAGCTCCAGGCTGGCACCACATAGTGAATGTAATACTTCATACCATAGGCGCAGTCTTTGGTTTCTTATTTATTAGAAAGCTAACTAGTTCTGGAAATATTGCCTTTATAGCCTCTGCCCTATTTTTAATTCACCCTACACATGTAGAAAGCGTTGCATGGATCTCAGAGCGTAAAGACGTGTTGAGTGGTGTGTTCTTCTGGGCCTCCCTCTATTACTCAATTAATCGCAGTAAGCACTCCTCCTCTTTGGCATACCTCTGTTTGGTTTTGGGTTTATTGTCAAAACCATCCATAGTGGTTCTACCTCTTATAGTTATCTTGATTCATTGCTTTAGATCAAAAGAAGTATTCGCCACCAAAAACCTATTAAAAACGATACTGAATTACAAATATTGGTTGCTTACAGCACTGGTTTTTGGACTATTTACATTCTACCTACAGAACACAGGAACACATCAGCAGTTCGCAGCCCAAAGCTCCATCATAAGCAGATTCCCACACATTGGATTAGGTTACTGGTTCTATTTATACCGTGCAGTCATACCAACAGATTTAAGTTTTTCATATCCTACACCTGATTACAATAGAGCCTTAGTAGTTTCCTCCTACTTAGCACTCATTGTTTTATTTTATATTATCTGGATAGTAAGAAATAGAATGCCTTCTCTTTTTCTAGCTTTTGCATGGTTTACTATTTGTTGGCTACCTATTTCAGGAGTGCTTTACATAGGTGTAGAATATACACCAGATCGTTATTTATACATTTCTTTAGGTGGCTTCTTCATCTTATTCGCTCAATATTTGAACAGTTCTGCATGGAGAAAATTTATCGCTATCGCTGTAGTCTTTCTGTTTAGTGCTTTAAGCTACTCGCAAGTCAAAGTGTGGTCTGACACTGAATCACTCTTCGTGCACGCCACTAAAACACAACCTAAAAACTACATCGGCTGGACTAATTTAGGAGCTTTCTACCAGACTAAAAAACAACTTAAAAATGCTATCGAGTGTCACAAGAAAGCAATAGAGCTGAACTCCAGCGCCTATATTTCAGAGTATAATCTAGCCATTTGTTACGCTCACTTGAAAAATTACCCATTAGCTTCTAAACATCTAGAAAAGAGCCTAAAGATAGCACCTCACTACTCCCCCTCTCTTAAATTACAGAACCTTTTACCAACTGGACACTAAGTAGAATTTCCCAATACACCACACCTCCCCCCCCTCTCTCAATGAAACACCAATTACAGTATGCTATATTATGCTGGATAAATTGATCATTAAGCTATATTAACTATTCTTAATGAGTGACAAAGCCGACATCACCTATGCAGAGGACAACAGCACAAAAAAAACAGCTCTCTGTTTTCTCGCTATCATCCTCCTAACAAGCTTAGCCTTTGTGGCATCGATTCAATTCGACTTCATCAGCTACGATGATCCAGCCTACATCACGGAGAACCCTAGAGTGAACTCAGGCGTCTCCCTCTCCAATGCAAAATGGGCAGTCACCTCTACAGGAACAACAAACCTCTGGCATCCCATCACTTTTATGTCTCACCAGCTTGACGTCAGTTTGTTTGGGCTCACACCTAAATGGCATCATGCAGTCAACGTTTTATGGCATGCTATCACCGCAGGAAAATGGCATCATGCAGTCAACGTTTTATGGCATGCTATCACCGCAGGACTACTCTTTTTAATTGCCACGAAATTCACAAAATCTCACCTCCTCGGATTCTTCATCGCTCTCATCTGGGCGATCCACCCTGAGAAGATCCAATCAGTCGCATGGCTATCAGAACGCAAAGACGTGCTTTCCGGTGCTTTCTTTTTCGCCAGCATTTATAGCTTCATGAAGTGGAAAATGAAGCCTCATTGGCTCCTCTACCTACTTAGCTTAGGATTCTTCGCAGCAGCCCTAATGTCGAAACCTAGCGTAGTCACTCTGCCACTCGTTCTCTTCGTCCTATTCTACGCAGAGAAGAAAATCTTTCGTTCCGCTACCCGCTCACTCCCAGCTCTGTCGCCATTTATCATCGCCTCTTTGCTTGCCGCTGCTGTTGCCATTTATTTCCAATCCATCGGGGCGCTCGGCAATGTATCCGACCACCTGAGCCACACTAATAAAGCCATGAAGATACCCGTCAGCTTCACCTTCTACCTAGAGCGTTTCGTCTGGCCAAACCCTAGTCAACTCTGGTTCTACCCACCGACTTCTACTCGTGAACTAGCTATCTCATTAGCTATCCTAGCTCCACTCATTCCGCTCTTCACCTGGCTCTGTGTGAAAGAAAAACTCATCGCCTATGGAGTAGCTATCTACATTATCCTCTGGCTCCCAGTCTCTGGCCTAGTCACTGTCGGCTACTACTTTGTAGCAGATCGATACAGCTATTTGCCGATGCTAGGCATTGTTTTAATCGTAGCTGGACTGGTGAAATTCATTACCCGACCTGAGCGAAATTTCATCCCAGCTACAATCGTCCTCACCATCATCACAGCTGGCTTCGCATTCCTCCAGCAGAAGCAATTGCCTATCTGGAAAAATGACAAAGCCCTCTTTGCTCACGAAATGGAAGTAAACCCTCGTAGCTTACTCGCACCGATTCACTATGGAGACATCTTCAGCAAATCAGATCCAGAAAAAGCTCTGAGCTACTTCAAGAAAGCACATGAGATAGATAAAGAATCTGGCCTAGCTCTCATGAACATGGGAGTCATCCAAAAGAATCTAGACAGAAAACAAGAAGCCCTCGAAAGCTTCGGCAAAGGAACAAAAGTCAAAATGCCAATGGCAGAAAACTGGACCAGACTAATCATCCTGCAGGCAGAACTCAATTTAAACAAAGAAGCTGAGATAACGATCCAGGATGGACTTCAGAAATTCCCTAACGAATGGCCACTCGTCGCCAACTCTGGTAGCTATTTCCTCAGCAAGAAAAATAAGTCTAAACAGGATCTACTAAATGCTCTCGAGCTTTTCACCAGATCTCTCGCTATGAAACCGAGTAACAAAGATGCAATTTTAGGATGCGCCTCAGCCCATTACGAACTTGGTAATATCGAAAAGGCTAAAGAATACTTACTAACACTCCCTGTCGATCAACAGAATCACCCGTTGATTCAACAAATGCTTAAACAATAATACTTCCATGTTACAAACATTAAAAAAACTACAAAACGAACAAACTCCTATCAAAATCGGCCTAGTTGGTGCAGGCGCCATGGGCTTCGGCATCGCTCATCAGGTAAACATCACTCCCGGCATGGAACTATGTTGGATCGCGGATACTAACATAGCTACCGCCCAGAAAACATCGTCTCTAACAGCCAATTGCCCTACTAGCGAAAGCCTCGAAACGTTACTCAAAGAAACTCCAATCGACGTCCTAGTAGAAAGCACCAATTCTATCCAAAGTGCATTACATTATTGTGAATTAGCCATTAAAAGCAAAGCCCATGTCGTTCTCATGAACGCTGAGGTAGATCTCGCTTTTGGACCTCACCTCACTGAACTAGCCAATGAACACGGAGTCGTCATCACAAGCGACGCTGGTGACCAGCATGGTGTTTTAGCCACTATGATCGAAGAAATTTCCCTCTGGGGCTTCGACATTGTGCAAGCAGGAAACATCAAAGGATTCCTCAATAAAGACGCTACTATTGAGTCTCTAGCTCACGAAGCAGCGATCCGAAACCTTAACCCAGTCCAATGCTGTGCCTACACTGACGGCACTAAGCTGAATATAGAGATGGCAGTCATCGCCAATGCTCTCGGTTACCTCCCCACTCAGACAGGCATGACTGGACCGAAAGCGAATCGAGTCGAGCAAGCTCTTGAACTCTTTGATTTCAGCACTCACCCTAAGCAAGGAGCGATCGACTACATCCTCGGCGCAGAGCCTGGTGGCGGAGTCTACGTCATTGGTAGATGCGATACAGAACTCCAGCTCCCCTACCTCACTTACTACAAACTTCAGCAGAGCGACCAAGGACACTATTACCTTTTCTATAGACCATATCACCTCTGTCACCTGGAGACTCCAAAGGCTATATACAGAGCTGCTGTTAGAAACGAAGCTCTCCTACAACCATGGGCTGGACGCCTAACAGAAGTCTATGCCTACGCAAAAGCAGACTTTCCAGCAGGCACAGTGATTGATGAAGGAATTGGTAGCGACATCGTCTATGGCATGGTTTCGGAGACAGCGAAAAGTAGCGGTCAAGTCCCTGTCGTCACTCTAGAAATAGAAGGCGAAAAACCTGTTCTCAAAAATAATATCACCAAGGGACAAGCTCTGCTTTATTCAGACATCCACTGGCCAGATCGCACTCTACTCGACAAGTATCTTCAGCCATCTAACCTGCCTTCTCAGTAATCGTGCAATCTAGCCCCAATAACCCATCATCAGCTCTCATCATCGGAGCTGGCGTATGCGGACTCTATGCTGGACTCACTCTAGCGAGAAATGGAGTCAAGGTAACCATTCTAGAGAAAGAATCACGCATCGGAGGTCTAGCTGCCGGCTACTCCTTTGGTGAAAACACCTGCGATTTTGGTGTGCACATGTTGCATGCATTCAACAAAGAAATCTTCGAAGACTGTGCTGCTCTCATGGGTAAAGAACGCATCGAAGCAGCACTCGATGCACGCATCCGCTGGGGCGACTCTAGCTGTCGTTATCCTCTTCAGTTTAAAGACATGCTCAAGGCTATGCCACCATTCACCCTCGGTCGCTGCGTCTTAGGATTAGTGATCGCTGAAATCACTGGAGCCAAGAAGAAAGCTAACATTGAAAATGCAGAAGACGCTTTGATCGCCTTCTACGGAGCACCACTCTACGAGTATTTCTTTGAGGAATTCACCCACAAGTATTGGGGTATTCACCCCACAGAACTTTCAGCAGAATTTGTCCGCAGAAAAATGCCTAGGCTTTCCGCAGTCGACGTCCTACGCAAACTAACACCTAAATTTGGCAAAAAAAATAAATCCGATCTAGTGAACTCTGCGCTAGATACAGAAACACTCCACTACTCAAAAACTGGCTCCGAAACACTACCAAGATCACTTGCTAATGAATTCACCAGACTCGGTGGAACGATTCTAACAGAAGCTAACATTTCTAAACTCACTCCAAGTAACGGCGAAATAAACTACCAGCACCAAGGGACAGAACATCACTGGCAAGGCGACCACATCATCAACACCGCCCCTCTCCACAGCCTCGTCAAATTCGCTGACTCTGAAGCACCAGCAGAAGTGACACATTCCGTTTCAGAACTTCGCTACAAGCCCACTGTCATCTTTGCTCTACTAGTCAAAAAAGACAGATGCATGGATGGGCTTTACACCTATTATCGTAACCGAACCTTCCACCGCATCGGCGAACCTAAAAACGCAGGACTAGAAATCAAGCCAAGCGATCACTCCATACTCATCGTAGAAGCGACTTGTGAAGTGAACGATGATAAATGGAATGGCGCAGACAGCTACTACCAAGAAATTTTACAAGACCTAGCGGCAGAAGAACTCTGTAGCGAGAATGACATCGTGGATAAAAAGCTCATGCGCAGCGCCCACGGTTACCCTATTTTCACCAATGGTTTCGACTCCCACTTAGCTATCATTCTAGACTGGGTAGACAAGCA
>CAKZNV010000173.1 GCA_937132085.1 uncultured Rubritalea sp. | reverse complement strand
GTTATCTGAAAAATCGAATAGGAGAATCACTGAATTATCAAAAGTCCCATCTTGTAGAGAGGGAGAGGCGATGAGTAGTGATCCAGAGAGTGGTGGTTCATTGAATGGCGATGAAATATGCACGGCCAAATCTTAGCCCTGATCATGATAAGGTCAAGTTTTGGGCAGAGTTTCTGCATGATGGGAGGGACTCAAATAAGAGATTTATTTGATTGGTGGAAATTTTGGCGCATTTGGGTCAGCTTTTCTAGGCAGTGTTTCATCCTGAGCTTCTGCTTTTTTCTTTTTGTCCTCTTCTGATATTTCAGTCTCTTGACCAGCTTTGAATGCCGCTGCAACAGCGGCTTCATCCACATAGTAGTCAGGGATAGAGTGGTAAGTGTATTGCTTCGTGAGAGGGTTTTTATAGAAGAACAAGTAGGTTCTTTTCTTGTTATCAATGGACCACTTTGTTGATGAAAAGAGTTTCCAGTTTTTATCAGTTAGTGAGTAAAATTGGACAGGGAACCTCTCGGTGCCAACTTGTGCTTTGGTGAGTTTTAACTTTTCAGTTTTCTTAGGTAGAACTACGAATTTGTGATTAGGCATTTTGAACGCAATTCTTGTATTGGTCAGGTTGATTACATTTCTTGTGCCGAAGGGGAAGCTCTCGAGCGAGTTGTTGAGGGCAACGATTTTGAATGGCTGGCCTTCTTTTTTTACTTGGGGGATGAGCAGGAGGACTAATTCTTTAGCCTGAATAGAAGGAGTGAATTCAAATTGCTGCTCACCATTAAAGGAAAGCGACATCGTGTTTGGTCCCTTGTATTTTAGTTCATCTGAAAAAGAATCATCGTATAATGGTAAAGCTAGTGTCTCTTCCTTCGGTAGGTGAAAGGTTAGCTGATCATATCCTTTGATTTTTTTGACACAGAGGACTTTGATTTTTAATGAGACAGTTTTTGCTTCTGTTCCTTGACTAAAGGCTAGGCCGGAAAGTAGATAAGTCAGGGACAGTGCGATGGAAATGATAGATTTCATAGAGTGATTAGATTTCTTTGGAATTTAGCCAGCGGAAGGAAATTATATTAAATTTACGACCGAATAGTTTATTGATGTCATTGAGGTCATGGATTTTAGTTTCACTGCTGTTGGCTGGTGAGATAAAGTTATGAGAACGCTGCACAACGGCTTCACACCAGGCTTTTGCTTGAACTTTGCCAGATGCGTCTCTGGACTCACCATAGGTTCTGATGACGAAGGTGTCTCCTCGCACGGTGAGTATTGTTCCTAGAGCTTGGAGTATGTCTCCTTGTGAGAGGTATCCTGACGCTCCTGCTGATCTTAGTCCTTTGGCTGCATCCGGGTTAGGATAGCCTACGGCATCGACAGCAGCATCATTCTGTATGGTTTTATAGAGCTTCTGGTTGATTCCTGTTTCATCAATAGCTGTCTGTAGGCTTGATTTGAGTGAGAGGTTGTATGGTCTGGTAGCGTTAGCAGTGGCTGCGGTGTCTTCACTAGTAGTGGATAGACGACGATTTACAAAGTCTGACATGGAGTGGAATGGCCCTCTGATTTTAACTTGTTCGACGATGTTTCTAGCCAATAAATCGATGTCATCATCTGAGAGTGTTCTGAAACCGGCCCATAGATCTTGCTGAGTTTTAGAAGTGTCAGCTGAAGTTCCTGTAGGAGTGATGAATCGAGGGAAGGGAGTTTTACTGTCCTCTTTGAATGTTTGAGAAATGACGCCATCGGTAGTTTTACTACTAGGAATTATTTGTCCACGGAGAGACTGAAGTATGGTCTTCCATGCATCCACTGAGGTCGAATTCACATTGAATGCTCCGTCTAAATAGCAATGTCTTGCTGCTTCTAGGTGACCCAACTTATCGTCTTCTAGTTTGGTGGCAATCGTTTCAGTTTTTTCATTGGGGCTGAACAGTATGCGTGCATTGGGCATTTGTTTTAAGCCTAATCTAAATTGTTCCAGATCGGACTGAAGCGATGTCGATTCGAGGTTTTGCTCACTCAGTCCAGAGTGAAACCAGCCGTCGAATAAAGCATGGTTGAGGTGATAGCTGTGATCGAAAAATTCATTAGATATTTTAAGATCGAGGCTTTTGTCAGAGGCTTTATCTCTAGGAATGAGTGGGTGAGCAAAGGAATTACCAATGATTTGGTTGGCGGCTGGGTGGACGGTGTGTTTAGCTGGATCAGTGGCTCCAGCTCCCCAGCTATTGTATACCTTGGGGTTAAATAAGAGGTCGAAGTTTCTGTAGCTGGCAATGTTAAGCGGTGGTTTAAGAGGGATTTCCTTAGCGACTACGAATGATACTCCTGTTCCTGCAGTATAGCCTGAGCCGAAGTAACTGCGGTTATCGGCATCTATCTCTACTGTCTGAGTGTCCCAATCTGAGATGCTTCTGAGCTCTGTGCTCCAGTAAGTATTTGCCTGCATGGGCTTGATGAAATCAGTGGTAGAGAGCAATGAACCGTGAGTATTGGATGTGAACAGATTTGGTAGCGTTGTTCGAGTGAGGTCTTCTTCGGTTCGAGCTCTCACATCAACAACACATAAGGGGACCTTTCTTCCAGAGAGTGATGAAGACGAGATATTATTTCGTTTGATATTAGTGTCCCAGATTTTGCCCATTTGTGGTCTGTCGTGACCTTTGATTCGGAAGGTCTGAAAGCTTTTAAAGGTCTTAGAGCTCCATAGACCACTGGCTCTGTGGATGAGATCCATTTGAGTATAGAGGTTTGATCCTTTTTGTCCCCAAGCACTATTTTCAGCATGAAGTGACTGCATAGGGACGACTTCAATATTAATTCTTCTTCCCGGTGAGGCCGTTCCGAAGTTACCGTATCCGTCGCCACGAAAGCCGCCTTTGTGTTTCCAGCCAGCTTCTGATCTGAGGCTGTGTCCCCAGACTGTTGGGTTAGCATTCCAGTCAAATGGTTGGGTGTTTCTATCAGAAAAGACTTTAGTCTCACCAGGTTTCAAGATGAGATCATCATCAATGTAGAACTTCATATTGGTATTCGGGTATGCTGGGTAGAAAAGGTATCTGTTAAAGCTTGTCCCATTGATTCTAGAATTGCCATCTTTGACGATAAATTGAAGTGACTGCCAAAAGTTGCGCATGTAGACTTGAGCGTCAGACTTGGGTATTCTAAGTTCCACATTGTATGGGTTCCAAAGCGTCAGAACGGGTTCAATAACGAGGGCATATCTATTGCTGTTACCGATGGTGATAGAGTAGAATGTCTGTAAGCGAATCATTGTTGGGAGTGGTGGTGCGCATTCTAGTTTCCTAAACTCATTCCATTGTGCTTCATTGTATTCAATGTAGGGTTTCTTCCCATCCCACTGGACGAGTCGTGATAGCTGATGATAGTCTGCGAGTCTTTTCCAGTCAGGAGCAGTTGCTGTTTCTAGAGGCGTTTCATAGAGTCCTTTTCCTAGTTTTATGTCTTCATCATTGTAGCTTTTTGTTTCACCTCGATAGAACTCGTCTGGTAGCTGCCCCGTAGCGAAGAGCCTAGTTAGATCTCCCTTGAGAGCTCCATCTTTAACATTTGCAGGGATACCTCTACTGAGGGTGGTGAAGTCCTGAAAAATGCGACTATTATGTGTCGTTCCTTTAGGGAAAAACTGGACTGAATTTGGCGAATAGAATTTAGCCATGGTTTGACGTTTAGCTGCTAGATCATCCGAGGGAGTGAGGTCTAGCCAGCTGAGAGTTTTAGTCCCCACAGGGTTCGGCATTGGGGCAGACTGCATTCTATTGTAGTAAGCATTAAATGTAGTGAGGTGGTCTTGGATGAGGATTTGTGGATTGATCTTTGCTTTTACTGATTCATCGCCAATCCACCAAGCCAGCCCACCACCGGGTGTGTCTAAAATTTCAGCGGTGACGTGTTGATTTATAGGAACTGATCCTAGGCTGCCTTCTCCTAGCAGTTTGACTCCATGTATCGCAGTTCTAGGAGTATTTATATCGATATCCTTGCCAGGGGCTAAAGAGACCATCCAGCGGCGAAATTTTTTCTCAGCACGGTCATTGTAGCTTGTTCCTGAGATCGGCTTAAGCTCCGTTTCTGAATCCCAAACACCAGTAAGAAATGGCTGCAAAATTCCATCAATTTCTACCGTCTTATCTATCGTGTCTAGAATACTGGCATTGGCTGTGATCCTCTGGTCTGGCCCTGCTTGGAGTTGTAATTCGGCAATAGCTTGTTGGAGTGCTAGTCGAGCATTTGCTTGAGCGTTGTTTTGGTGATATGAATTAGTCGTCGATCTCGTCTCAACACTGGAAATAGACATAAGTCCAAACGCGAGAGTGACGAGTAAGGCCATCACAATAATAGTAGATATGAGAACAAAGCCTTTGCTTTGTATTTGAGTTGAGATTTTCATTTGGGTTACTGATCAGTTGGAGTGTTTAACCTATACCTTCTTTATACATATATAGTCATGGAACTCTTCGTTTTGGACTCATAATTGAAAGTATTCACAAGCGTGTGGTTACAATGTATTTTTTTGTTTCTGTATGACATTTGCAGAAAAAAGGAGTGAGATCAACATAAAATTTAGATGAGAACTCTAGTGATACTTTATCTATGATCACACGGAGGTGCTGAGTAAGAAATTATAAGTTAGTGAAATACATTGATTTCACTGGGCCTGATCAATGCTGAAGGTTTACTACGTGAGTAAATCCTATATGAAACTGACTATGCTAAAACCTTATTGGCTTTGTCGTCAGCTTCGGCCTCAAGTGGAGCATTCCTATAGCCTAGGAAAATGGTCTCGAAGAGGTAGATGCGGAGGAATGAATAGAGTCCTCCGAGGCGTTCGAACTGGTGGGTGTGCACGAGCTCGTGGGCTAATAGCTCGTCACGGTCAGCGTATTCTTCTGCTAGATAGATGCCGTAGCGCATACACATGCCAGCGGCGTTACCTACTGGGAAGCCCAGTTTTTGGAGAGCTTTTTCGATGAAATGCGGCACAGGTGAGGGGATGCGAGTCACATTGAGGACTCGCACATGCTCAGGATGGCGTATTTCAAACTGTTTAGCCCAGTCTAGCTCATCGTCGGTCAGTGGTCTGCCGAGGCGGAGAGCTATTTTCTCGTTATGCCTCACCCACCATATTGCGAATGGCAACATGATGACGATGAGGAGAATAACGAGAATTTTCTTCACAATGGAAGGGTGGTTTACTTAATTTGTAGCTTTTGCTTTGCGTTTGCTTTGAGGCGGAGAGCGTTGAGTGCGATGAAGCCAGAAGCGTCATTTTGGTCATAAGCTTCTTCTTTACCTTCTGCTGCACCTTCCATTGACGCTACGTCTTCGTCGTAGAGTGATAGGTCAGATCTACGTCCTGCTTGGATGCAGTTGCCTTTGTAGAGCTTGAGCCTTACTTCGCCAGTGACAGTCTGCTGAGTGCTAGTGATGAGAGCTTGTAGCGCTTCACGTTCTGGAGCGAACCAGAAGCCGTTGTAGATGAGCTGAGCATATTTAGGGATGAGTGAGTCACGGAGTGCCTGTGCTTCACGATCCATTGTTAGAGTCTCTAGATCCTGGTGAGCAGCTAGTAGAATAGTGCCACCTGGTGTCTCGTAAACTCCACGAGATTTCATGCCAACGAAGCGGTTCTCTACGAGATCTACTCGGCCGATTCCGTGCATGCCGCCGAGTGCATTGAGCACACGCATGACGCCGTATGGGTTGAGAAGTGTGTAACCGTCTTGATCTCCTGTTGCTGTTACGTCTCCGAGTTCAGTGATGAGGTCAGCGAGTCCGTCAGTTTTGATGCCGATAACGTCACCTTTTTCAAAGAGGAATTGCACATACTGAGCTTTATCAGGAGCGTCTTCTGGTGAGACTGAAAGAACATACATGTCTTTGTCTGACTCACCTGTAGCATCATGCCAAGTGTCTTCCATAGCGCCTGCTTCGAATGAAATGTGAAGGAGGTTTCTGTCCATTGAGTAAGGCTTCTTCATTGATGCCTTAATTGGGATGTTGTTCTCTTCAGCGTAAGCGATCATTTCAGCTCTGCCTGGGAATTGAGCACGGAACTCGTCATCTCTCCATGGAGCGATGCACTTGATGTTAGGAGCGAGAGCTGCAACAGAAAGCTCGAAACGAACTTGGTCATTGCCCTTACCAGTAGCTCCGTGAGCGATAGCGTCAGCACCTTCTGCGATAGCTACGTCTACCATGCCTTTAGTGATACATGGGCGAGCGATAGAGGTGCCAAGTAAGTAGCGGCCTTCGTAAAGAGCGTTGCCTTGGAACATTGGGAAGATGAAGTCACTAGCGAATTCTTCTTTGAGGTCGCCGATATAGCACTTAGATGCGCCAGTTGCTAGAGCTTTGGCTTCGAGTCCGTCGAGCTCTTCAGCTTGTCCGACGTCAGCACAGTAAGCGATGATTTCTGCGTTATATTTGTCCTTGAGCCATTTGAGAAGAACTGAGGTATCTAGACCTCCTGAGTATGCTACTACGATTTTCATGATATTTTGTGTGTGGTTATTGAGTGAATTTTAGAATGTTTTTTCTGCCGAGAGGTAAGCAGGGAATAGGGATTGGAGCAAGGATAGACTAATGCATTTTAGCTACTTTTTGTAGTTGGCAAAAAATAAGCCCTATAGGACACATCGGTCTTATAGGGCTTATAATAAAGTTACTATGAAGGAGCTTTAGCTATATTTAGCTACCACTGCAGTCATTGCTTCCATTTGGCTTTCGATGGATTCAGCGAGTGCCATTTGTGATCTAGTGCGGTCCAGGTTGTGGCCGTCTTTGTGGATCTTGAAGTAAACATCGCCTAGGAGATAGTCTGAGAGGAAACGTGTTCCACACTCGATGGTGAGGAGTTTTCCTGCGAATGGTAGGAGTTCACGCTCTTTCTCAGTGAGGAAAGCGTTAGCGCTGCTGAGGTAGCCTTTTACGAGAGCTTCAAACATGTTCATACGCATGTTGATCTTAGAGGTGTCTACTTCATCTTCTCCCACTGGTGATGTTGCTGTGCGCACCATGTCGCCGAAGTCATAAACAGCTGAGCCGTTCATTGTGGTATCTAGGTCAATCACGCAAACGCCTTCTCCAGTCACGTCGTCTAACATAACGTTGTTGAGTTTTGTGTCGTTGTGTGTGACTCGCATTGGGATCGCTCCTGATTCTAGAAGATCGACTACTTTTGATCCTTCAGCTTGTCTAGCCATGAACCACTCGATCTCTTTAGCAACGTCCTTAGCACGGTTGTGCTCGTCTTTTTCAATTGCTGCTACGAGGAATTCGAAGCGAGATTTAGTGTTGTGGAAATTAGGGATGGTCTCGAAGAGTGGAGGTCCGTCGAGGTCAGCAGTGAGTTTCTGGAACTCACCAAATGCCTTAGCTGCTTCTACACACTGATTTTCAGATGTGATGAAGTCATAGGTGCGAGCTCTCTCGATGAATGGATAAGTTCTCCAGACTGATCCGTCAGCATCGATAGCGTATGGCTTGCCAGTAACAGCGGGAATGCATGTGAGCGTGCGGCGGTATGATTCTGGATCACCTTCTTCTTGTAGCTTTTTAAATGCGTGGCTTGTAACACGGCCTACGTTTTCCATGAGTCCTACTGGCTCTTTGAATACGTTCTCAGCAAGGCGCTGGTGGATGTAGCGGATACGCTGACCAGCTTGGTCGTAGTATGCGCAGTAAGTGTCATTGATATGGCCAGAGCCGTATGGGTGAGCATTTACGAAGTCAGCACGCATGTCGAATAATTGAGCGACTGCTGCCATGTCATGTTTGTTTTCTGATGAAGCCATAGAGTTGATGAAGTTGAGTGGGGTCTATACAAAAAAACTCCGTATTCCTAGCAAAGAAATACGGAGAGTGAAATTTGTTGTGACAGTATAACTAGCCCCAGAGGTTCGCTGGGTAGTCGCCAGCATCTACGAGCTTGTTGATGCTAGTTACGCAGGCGTCTTTGTCTTGTGGGTAAGTCACACCGAACCATGAGCTAGTAGTCTCTAGAATGTTGCAGTCTGCTTTACCAGAGGTGAGGAGTTCATCCACTACAGTAGGGATGTAACACTCAGATTTCATTTCAGTGCCACGCTCCTTGAGGAACTCAATAAAGTGCGTCTGAAGGTGATCCATGAGGCTTGCTGAGAATCCCCAGAAGTTCATTGAGGCGATTGCTGATGTAGAAATTTCTACTCTGTCTCCTTCAAGGTTTTCGCCACGGCAGATACCATCTTTTTCGATGAGGATCTCTGTGTGTTCTTCAACGGCGTCGAGGAATCCGTTGGTGTCCTTGCAGATACCGCGGTTCACGTCGCCGTGGTCTGAGAGTGTGTTAGATAGCTTATAGCCTACCATGCAGTAGTGCTCTTTGTCAGTAGCATCAGCTGTTGCGGTGAAGTAGCTAGTGATCTGCTGGAATGAGTCAGCTCCGTAGAAGTCGTCTGCATTGATAACAGCGAAGTGTGAGTCGATCACATCTCTAGCTGCTAGGATAGCATGTGTAGTTCCCCATGGCTTTACGCGTCCTTCTGGCAGTGAGTAGCCTTCAGGAAGATCGTTGAGATCTTGGAAAACATAGTCTACATCGATTTTGTCTTCAAACTTAGCTCCTACTTCATTTCTAAACGCATCTTCAAAGTCTTTTCTGATAATGAAGACAACTCTGGTGAAACCAGCCTTGATAGCATCATAGACTGAGTAATCGAGAACAGTTTCTCCATTAGGTCCCATTGGGTCCATTTGCTTGAGTCCGCCATATCGGCTTCCCATTCCTGCTGCTAGGACTAAAAGTGTAGGTTTCATATTGGTAGGATATATTTTTTTGAGTTAGTGAATCTAAATAATAGGGGGGCGTTATGCTTCATAATTAGTATTTTATGCAACTAAAATCGTAAAGTAGATTATATTTAATGAAAATTGAATGTATGAAGCTGAGAAAAGAAGTTGCCGTGGGCCAACTTTAGACTGTAGAGTTAACAGCATGACGCATCTACAACATATATATGGTGGTAGATCAGACTAGAGATACTATGGAGACATCAAAAGAACAAGCACGCAAGGTGTATCATGCTATGGTCCGAGCCAGGATATTAGAAGCTAAGTTTAGCTCACTCTATAAGGCTGGCCAGATAGTCGGGGGCGTATATTTAGGCAAAGGTCAGGAGGCCGTGAGCGCTTCTTTAGGAGCTAACCTAGAATGGGGGCAGGATATCTTTGCTCCATTGATCCGAGACCAAGCGGGAAGAACTGCATTTGGTGAAGATATGCTAGATGCGACGAGAACTTACCTAGGTTCTGTGAAAGGACCGATGAAGGGACGTGACGGAAATATCCACCGTGGTCGCCCACAAGAAGGACTCCTAGCGATGATCAGTCACCTAGGAACCTCAGTTTCTGTATTAGGGGGAATGCTGAAAGCGAGACAGCTTCGAGGAACTTTAGGAACTAGTGTCGGTGCGACATGTGTCGGTGACGGTGCTACTTCTACTGGCTCATTCCACGAAGGTTTAAACTATGTCGCAGTTGAGAAGTTACCCGTAGTGGTAGTAGTGGCTGATAATCAGTTCGCTTACTCAACACCTAACAATAAGCAATTTGCTTGTGATGATCTAGTCGATAGAGCGAAAGGATATGGAGTCCCAGGACACTCAGTAGATGGAACTGACTTTTTAGCCTGTGTTGAAACCATGACTGCCGCTACTGAAGCGGCTCGAAGAGGTGAAGGCCCACAGATGGTCGTGGCAAAGCTGCTCAGACTCGGCGGACACGGTGAGCATGATGACGGCTCCTATGTGCCGGAAGAGCTTAAAGGTAGCCGCTATGGTAGAGACTGTATGGAAGTAGGCAAAGCGCAGATGATCGAAAAAGGCTGGCTTACAGAAGAAGAACTTAAACAATGGCAAGACGATGCGAAAGTAGAAGTGCAAACAGCAGTGACTACAGCGCAGAAAGAGGATGCACCTGATCCTTACAAAGAAAGCTGGACCGCTCTATCAAGAGGTAGTTTCAGAGAGTGGTAATTCAAGCCATCGAAATCCCAATAACAATTTTTATAACATGCCAGTAACCTACATAGACGCAATCCGAGATGCGCAATACAAAGCCCTAGAAGAAGATGAAAGAGTCTTCCTCTATGGACAAGATATCGGTAAATTTGGTGGAGCATTTAAAGCGACCAAAGGCCTGCAAGATAAATGGCCAGATCGAGTCATGGATGCTCCCATCAGTGAAGATGCCATGGTGGGCATGGCTATCGGTGCCGCTATTGAAGGCATGCGACCTGTGGTGGAAATGCAGTTCGCTGACTTTTCCTCAGTAGGGTTTAACCAGATCGTAAACAACGCTGCTACTCACTTTTACCGCACAGGGATTCCAGTGCCTATTACTGTTCGTATGCCATCTGGTGGAACTCCCGGTTCTGGACCATTCCACAGTCAGAGCATAGAGACGCTCTATGCTCACTACCCGGGATGTATCGTGCTCACTCCTGCTACGGTTTCAGATGCTTATCACATGTTGTTAGAAGGTATCTCTATGGATGATCCTGTCATCTACTGTGAACACAAACTTCTCTACCGTTGGCTGAAAAGCGATAACTATGACGGTGACGGACTACCAATCGGTAAAGCTAGAATTACCCGCTCTGGTAAGCACGCAACAGTGGTAGCCTACAGTGCGATGGTGCATGAAGCGGTGCGAGCTGCTGAGATCCTGAAAGCCGAAGGTGGCTGGGAAATCGAGGTAGTAGACCTCCGCTCAGTCAAACCGCTTGATACCGATACCGTGATGGCTTCGGTAGCACGAACAGGCAGACTTTTAGCCGTAGGTGAGGCCTTCCCATGGGGGGGAGTCACTGCAGAAATCGTTTCTAGAATCACCGCAGAGGGATTCCATCTTCTCGATGCTCCTCCGATGCGACTCAACGCTAAAGACTCACCAATTCCTTATCATCCTAAACTCTGGGCAGCACACAGACCTACTCCAGAATCTATCTGTCACGCTCTCAAAAAACTTTTGAACTACTAATATTATGCCAAGAATACCAATCGTAATGCCCCAACTCGGTGAATCCATCGCAGAAGCGACCATTATCCGTTTTAATGTGGCTGTGGGCGACACAGTTGAAGCCGATCAAGAAATCATCGAGGTGGAGACTAACAAAGCCACGATGTGTGTGACTACTCTATGTGGTGGCGTCATCAAAGAAGTCTTTGCTGAAGAGGGCGTAAGTTACGCTGTGGGGAGCATTCTAGGCACTGTGGATGCTACTGATGAAGAAATCGAGCGCACTGGAGTATCGACTGTCCGTGAGGGTGTGAGCGAGGCGAAGGAAGAGCAGAGCAGACACTCGGATGAGGAAGAAGAGAATCTACACTTTAAGACAGAAGATGGCGGTTATTTTGAGCCAAAAGATGTCAACCCAAGCGTGACAGGACTACCTGTGCCAGCTGGGCAAAAGGGAGCACACTACATCTCACCGAGAATGCGTGCCAGAATGAATGAACTAGGTTTGCAAGCTGCAGATATCTCAGCGATCGCAGGTAGCGGAGGCGGTGGTAGAGTCACAGTAGAAGATTTAGAAAAGTTCTTAAACTATATCAGTGAATGGCCATCATCACCTGCATCACCTATGCGTCTTGCCGTAGCAGATGCGATGCGTAGATCATGGACTCGTCCACTAGCTACTGTGGGTCACCCAGTCGTTATGGACAAGCTGTTAGATCACCGTAGATCACAGAACCCTAAACCAGGGCTGACTCTCTACGTGCTAAGAGCATTTGCGATTGCTTTGGCAGAAATTCCATCAGCAGCTGGTTATCTCATTGGTGAGAAAATAGTGCATCCTAAAGGTTTCGACATCGGTTGTGCTGTGCAGGTAGAAGCTGGCGTCATGGTGCCAGTCATCAGACATGTTGACACCAAATCAGTCAGTGAGTTAAGTGAAGAATATGCTGAGCTTGTTGAGCTATCTCGTAAGCGTCGTTTGCCAGAAAGTGCAACTAAAGGAGGTATTGCTACAGTGACCAACTTCGGAACATTTGGACTTACATGGGCCACACCGATTCCGTTGCCGAATGAAACACTCATCCTCGGTATCAGTGCAGGTGTGAAGCGTCCGGTCTGGAGTGAGCAGGTGAATGCCTTCATCCCAGTGACCGAGGCTGAACTTTGTCTAACATTCGACCACCGAGTCATCGATGGTGGAGATGCTGGAAGACTGCTTAACCGCGTCGCCCAACTCCTCGGCGAGCCTGAGAAACTATAGAGTTAAATGCTTTTTACGCATCAACGGTGCAAAACTAAGTTAGCCTAGGGCAAAGCCCTAGGTGTAAAATCTACCCATGATTAAAGCCCTGAATGGGCACTCTATATCCGACTAGTGATACTTAGGTCGCCCCTTCAGGTCTCATACAATTTTATGCCATAATACCTAGGGCGTTGCCCTAGGCTATCATAGGTCACACCGTTGGTGTTGGATTACTTTCATGAATGTTCGTTAACGACTCTGAGAAACTTTAAATTTACCCTTCTTCTTACGGGTGATGATTTCTAGGGCTGTTTTTCCTGCGATAATGAGGATTAACAGCCAGAGCGGCTGACCAGTAGCGATCGCTAAAAAGGCTGATGCGATGATTGCTACGTGGATGATAACGATATGACCGTAAGGAGAGAACATTGCCTGCGACGTTGTCCAGTTCTTGTAATCTTTGTTGGCTATGTAGTCAAAATACAAGTTAGTGCCAGTAGTGATGAAGATGGCGATAGCTCCGTAGATCACTCCACGGACTAGGACGTCAGGATTAGAAATAATGCTACTTAGTCCAGGGGAGCCAATTGAGCTAATCCCTAGAATTCCCACAATGAAAACTCCGTGGACTAAGCAGAAGATCCCATAGTGGACGCTGAAAAAGCAGCAGGAGAAAACCTTGGCGCCTAGCGAGTCTGGATTCTTTCCATCTTTTCCAGCCAGTAAAATGCGAGGGATATTCCAGAACCCTAACACTAAGTTTTCTAGCCAATAGAGGATAACAACATTAGCAATATCCCAGCTGAAAAACAAGACGCCAGCAAGGGGGATCATGTTCATGAGAATGATGCTTAGTAGTGTAAAACCTTTCAAGCTGTTAGAGTCTGATCCTAGTTTGGAGGCTGGATGATTTGGTGAAAATTTTTCGTGAGAAGGCATTGCTAACTAAAAGATCTGATAAATCTGCTCTATGAGCAAGTTTTATACTGTTTACAGCGTATGCTAAGAAAGTATCATTCGTATCACTTTGTATGAAAAAAAATAGTCATCATCATCGCTCTCACTTTAGCCGTAGTTGCGGCGCTTATTTCATTATTTCCAACTACTGCTCAAGATGAGAAAGTTGTCATTGGTTATAAGCCGACACTTACGGAGGTAGATGAAATCCAGTCTTCATTCGTGAAATTGCAGCCGCTTATGAATTCACTGAACATGGCATCGAAGCTAAGTCTCTATGAAGGGCTGCCACATCAGACTTGGAATTATGATGATCTACAGTCTGAGCTGAAAAATAAAAAAACGGTGACTCGCTATGCGTTTCCCTTTTATCAGAAAGCGAATGTGATCTCGGATGCAGATGCTGATAAAGTGAGGGAGTTGGTTCAGAAACAGAATTCATTTAGGAAATTTGGTGGTTACAAGCTTTGCGGTGGCTATCATCCAGACTTTTCTCTGATTTGGCAGGATGGAGAGACTGAGATAGAAATGCAGATCTGCTTAGGCTGTCACGAGATCAAAGTATTCCACGGTAAGACTGAGATTTAATGCGATATACGCAGAGATGCCTACGTTCAGTTAGAGGGGATTCTGAAAACATATTCCACTCAGAGACCGAAAATGAAGGGTGAGTAGTAGAGCTTATTTATCCTTTAAAAAGCTGTTTATACACAGTGACTTATATGGTCTTAAGTTCGGACCAGTGAATTAGGTGTGTTTTTTTCTAGGCTGTATTATTAAATGCATTCGTCGTCTAACAAAAGCGAATAAATTTGGCTGTGGCCATGTTTTCGAATTGTTAGCTATTTAAAAAATGCTTCAGCAACCCATCAATCCTGTGTCTAAATTCTCAATCTCTTTTCCTAGTTCGTTATCGTATCTTTGTTTGTCGGCAATGGTGTTGTCACCGCTTGCTATAGCACAAGATAAACTCATCCCTAAGTTGACTGAGGCTATCGAAGGGCAGGGGGAGTCGATCGCTAAGTCTACGGGTTCTAATGATGAGAAGCGTGCTCTTATTGAGAAGCGCATTGCTCAGCTGCATGCTAAGCAGGCTGAGTTTCTGAAGAAGGTCGCCGATGGGGATGTTCAGACTTTTCCTAATATGAGGAAGCAACTCCCTGAGGTGCTGCGCCAGATCGATAGTATTAAGTTTGCTTATCAAGGTATCATCGACTCGCAGGGTAAAGATTTGCCTGAGATGGAGAAAGCGAAGCTTCAGGATGTCGAAAAAGGTATTTTCAAGGTGATGCAGTTGATCGGTCCATTTCTTTCGCATGCAGACACACGTAAGAGCGATCAGAGCCTGTCTCCAGCTGAGCTAAAAACACTTCAAGCTCTAGATAAAGAAGACCGTGCTACAGGTGCAAAGGAGTTGCCTGAGCTAGAGCTAGTTTCAGAAGAAATGGCATACACTCTGCATTTTATCCCTGCTCCGATCAGAGTGAAGTCCACACCTAACAC
>CAKZNV010000172.1 GCA_937132085.1 uncultured Rubritalea sp. | reverse complement strand
ATCAATGACAATGCGAATCAGATACTAGCTGACTTCAGCACAATGAAAGCTAGCTACCAGAGCGCTAAAGAGCAGCTTGACAATGCTCAGGCAGAGCTAAAGGGCAACATGAGCACGATCACTCGTCTCAGCTCTAACCTCAATGCCGCGAACCAAGAGAACTCTAAACTCAGAACTCTAGCCGCTAGCTCTAAGTCATATCAAGCTCAGCTCGCTAGCCTACGCCAGCAGCTACAGGAGAAGGACAGACTCATGCTACAACTTCAGGGACGCCCATCACAAGAGGCTCTCAACTCACTCAGAACGACCCTCAATACCACTCAGATGAGTAAGGATGAGCTCAGCCGCGAGATCCAGTCACTTAAGAGACAGATGATCACGATGGTAGACAAATCTAAGCTCGACCAGCTCAGACAGCGCCTACCAATCCTAGAGAAAGAGAACGCAGACCTCAGAAACACCATCCAGGCACTCCGCACTAAGCTCGACTTCAGCAGCTTGTTCGTAAAATCTCAGGACCTACTTCCTGCGAAAGCGAAACTCCTCTACGCAGAGCTACAGAAGCTCGAAACTGCCAACAGCGCTCAGCTCATCACAGCATACGCTAACATCCAGTCAGAGCTCGATGCAGAGAACCTACTTCAGGTGAAGTTCGCAGAGGGTTCATCACTACTCAGCTTCACGGATCAATCATCGATCCAGAACAAGATCGTAGCGACAGCGGACACAGACTACTTCCTCGTAGTTGGCTACGCGTCCACCACAGGAGACGCTGCTAGCAATGAGACACTCTCAGCGAACAGAGCGACAGCAGTTGCCTCAGTAGTGAACCAACTCAAGAAGCAAGGTCAAGACGTCAGAGCGGTTTACCTCGGTCAGACTAAGCGATTCTCAGCAGTAAAAGTCAGCGACAACCAACTCTGCGAAATCTGGAGAATCAAGAAGTAATCACATTCTGAGAAGAGGCGATATCCTTAAGATGAATTAGTTATAATGAAATATTAGTAAATAGTTCTTGCGTAAATTCGCAGTTAGTGTATCAGTAAGTATCGCAAGATAAATAAAGGCGGTCTGAAAGTAATGAGTAGGTTTTTGGTTTTTTCCTCCTCATCTTACAGACCACCATTTTTTTGGTTTTAAATTCTAGCGATTAGCCGCTCTAGTCGAACTTCATTTTCAAGAATTTCACATGGTCAATAGCGACTTGCTTGCGATCTAAAGACTTATCATAATTTGATAGTGCTGTATAAATATAGTCAACCTGCTCTGGAGTGAGCAGAGGGTTTTGATAGCTCTCTATGTAGGAGCGAAAGCCTCTGTCCTTTACATTATGAGGCATTTCTTTCTTAAAGGTGCTATTACCTACGAAGAAGACTAGATTATGAAAGTAAGACTCATCAGCATCTAAGAACTTCACGAGAGCATCGATATGCGCTTTGTTCTGGCGCAAAGGATTCTGAAACTGCTTACTAACCTTAAAAATCTTTTGAGTCCATTTAGCCTGTTTCTCTGAGCCAAAGATCCAATGACCATAGTTCTTGGTTTCAATCACAAAGACTCCATAAGGTGACACTAGAAGGTGATCTATCTGAGTAGTGCTCTGATCATCAGACCTAGGAATGTAGAGATCGCTCAGGATTTTGTATTTCTTAGGATCTAGTTTTTTAAGTGTGAATAAATCCAATTGTTTCTCACCTAGCCAGCCCTTGAATTTAGGATTTTTGAAAACGATCTTCGCTACATAGAAAACAATGATGACAGGTATCACCCAAGCGAAAGGACGTAGGTGCAGGAAAATATCAATTTTTGGAACGGTGTTTAGTAAGCAGAACATAGTTAGGGTTTAGTTTTTGGATGAAGCTAACATTTAAAATGTTAGAATACAGAACCACAAGATTATTTAATGAAGATACTTAATTCTGTCTGAAATTGTTATGCGACTGGTGGACTGCTGTCTGAAATTTTAATGTAAATGCTACTTATAGTCCGTGGACTGATAGTCATCATGAATGCATTGTATATTGATGCAAAAAACAAAGAATCCATCGCTTGTTAAGTTGGGTGAGAACATAAGAGAATTACGTGAAGCCCAAGGCGTATCTCAAGAAGAATTAGCTGAGAAGGCCGATTTAGATAGAACTTATGTTGGTGGAGTTGAAAGAGGTGAAAGAAATTTAACAATTCTCTCAACTCTTAAACTGTGCTTTGCATTAGACGTTGAACTTAGTGATTTAACGAAAGGGGTGAAAAGTGCTTAAACTTAAACACTCTCAGGCTTTAGAAGAACTTCTAGGTAGTGGTAAGATATCTGAATCTGGTGATGAGAGAGCTATTGCAACTCATCTTCTAGACTCACCTGACATTAAACCTGCTCGTGTTTCGCAGTTTGAGTATGAAGATCTTTGTTCACTAGTTGGCTGTGAACCAACAAGAAATAATTTGTTACAAGAAGGTGAGCCATACCAAAAGCAATTCCACTTCAAGAATGATGGAGTTCCTTTTCCATCACCTAAAAAATACAAATTCAAGTTCATTGACCTGTTCGCAGGGATTGGCGGATTTAGATTAGCATTTCAATCTCTCGGTGGGAAATGCGTGTTTTCTAGTGAGTGGGACAAGTCCGCTAAGATAACCTATGAAGCAAATTATGGTGATTATCCCTATGGAGATATAACAAAAATAGCTGAGACCGAGATTCCAGATCATGATGTTCTATGTGCTGGCTTCCCTTGTCAGGCGTTTTCCATAGCAGGAAAGCGGGGTGGATTCGAAGACACTAGAGGCACTTTGTTCTTTGATGTAGCTAGAATTATCAAAGAGAAACAGCCCAAGGCGTTCTTTTTAGAAAATGTTAAAGGTTTAATTAGTCACAGAAGTGGAAAGACACTAGAAACGATCCTTAAAACTCTCAGGGAGGATTTAGGCTATTATGTTCCAGATCCAAAGATTTTAAATGCTAAGGATTTTGGTGTCCCTCAGAATAGAGAAAGAATATTTATTGTTGGATTTCATTCATCCCTAAACATTGCTGACTTCGAATACCCTAAAAAGAAAAACAAGTCCGTAACTTTTGCAGATGTTAAAGAGGAAGAAGAGGTCTCAGTTAAATACTTCATGTCCACAGTCTACTTACAGACTCTCAAGAATCATAGAGCACGTCATGAAGCTAAAGGTAACGGTTTTGGATACGCTATAATACCAGACACAGGGATTGCAAATTCTGTTGTTTGTGGAGGCATGGGAAGAGAACGTAATTTAGTAATTGATCATAGACTCTCAGATTACACTCCAATCACGAAAATTAAGGGAGAAGTGAACCGTGAAGGAATAAGAAGGATGACTCCTCGCGAGTGGTGCAGACTCCAAGGGTATCCAGATAAATTTAAAATAGTGGTAGCCGATGCAAATGCATACAAGCAACTAGGAAATTCTGTGGCTGTGCCTGCTATAAAAGCTACAGCAGAAAAATTAATAATTACTGCTAAATTGATATGAGTCCTACTTATAACAAAGGAGAGTGGTCCGAAGCTTATGTCTTGGTAAAAGTATTGACTGATGGAGTTCTGTTTCAAGGGAATGGTCAATTAGGTGCGTCAGGTGATAGCCCTTACGAAGTGCTGTCTGTATTTAGGCGCGATGAAGGAGGTTTGGAAAAGCACTACATCAGAGATAAAGATCGTGTTCATGTCTCCTTCTACGGAGGTGGCACTTTATCAATAGAAATGTCTAAATTTGAGAAAAGCACAGAGTTGATTTTAAAAGAGATTAAAGAAGGCTCTGGTCGTAGTTTTGCACTATCTCCTTCATTGTGGTCTCTATTAAATGAGCTCTCAATAAAACAAATTAAAGCACCTTCGGGTGAAAAAACTGATATCAAAGTTGAAATTAGAGACCATTTTGGTGGGATAAAGAGCCTCTTAGGCTTTAGTGTTAAGTCGCAATTAGGAGGAGCTAGCACACTAGTTAACGCATCAAAAACTACAAACTTTAGATATAAGGTTAATTGTTCGGACGAAGTAGCCGAGCAAGCACAATCTGTCAATAGAGGGAAAGAAACTGTTAGGTTTTTGAAAGATCATGGAGCTGAAATTCAATTTTCTGAGGTATTGAATGAAACTTATCGTAACAATTTACGATTAATCGACGCAGATCTATCCCTCATACTAGGTGAATGTCTTCTTGAATATTATAGTTCAACAGGCTCTCTGCTCACCAGTGTGTTGGCCGCGTTAGACGAGAGTAATCCATGTAGGTTTCCTAGTGATCAAGGAACTTCATTCTACGACTACAAGTTAAAAAAGTATCTGACTGAATCCGCATTAGGAATGATGCCAGGAACAAGTTGGATAGGTAAGCATGATGCGACAGGAGGTTATATAGTGGTAAAGGAATCAGGAGAGCTACTTTCATATCACTTGCTACGTAAAAACCTTTTTGAGGACTATTTAATAGAGAATACGAGGTTTGAAACAGCTTCCACAACAAGACATGTTTTTGGTGGGCTGATCAAAGATGCTAATGGCTATTTTATAGATTTAAACCTTCAGATTAGATTTTTGAAATAGGAAGAAATTATGGAAAACAAATATATCAAATTTTTAGAGCAATTCGATGTTGAAAAACAGTTTAATTATATAAGGAAAATTCGTTTTCCTCATTATAAAAATCTAGTTTATGATACAGAGATTCACTTTGATAAACCCTTCACCGTTTTAGTTGGTCCAAATGGTTCAGGAAAGTCTTCTGTGTTACATGCCATTTATGGATGTCCTTCAGAAAAAAGTCTCGGTGATTATTGGTTTTCTACAGCATTAGATCCTATAGATGAGGGGGAGGGTATTACGAACCGATTTATCTATGAGTTTAAGCCTGAGGGTTATACAGAGTTTGTGGAGGTTTGTAAATCTCGGGTAAAAAGAAGTGGATCTACTACTAAAAACGCTAATATGGATAATTGGGAGACTACAAAGCCCATAAAAAAGCATGGAATGAAGTCAATGCCACCATATAATGTTAAACATAAAGCGATAAGATCAGTAGAAAGATGGACCCCTGTAACCAAAGATGTAGAATATATTGATTTTCGATCAGATCTTAGCGCATTTGATAAGTTTTTTTATTTTGGTTCTTATCGTGAAGGAAAAAAAATAAAGAGTAAACAAGACTTTCTAAGAAATCGGTCTAGTTATCTTAAAAATCACATAGAAAATGATGATGACAAAGAATTAATCTGGCGTCGTAAGGCACAGAAGGATTCGTCTGTAGATAAAATCACAGATATTGAGCTAGAGTGGATTAACCTCATTTTAGGAAAAAGCTATACTGGAGCAAAAATAATTAAACACAGATTGTTTAATAATGAGGGTTACTCTATTCAATTTACATGTGAAGATAAGAAGTATTCTGAGGCTGCTGCAGGTAGTGGAGAGGTATCTGTAGTTAACTGTGTAACTCGTGTTATAAGGGCTAAAAAAGGATCACTTGTTTTATTAGATGAGCCAGAGGTATCCTTGCATCCTGGAGCACAAAGCGAATTACGTGATTTCTTATTGGCTATGATTCGGCAGAAGCAGCATCAAGTCGTGATATCGACACATTCTGAGCAGTTTGTAAAAGGATTACCTGCTACATGTATTAAGTTATTTGTAGAAGATAAAAAAGATAAACGCTTTCATATTATTCATGAGTGTAGCTCAGACCAGGCTTTCTTAAGAATTGGAGGGACGAAAGATGCTAAACGTAAAATTTATGTAGAGGATAAAACTGCAAAGCTTATAGTAGATGCGGCATTAACTGAGTTGGATGAGATGTATAGTGCTAAATATTCTGTAATTGTTCATCCAGGAGGAGCGTCAGCTATATTGACCAATCAATTACCTTATTTGCTTTTTAATGACGATAGTGAAGATTTAATTCTTCTAGATGGTGATCAACGACCAGAGTTTAGTGACCCAACAAATAAACGGATTAATCCTGAGGATATACCGCCGTCTAGTGACTTTGAATTAGACCTTATCATTGAAAACCAAACAGGGATTAGCGTGAAAAGTTTCAGATTACCTTTTAATAGTGGTGAAAGTATTGAAAAGAAAATTGAATTGAAGCGTAAATTATTAAAAACTCATTGGCTGAAAGTTCATTATATGGAATTTGATATTCCCGAGGAATTAATATGGAATATTGTAGATGAAAATAGCCAAGATATTTTTAATTTTATTAAAATTAAAAATAATCATAATAAAGGGAGTTTTAAGGAAAGATTTGAGGAGTTTACAAACACAGAATTTGGTAGTTCGATAAGCTCTGAAGTGTTGCAGGCCGAAAAATTATTTTTAAATCATAGGAATAGAGAGGCCTCTCAATGGAAAAGTTTTAAAAGTATGCTGAGTGATGCTCTATGTATTAAAGATATTTCGGTATAAGATTCCTTAGGGAAATCTTGAAAAGAATTATTTTTTGCACCCCTTAAAGGGATATTTATAACAACCGATATTTCTGTAACCTGCTGTTTGGCTTGTCTGGGATGGTGCGTTCGATTAGGTTTTTGGCTAGGGCTGGGTTTAGGTAGTTCTTGCGGAAGGTGGGGCGATGGCTGAGTCCTAGTTGTTGCATGCATTCGGTGGCGCTGAGGGGGGCGTTTTTGAGAATGTTGAGTAGTGATTTGACTTGGTCGGTGACTTGGTCGGTCGTGTGAGTTTGATCGAGTGTCTGAAGCAGGGTTTTGAGGATGAATTCTATGAACTGTGAGGAGTTTGCGATTTTATCACAGGCTGCTAAGACATCGTAATACTCTTGCTGGTTTTGACGGATGAGGTCTTCAATAGGAAGGTAGGCGAGGGGAGTTCTCCATTTACTGAGGAGGAGGGTTTGCCAAAGTCTGCCGATTCTACCATTGCCGTCAGCAAATGGGTGAATGAATTCTAGCTCGTAATGAAACACACAGCTGGCGATGAGTGGGTGAACGTCTGTGGATTCTAACCAGCTGAGTAAATCTCTGATGAGTCCCGGCACCATGGAGGCGGGAGGCGCTACATGGACGATTGTGACGCCCTTGGAGATTCCGACTCCTCCAGTGCGGAATGCTCCAGAGTGATCGACTAAGCCCTGCATCATCAATGCGTGTGCTTCTAGAAGGTGTTCTAGCTTGTGAGGTGTCCACTCGGTGAGTTGCTCGTAGGCGTTGAAGGCATTTTTGACTTCGAGGATCTCTCTTGCTGGACCGAGCACATGTTTGCCATCGAGTAGGGCGGTGACTTGATCTAGACTGAGAGAGTTGTTTTCTATGGCTAGCGAGGCATGGATACTCTTAATGCGGTTCTCTCTGCGTAGCTTAGAAGCAGAGCTAGAGTCATCACTGAGACCTAGCTTACCGACTCGCTCAGCAATCTGTGCGACCAAGTCAAGGATGGCTGGTGTGATAGTAAACGGCGGTGGCTCCATGGGCTGAGCATTTCATTTAATACCAGCTACGTCCAGTATGGGTTTCGATTTCCCGCTAACTACTCTCTACTAACTACTGATCCACTGGCCCCAGCCCAAGTAATCTACTGAAACGAGTCAATTTATTCTTGCAAATGGGCTGTGTTGTGATTCATTTCCCACGTCTTCGCCAGTGATTGGTGGAGATACAGTGCCCATGTAGGGTGGTCTGGTTTGGGATTTTAGGATTTCTTGCTGGCCCAGAATACACATTAACATTCAAAAATTAAATACAATGAGCGATACAACAATCAACTTAGACGAATTCAAGATCAACGAAAAAGATACAGGCAGCGCTAGCTTCCAGGTAGCTTTACTCACACAACGCATTGCAGACCTTACTGAGCACCTTAAGCTTAATAAGAAGGATGTATCAAGCCGTCGTGGTCTTCTAGTCATGGTAGCAAAGAGACGTAAGATGCTCGACTACACAAGAGGCAAATCAGAAGAGAAATACCAAGAGCTCATCAGCAAGCTTGGTCTTCGCCGATAAACACTTTTAAGAGGCCACGGTTTAGACCGTGGCCTTTTTGCATTTAGGGGAGTGAGAGGACAGATCGTCTGTAATCACATTTCCTGAGTGAGGAAAAGGTTTCCAAGCTCGAAACAAAGAAGTGTCCAATGACTTAAATTTACTCACACGGAGTAAGCGATGCGCTGGACGAGGACGACAGAAATAAGAAAATAATAATATTATGGAAATGAACATAAATACAGTTACCGCCAATGTAGGCGCTAACCCTATCTCATTCGAGACAGGAAAAATGGCTAAGCTCGCAGACGGAGCAGTAGTAGTAAGATCAGGTGAAACAACAGTGCTCGTAACTGCTTGTTCCCTTACAAGAATTAAGCCAGGACAATCTTGGTTCCCACTCTCAGTAGAGTATAAAGAGAGAGCATTCGCTGCTGGTGTATTCCCAGGCGGATATTTCAAGCGTGAAGGTCGTCCAACTGAAAAGGAGATCCTCACTTGCCGCATGACAGACCGTCCACTGCGCCCACTTTTCCCTAAAGGTTACCTTTATGAGACACAGATCGTAGCACTCATGCTTTCAGCTGATGGCATAAACGATGCAGACATCCTTTCAATGAACGGAGCTTCTGCAGCGCTTTCTATCTCAGACATCCCATTCGCTCGCCCTATCGGTGCTGTGCGTATCGGTCGTGTTGACGGTGAGTTCGTAGTGAACCCTACTTTCGACCAACGTGAAGAGTCTGACCTAGACCTCGTTTACGTAGGTGACAAGGAAAACGTGATCATGATCGAAGGTGGTGCTGACCAGGTTCCTGAAGAGGAATTTGTAAAGGCTCTCTACTTCGCTCAGACACAGGTAGAAATCCTCGTGGCTGCTCAGGAAGAGCTTAAAGCTTCTGCAGGTAAAGAGACTCGTCCATACGAAGTCTCAGTAGCTGCTCCAGATCTCCTCGACATCGCTTACGAAGTCGCAGGTGACCGTATCGAGTCAGCTATCTATGCTGCATCTAAGGTAGAGCGTGCTACTAAGGTAGGCGCACTACGTAAGGAAGTAGAAGCAGTGATCATGGAGAGATTCCCTGACACTACTGATTTCCAGATCGAGCAGGCATTTGAATTCCTCCAGAAGAAGGCATTCCGCATCTCTATCATGGAGAAGGGCACAAGAGCAGACGGCAGAAAGCCAGCTGACCTCCGCCCACTATTCGCTGAAGAAGGTCTCCTTCCTAAGGTTCACGGATCAGCTCTGTTCGCTCGTGGAGAGACTCAGGCACTTGCCGTTTCTACACTCGCACCAGCTGACGAGAGACAGTATTTCGACAACTACGCAGGTGGAGAAGACAGCAAGCGCTTCATCCTTCACTACTCTTTCCCTCCTTTCTCAGTAGGTGAAGCAGGACGTTTCGGTGGTCTTAACCGCCGTGAAATCGGACATGGTAACCTTGCTGAGCGTTCAATCGCACCAGTGATCCCAGCTGAAGAAGATTTCCCATACGCAATCAGAACAGTATCAGAAGTGCTAGAATCTAACGGTTCATCATCAATGGCTACAGTCTGTGCAGGAACAATGTCACTCATGGGTGCTGGTGTTCCTCTTCTTAACCCAGTATCTGGTATCTCAGTAGGACTTGTAACAGAGTTCAACGAAGCTGGTGAAATGGTTAAGTATGAGCGTCTACTCGACATCATTGGCTCTGAAGATTTTTATGGCGACATGGACTTCAAACTCTGTGGAACTCCTGACGGTGTGACATCTTACCAGCTTGACCTCAAGCTCGACGGTATCCCACTCAAGATTCTTGAAGAGGCAGTATACCAAGCGAAGGAAGGCCGTGAGGTTATCCTTCAGAAGATGCTTTCAGAGATCAACGAGACAGCTCCTATCAACGAGAATGCTCCACGTATTGAGTCAGTGAAAATTGACCCAGACAAGATCGGCATGCTCATCGGACCTGGTGGCAAGAACATCAAAGCAATCCAAGCTGAGTCAGGCGCTGACCTCAACATCGAAGATGACGGCACAGTCCACATCTACGCTGCTAAGAAGGAAAGCCTCGACCGTGCAGTTGAAATGGTGAGCCAAATGTTCGCAGAAGTAGAAGTAAACAAGACTTACACAGGTAAGATCGTGTCTACTACTACATTCGGTGCATTCATCGAAGTGCTTCCTGGTAAGGACGGACTCATCCACATCTCTGAGCTAGCTGAAGGCCGCATAGAGAAGACAGAAGACGTAGTCAAAGTAGGTGACCAAGTCACAGCTAAGTGCATCGGTATCGATGACAAAGGCCGCGTTAAGATGTCCATCAAAGCAGCTCTTAAAGAAGCTAAGCAAAAAGATTCAGCTGAATAAGTTGAATTGATCTAGAGCGGTCAGGAAACTGACTGCTTTATGAAAAAATTATAGAGCCTCATCCGAGAAATCGGGTGGGGCTTTTTTGTCGCTTTGCGACTGGTTTTAGGTGGTTAGGTTTTATGTTTTAGGTGCGTGGGCTGATGGGGGCCTGCGGCGCTTACCACGAATCTGCACGAATTTTTACGAATGGGTGCATGGATGGATTAGGAGCACGATGGATTTTTTTTGACCATCGCCGCAGTTGCGGGACTAGTTTCACTAGCGGAGGAGCACGGAAATTACGGAACTGGGTTGATGGAACGGAATTTTTTGGATGGGTGCAGGATGGGGGATTTTTTTGACAGAATTTACATGATTTACAGAATTTTGGTGCACGATGGGGGGATAGTGAATGGTGCTTCGTGTTCTGTGTTCTGACTACTGACTACTGACTACTGACTACTAACTACTAACTACTAACTACTGGTAATCCTCTCCATTCCCTGAAAGGGAAATTTATATCAGGATAGGGACAGGAACAGAGTGACGCATCCCTATTACCTGATATCCACCAATAATCGTTCCCTGAAGGGGAACTTTATGCTGTTTTAGCTCGGGGCTTTCATAACGGTTCATATAATGTTAAAACAGATCTTATGGCTCAATCCCTTTCTCAGGTCGTCTTGCATATTATTTTTAGCACGAAAAATCGCTCACCATTGTTGACTGACGACATCATTGGGGAAATGCATCGTTATCTAGCGACAGCAACACGTGATCAAGGTTGGGAGTGTTATCGAGTGGGTGGTGTTGCCGATCATGTTCATTTGTTGGTAAGACAACCTAGAACTGAAAAGCTCAGTGCGTTTATTGGTCACATTAAGCGTAATTCATCAAAATGGATTCATGGCAAAGGAGGTGAGTTTGAGGGCTTTGCATGGCAAGATGGTTATGGGGCTTTTTCGATAGGGTATTCACAGATCGAATCGGTGATTAAGTATATAGATGATCAGAAAGAGCATCATCGGAAGCTGAGTTTTCAGGAGGAATATAGGTTGGTATTGCAGAAATATAATATTAGTTTTGAGGAGAAGTATGTTTGGGATTGATCCGAGCGTGTTCAGCATAAAGTTCCCCTTCAGGGAACGTGTATCGAGATGAAACCTTTAATAGGGATGCGGCGCTGCCTTTCCCTATTCTGGTATAAATTTCCCTTTCAGGGAACGCTGTGCGGGTGGAACT
>CAKZNV010000171.1 GCA_937132085.1 uncultured Rubritalea sp. | reverse complement strand
ATAGCAAAACCAACAGCCGAAATAGCCCATGCGAATGTGACACTCCAGTTCACACTCCAGCCCAGCCTTCTGACCATAGCGGTAGAAAACATACTCAACAATAATCCAATCGCTGTCCCCGCTACGAGTAGGCCTTTCAGACCATCATTAAGGTCGAGATACTTATTCGCCGCTAGAATACTAAAGGTAGTAACCACTGTCTCCACGACACCCATTGGCATCGCTCGGCACAGATCCCAGCTGAATGTCTTTTTCCAAACACCCTGCTCTAGACCACTATCGACAGGAGCACTAATCTTGGACTTCATTTCTCCCCCAAGCTCCGAGTATCCATGCGAACATTGCTGAAACGAGTATCGATGACAAACCGATGTGTAACACCTGCACCACTGGTAAAATTCCTACCTGAGATAAGATTAAACCTAAAACCATCTGAGAAACCACCATCGCTAGAATCACATTTTCCTGCCACTTCACACCACCAACACGATGCTTTCTACACAAGAAGAACAGATAAACTGCGTAAGCCAAAATCATCCATGAGAAGCTCCGATGCACAATATACATCCAAGTCTGTTCCAGCTCGCCGACCCAGAGTTTTCTAGGTTCATTAGCGTGAGATATTTTGAGAGTATCAGTCATCTCACGCACCTGAGATCCCATCACACCTTCCGCTAGGATCAGCACGAACAGCACTAGCCCCACTCGCTTGATATAGCCTCCGAGCTTATTAAAATTAATGAGTTTCTTACGTTCACCACCAGCCCACACTAGATAGACCAGCACGCACATCAGCAGAATAGCAAATGCCATATGAGACGTAATCACTCCCGGCTTCAGCCCTGATTCAACAATCCTCTTCCCCATCCAGGCACTCAGACCGACTAAGAACAAAGAGGTAAATGCTCCCCAGAATAAAGCTGGTCTAGAGCTTCGGAACTTAAACGAATAAATCATCAGCAGCAACGAAAAGATACCCACTGGCATAGAACACATTCTATTGATGAACTCGATCCAAGTATGCACAGGATTGAACTCAGCCAAAACAGTCTCCTCCGTGATATCATCTGGATTCCCACCAGCAGCAGCTCGCTTCGCCTTGTATTTTTCTATCGGTAGAGTGCTGACATCGATCTGGCTTTTATCCGTAGGTGGAATATATTTCCCCCAGCACTTCGGCCAGTCAGGACAGCCCATCCCAGCACCAGTAGCACGCACCACAGCCCCCACGAAGATCAGCACGATCACTGAAATCAAGGTAGCCAAGGCTATTTTCTGAAATTTACTCATCTCTGTTGTTAGAGATCCAATGTTAGGCCATTCCCAGATGCTTCAGCGCCTGTTCCATGTCCTTGTCACCTCTACCTGAGAGATTCACAATGATGATTTTATCCTTACCCATATCACCTGCTACCTTATTCACGTAGGCAAGTGCATGTGAGCTCTCTAGAGCAGGAATGATTCCCTCATTTTCAGCCAATCCCTTGAAGGCTGCTAGAGCTTCATCATCAGTCGCATAGTCATACTCAGCTCTGCCGATGTCTTTCAGATAAGCATGCTCAGGTCCCACAGCCGCATAGTCGAGACCTGCACTGATCGAGTGAGTCAACTCTATCTGGCCATCATCATCCGCTAGCAACCAAGTCTTAGTTCCTTGCAGAACACCTAACTTACCACCTTGGAATCTCGCAGCATGTCCCTCAGGAACAATACCATAGCCACCAGCTTCAACACCGACCATTGCCACTGCCTCATCACCGATGAATGGATGGAACAGACCAATCGCATTGGACCCACCACCCACACAGGCAACTAACAGATCAGGTAGTCTTCCCTCTCTTTCTAAAATTTGCTCTTTCGCCTCCAGACCGATCACTCGGTGGAAATCTCTCACCATCATTGGAAATGGATGGGAACCAAGTGCCGAACCTAAAATATAATGCGTATGATCCACAGTCGCTACCCAGTCACGCATCGCTTCATTCACAGCATCTTTCAGCGTAGCTTGACCCGATGTCACTGGCACGACCTTAGCACCGAGTAGCTTCATACGAGCGACATTTGGAGCCTGTCTCTCGATATCCACAGCACCCATATAAACGATGCATTCCATACCAAATCTAGCACAAACAGTAGCCGTAGCCACACCATGCTGACCAGCACCAGTCTCAGCGATGATACGCTTCTTCCCGATTCTTTTCGCTAGCAAAATTTGGCCAATAGCATTGTTAATCTTATGCGCACCAGTATGTAAAAGATCTTCACGCTTCAGATAAATCTTCGCACCACCGAGCTTCTCAGTCCAGCGCTCCGCAAAATACAGAGGCGTAGGACGACCACAGAAATTCTTCAAAAGATCATCAAGCTCAGCCTGGAAACTCGGATCCTTCTTAGTCTCCTCATAGACAGCGGCCAGATCCTGCAAAGGCGCCATCAGAGTTTCAGGGACAAACATCCCTCCATAAGTTCCAAAATGGCCAGTAGAATCAGGTAGTTGTGCGGTAGAATTACTCATAACTTTGTAACGCCTAGCTAAGCCATCACCACACAAAACACAAGAGTAAACGTAGCCGTAAGTCGGTGACTTCCTCCAGTCCAAAGTTACCAGCCAGCAGTTACCAGTTCCATCCTGCTAGTTCAACATTTCCATTGCCTAGCCAGATTATATAAACTAGAGATTTGGTATGAAAATTTTTCTGATCATATTATTCACTATCGTTGCATTTTTCGCTGCTAATTTCACAGCACACGAAATCATCAAAAAGAATCAGCAAGCCGAGCGACCTCAAGAAGTAGAAAAGTCAGATCAAACACCGCTAGAGCGTCTAAAAAGCTCAAACTCTTACATGAATCAGGTTCTTGATGAAAGCAGTGAACGTAACAAGAAATCTCTCTATTGGGGTAGTGCAGCAGCGTTCCTCACTCTTATCGGAAGCATCAGCTTCTGCATAATTAAAGATAAGAAAAAATCATAGTTCCTATTAAGGAATCTATAGCCACACAATATTCGATTCCATCCTGCTGGCTCCATAATTCAGAGTCTCCCATAGTTCAAAAGCTCCATCGTCCACCCCCCAAAAACCCACAGTAAAAAAATCCATCAACCCCAGCAAAATTCTGTCAATCCTGCCTCATTCTGAAAATTCTGTATAAAAAAAATCTCCAACTTCACCCAACTCCTAACCTAGTGCCAAAAAGCCTTCCACATACATTGCCTCACTTGCTTCCTAGTAATCTTAATCCCCTGCTCCCACTGTTCCCAGTCTGCCTCATCCATCAGTTCTAAAGTCTTCAGACCTATCAACGCAGGCAGAGCAGTCGCAATCTTAGTCCGTTTCTGTCTAAGCGAAGATGCATAAATCAAGCCCTGCTCCAGATACTTACGAGCCTTCCTACGGTAAATTTTAGATGCTCTCAACAAAGCCTTCTTATCCTTAAAATCCACATCTGGAATATAACATCTACCCTTCTCCAAATCCTCTGGCATATCGCGTAGAATATTCACTAGCTGCAGACCCTTGCCATACTTCACACCGAGCGACTGCAATTTCTCAAACTCTAAATCAGTAAATCTGTGATAAGCCTCAGTTCCAACCACTCCCCAAAACTCACCGACTGAACCCGCTACCTGATAGCAATATTTCTCCAGACGTTCCTCAGTATCGATCTGCTTAGGACCATCTTCTCCAAAATAATCTACATCCCACTGCTGACCTTCCACTATCGGTTTTAAAACGACATTGATCGCATCCCATGCCCACTCACGCACCGTATCATACCAGCCGAAGACATCCTCCAGCCTTCTCAAAAGCATCTCTTCCTTCTTATTCGTCTGATAGTTTACAAACTTACTAGAAATCATCTCCAACAGCTCATCCCTAGCAACCTCATTCTTCAGAGCATCGTAGAACTTCTGCAAACAAGCTTTTCTCAGCTCCATCGGCACCTTCTCCGTATCAGCAATTGTGTCACTAGCTCTTGCTAACAAGTAAGCTACGCTCACAGGCTCACGCATCAGCCTAGGTAATAGTCTGATACTTATGTAAAATGATCTTGAAACGCCCTTTAAAACAGCGTTGCCTAAGTCTATCTTCTGTTGCACTGCGTTTTTTAGAACGAAACCTTAACTTATTGCAATAGAAATATAACCATAAATCTATTTCAAAATCTAAATGCAACTTTATATCCACATTCCGTTCTGCCACAGGATATGCCCTTATTGTTCTTTTTATAAGCACACTCCTGGCAACACAGACATGCGGGCATTTATCAAAGCGATAGAAACAGAAGCTCAGCACTACAAAGAGAAACTCAACGCCCCACCACTCACCACCCTCTACATCGGCGGCGGCACACCCTCCATGCTCTCACGCACCTTGCTCGATGACCTATTCACCAAGCTGCACGACTGCTTCGACCTCACCCAGCTAAAAGAACTCACCTTCGAGGCCAATCCAGCCACCTTCAACCTCGAAAAAGCCAAGTTCTTCAAACAACTCGGCATCACCCGCATTTCACTAGGCATCCAGTCATTCGATGACAAGATCCTCAAAACTCTAGGCCGAGAACACAGCCGTCAACAAGCGATCGACACCATCCCGCTACTCAGAGAAGCTGGCATCCCACAGATAAATATCGACCTCATGTTCTCCATCCCCGGTCAGTCACTAGACAGCTGGAGAGACACATTAGAAACGGCTATTTCACTCAAGTCCGATCACATTTCAGCCTACAATCTCACCTACGAAGAAGACACCGAATTCATCGACAAGCTCACCAGCGGAGAATACATCGACGACCCAGAAACCAACGCCAAATTCTTCACACTCACCCAAGAGCTGTTAGGCAATGCAGGCTTCGAGCAATACGAGACCTCAAACTACGCCAAGCCTGGCTGTAAATCTCATCACAACCTCAGCTACTGGCAAGGCTCAGAATACCTAGGACTCGGCCCATCCGCCGTCTCTACCATCCAGAGCACCCGCTGGAAAAACCTCCCAGACACCGCTGGCTACATCAAACAGATCGAACACGTAGGCCACGCTCAGACTGAGATCGAAAACCTCAGCGCAGAAGACCTCCGCATCGAACGCATCGCACTCATGCTCCGCACCGCCGAAGGCATCCCACTCAGCATCCTAACAGAAACCGAACAAACTACCGCCCAAAACATCATCACTGAAGGCATGGCCACCCTCACCCCTTCGAACCAATTCACCCTAACAAAACCCGGCTCCCTACTAGTAGACTCCATAGTAGAGTATCTGATTTAACACCTTATGTTACCAACCATATTCACCTTCATTGCTTTAATTAGTATCGCACTAGGTATTGCATTGGGCATAGCCATACTCCACTTCATAAAAAGCCCGACACGGATTCTAAAATCAATCACTGTCAGTAAAATATTATTAGCGCTCGTTTGGATTGGTTACCTTATAGGAATTATCTATTGGTCTGTATCAGTAGAGCCTAGACTAGACGGCACCGAGGGAACTGGAGTAGGCTTCGGAGCTGCTTTCATTTACGTTATTAACCTTATTGTAGCACTATTCATCACTGGCCTAACTCTCACTATCATATTCACAAAAAAACATAAACATTAGACCTCCATCTCCCCTTTCCCCAATCGGGGAAACTCATACCAGCCGGGGGAAAGGCTACGCCGTATCCCTCGGTATCCCCCATCTAGACAAGCGTTCTCTGAAGGTGAACTTTATGCTGGGAAATCTCGACCACTTCATTAAATCTACTCACACCACATGGCTAAAAAACTCATCCCAGCAGCACTAATCATCACTCTGCTCACCTGCATCTCCATATTTTACTACTTGAAGAGAGCAGAACCTCGCTCTATACACCATGCGATTGGTTTCACGTCATCAAAGGACAGTTTTTCATATCAATATCACTGCCATCCAGAAACAAAGTATCATGCTCAAACTGGCATCATCGTAGTCGGAAAAAAAGCTCCGAGAATAACGGTCTCAAGCGCTGACCCTGACATCTGGAAAATCGGAACGCTCAAAATTAACACGGAAACGACCGAAAATGGAATCTACGCAATCACCAGAGACGGTGAAATCCATAAAACTTCTTTCTCAACAAATACTAATGAAGCCAAAAAGTTTCCTCGAATATCAGACGAACTCCGAACAGAACTAGAAGCCTACTCATGGGATAAGTATTAATTATTTCCCCAGACCATGCTTTTCATCTTCATCATCCTCCTACTCACAAGCATCCCTATCGGGACTGTATCAGGAATCTGCATACTCTACTTCGTCAACGCTCCAGAATCGATTTACCAACTTAAACGCTATACAAAAATACTTCTATACCTAGCTTGGGCAATATTTGCCATTGGTATTTACTGGCTACAATCAGACAACTCACAAGACACTTCAGACCTCAGAGCAGCCTCTCTCTTTGCGATAAATCTCATTATCGCTCTATTCATCTCAGGCATCTCCATCCCCATTCTCTTCACCAATAAAGAAAACCGCTAGACCACCATCTCCCCTTTCCCCAATCGGGGAAACTCATACCAGCCGGGGGAAAGGCAACGCCGCATCCCTCGGTATCCCCCGTCTAGACAAGCGTTCTCTGAAGGTGAACTTTATGCTGGGAAATCATCGACCTCTTCATTAAATCCACTCACTAGATAAGCTTTAATGACTTCACCCAGACCACACTATTCATAACCAATTTCTCCATCCCCACCCTCTTCACCAATAAAGAAAATCGCTAAACCTCCATTTCCCCAAGCTACACAACATCCGACCAATGACTAATCAACCAGTCAACCAATGACGTAGCAAAGCTACCAAAATCACACCCGAATCACCAAACCACCCGGTTCGCTATCATCGATCTCAAACCTCACGTCCAAGAACTGCTCAATCAGCTGAATGTTCGTCTTAATATGGTTCGTCATCCCAATCGTCTTAATCTCCCCTAAGCCACAACCCCGAGAAGAAGCCACCGCCATAGGCAGCAACAACTGATCAGCCAACCTCTGATCTACAGCCGCCTTCGATTTAACAAAAGTCTGATACGCCTTCACCGCATCTCCAGCGACTCTCCCAGCCGTCTTACCCATCGCCCCTAGCGAAGTAATATGCAGCACAGCATTCTCAAAGACTTCCTCAATAAACAAGACATTACCTGAACCATCAACATCATCGCAGTTCACGATTTTAAAACGCTCATCACCCCACTCAAGAGCCGACTTCACCCTTCCAAGTTCTTTATCCGCCACCTCCTCTCGCACATTCGCAAGAACACAACTCACCTCCTGCGAAACCATTTCACCACGCTCTAAAATCGAGACATTAGAGAACGACTGCACGGGCTCAATCTCCGCCCTAATACAACCACCCCCAGCAGGAGCAAAGCCATATCGCACACATTCGAAATCCACACTACCCCCCATCTTCTCAAGCTGAGGAAGAAACGCTCTCTTAATAAAATCAGCCGTCGGAGCCATCGGATTATGTGTCCCACCATGAATCTCCACCGTGCTTTTCTCAGCCACTAACATCAGCGCTGGCAAAACCGTCTGCAAAATCAAGGTAGTGCTCCCCGCTGAACCAATCCGAAATTCGTAATCCCCAGCCTTCACCTCACCCGGCTTAAACACCAGCTCAGTAGAATGCATTTCATCCCCAGAAGCCACACCACCACAAACCTCCAACGCCGCCTTAACACAAGTCAAATGCTGACGCATCAACCCCGGCTTAGAACGCTTACCCCG
>CAKZNV010000170.1 GCA_937132085.1 uncultured Rubritalea sp. | reverse complement strand
TCAAGGTGACGAGCACTCATGTCGAGCATGAGACCGATTCTTGATGGCATACACTTGTAGAACCAGATGTGAGTCACTGGGACAGCGAGCTCGATGTGGCCCATACGCTCACGACGAACGCGAGATAGAGTTACTTCCACACCACAGCGGTCACAGATGACGCCCTTGTGCTTCACTCTCTTGTATTTTCCGCAGGTGCACTCCCAGTCACGTGATGGACCGAAGATTCTCTCACAGAAGAGACCACCCTTTTCAGGCTTGAAGGTTCTGTAGTTAATTGTTTCTGGGTTCTTGACCTCGCCCTTAGACCATCCACGGATGATCTCTGGGTTAGCAACCGTAATTGCTACGTGGTCAAATGCCTCTGGTTTGTCGTCGACTCCGAAGAGTTCACGTAAATTTGTTTCAACACTCATGTTATTTGTAATTTGTTATAAGTTATTTGGTAGTTGTTTTAGTCAGGGTAGCCGGAGCTACCCCTTTATGTGTTGATTTTAGAGAGTTAGATCATCTAGTGAGAAATCACCGCTATCGATCACGCTCTGAGCGTCTTCTTGCGCTGCGAGTCCCTTACCTGGACGAACGTCTAGGCCGAGTGACTGCATTTCCTTCATGAGAACGTTGAATGACTCAGGAGTTCCAGCTTCTAGGTTGTTATCGCCTTTGACGATCGCTTCATAGATTCTAGTTCTTCCTTGGACGTCATCAGACTTCACAGTGAGCATTTCCTGAAGAGTGTAAGCAGCGCCATATGCTTCAAGCGCCCATACCTCCATCTCACCGAATCTCTGACCACCATACTGTGCCTTACCACCCAGCGGCTGCTGAGTAACGAGTGAGTATGGTCCCACAGCACGAGCGTGGATCTTGTCTGCTACGAGGTGACCTAGCTTCAGCATGTAGATCATTCCCACAACCACTGGCTGGTGGAATGCGTCTCCAGTGCGTCCGTCATAGAGAGTGGATTTACCACCTACTGTGCCGTCCTTACCGTCGCCGATCCATGTGTAACCGCTAGTCTCTGGCTCTCCTGCTTTACGCTCACGCGCTTTGCCTTTGCCGTCACCGACGAATTTCACACCATCTACCTTCTTAGCTTCAGTCATGAACTTCCAGATTTCTGCTTCAGGGATACCGTCGAAAATCGGGGTAGCCACTGTGAATCCGAGAGCCTTAGCTGCAACACCGAGGTGAGTTTCAAGAACCTGTCCTACGTTCATACGAGATGGAACACCAAGTGGGTTCAAGCAGATGTCAACAGGAGTTCCGTCTTCTAGGTATGGCATGTCCTCTTCAGGAACAACAATCGCAACAACACCTTTGTTACCGTGACGACCAGCCATCTTATCACCTACAGAGAGCTTACGCTTCTTGGCAACATAGACTTTTACTTCTTTAACTACGCCTGGATCTACTTCGTCTCCTGACTCCATTTGGTCTAAACGACGCTCACGGTCTGTGTCTAGCTCCTGGAAGCGTGACTCAAATGATGAGATGATCTCAAGGATCTTGTTACGAATAGGTGATGGGTCGATCTCGATGTGATCGTGAATCGCTGCTAGCTTTCTTAGTAAGGTCTTAGTGATCTTACGGTTAGCTGGGATGATGATCTCACCTGACTGTGCGTTAACAACGTCGAGTGGGATTTTCTCACCGAGTAGGATGTCAGAAAGCTTCTCAGTGAGCTGGTCAGTGAGTGAGTCCTTCTTCTTCTTGTAGTCAGTGTTGATCTTCTTAAGCTGCTTCTTCATCTCCTCTGGGTTAGCATCGCCTTTACGCTTAGCTAGTCCATGAGTAGAAATGCGGATGTCCTGAACGATACCGACTGTTCCAGAAGGAACGCGGAGTGAGGTATCCTTCACGTCTGCTGCCTTCTCACCGAAGATCGCACGAAGAAGTCTTTCTTCAGGAGCGAGTTCAGTCTCAGACTTAGGAGTGATCTTACCTACGAGGATGTCGCCAGGTCCAACTTCTGCACCAATACGGACGATACCGTCGTGGTCGAGGTTCTTCAGAGCTTCTTCACCTACGTTTGGAATATCACGTGTGATTTCCTCAGGTCCTAGCTTAGTATCACGAGCTGCACACTCATACTCAGAGATGTGGATAGAGGTATAGATGTCCTCTTTCACTACTCTTTCAGAGATAACAATAGCATCCTCAAAGTTATATCCGTTCCAAGGCATGAATGCCACGAGAACGTTACGACCGAGAGCTAGCTCACCGTTTTCCGTGTTAGGTCCATCAGCCATACATTGGCCGATTTTCACCTTATCACCACGCATTACGATTGGCTTCTGGTTCATGCATGTTCCTGCGTTTGAACGCATGAACTTACGCAGTGGGTATACGAAGATACCTGCTGCTGGATCGCTCTTCACTGAAGTAGTGTCTGAGAGGAATGCCTCGTCGCTCACTGGGAGAACACCATCTTTAGTAACGACGATCATTTCACCTGTGGAAGCGGCTACAACACCGTTTGATTCAGAAGTAATTACTGAACGGGAGTCTGACGCAGCCTTAGCCTCTAGACCTGTGCCCACGAGTGGAGCATCAGATACGAGGAGTGGCACGCCCTGGCGCTGCATGTTAGATCCCATAAGCGCACGGTTAGCATCATCATGTTCTAGGAACGGGATGAGACCAGCCGCAACTGAAACCAGCTGCTTAGGAGAAACGTCCATGTAGTGAACCGTGCTCGGGTCCATTTCCATAAACTCACCACGCTCACGAGCTGTGATGCGCTTGCTCAAGAACTCACCCTTCTTACTGAGTGGATTGTTAGCCTGTGCGATGAGGAATTTTTCTTCCTCATCCGCTGTTAGGTATTCGATGTTATTAGTAACGATTCCACCTTCAACTCTACGGTATGGAGTCTCAATGAAACCAAACTCGTTGATACGTGCGTATGTGCACATTGAGTTAATTAGACCAATGTTTGGACCTTCCGGAGTCTCAATAGGACAGATACGGCCATAGTGAGATGGGTGAACGTCACGCACCTCGAAGCCTGCACGGTCACGGTTAAGACCACCAGGTCCTAGCGCTGAGAGACGACGTTTGTGTGTGAGTTCTGCCAGAGGGTTAGTCTGGTCCATGAACTGTGAAAGCTGTGATCTACCGAAGAAGTCTCTTACCACTGCTGATAGAGCCTTAGGGTTGATAAGCTTCTGAGGAGTCATTCCTTCGATGTTTACATCAAACAAAGTCATTCTCTCTTTTACGAGACGCTCTGTTCTAGCAAGACCTACGCGGCACTGGTTAGCAAGAAGCTCGCCAACTGCACGCACACGACGTGATCCAAGGTGATCAATATCATCAAGAACTCCGTCACCCTTCTTACATTTGAGGATGTATTTTACAGCATGGAGGAAATCTTTTCCTACCATAGTGCGTTCGCCTGAATCTACATCGATGTCGAGCTTCTTGTTGATCTTGTAACGACCAACACGTGTGAGGTCATACTTCTTAGGATCGAAGAAGAGACGCTTAAGAAGCGCTCTTGCGTTTGCCGCTGTCGGAGGATCTCCTGGGCGAAGCTTACGATACATGTCCTTAAGAGCTGACTCTTCATCATGTGCAGGGTCTTTCTTAAGTGACTTAAGAATGATTTCATCCTGACGTGAATCGATTACTTCGATAGACTTAGTGCCAAGCTCGAGAAGCTGCTTGACCACACCGATAGTGAGTGGCTCATACTGCTTAGCGATAACTTGCTCACCATCCATGATGTCTTCGAAAGGAACGCGTGAGGAGAGTTCCTCTTCATCCATCTTCTTAGATAGCTTGAGTTTCTCAATGTCATAGAACTCCTGCACGATTGAACGTGTGTCAGGGTATCCGAGAGCACGGAGGAAAGTAGTTGCGAGGAACTTACGACGACGGCGACGGCGGTCGAGGTAAACGTAGAGAAGATCGTTTGTGTCAAACTGAGTCTCAAGCCATGATCCACGGTCAGGAATGATGCGGAATGAGAAAAGCTCCTTACCGTTAAGGTGGTATGACTTCTCAAAGCAGATACCAGGTGAACGGTGAAGCTGTGATACGATAACACGCTCAGCACCGTTTATCACGAATGTGCCGCGTCGAGTCATCATTGGGAGTTCACCCATGTAAACTCTTTCTTCTTTTGTGCCAGTCTCGTCTTTAAGCTTAAATGTAACATAGAGAGCAGCACTAAAGCTTTCGCCAGTCTGTAGTGCTTCTAGAGCCGTTGTCTTAGGCTCCTCAATGTCATATTCCTTGAAGTTGAGTTCGATGGTTTCATCGTAGCTGTTAATAGGGAAGACCTCCATAAGCACGGCTTGTAGGCCGGTTTCAATGCGTTGCTTAGCAGGCACGTCTTTTTGGAGAAAGTCCTCATAGGACTTGGATTGAACCTCAATAAGGTTTGGTGGTTCAATAACTTCCTCAATGGTTCCGAAGTAGCGTCTTTCGAGCATGGTTAGTAGTTGGTTAAGTGTATATCGGTTAGTGCCATCCTCATACCCAGCGATCTGAGTGTGATTATTGCGTTAAAATTAGATTAATAGGCCTAGATTCTGTTCGCCCCTTCGATGCCGATGTTCATCCTCTCAATCACTGGCGGACAGAGGAATATAGTGGTGGCAGAAGTGGATTGAGCAGAATTCAAACTTTTTTCATTTTTTTAGAAAAAAGTCTGAATTCTAATCAAGCTAGCTGTGTTTTAGTGCTTGTATTTTGTCTATTTTGTCGTTTTTTTTGGATTATTTACACCATAAGGCGCAAAAAGGCGGCACCGTAATTATCGGAGCCACCTAGATGTGAGAGTTTTTGTAATGTTATAAAATAGAGTGATTTAGAGAATGGTTTACCGGCATAAATTCAATAGATATCATCGTGTTTTAGAGGATCTAGACGCATTTGGAGCGCTTAGGAGCGGTTAAATACTCTTTTTTGAGCCTTATGTCAAACCCATTCTACCCTACCCCAAGCCCACATCACCCTCCGTCAAGAAAAATGTTAAGCTAAGTTTACTTTCTCTAAAGAACCAAAACAATGACTCAAAATGACCAACAATCGCTATTTTTTACTAACTTTCGCTAATTCTAGCTCATACAGATGCTTCGCTTCCTTGCCGTTCATCGAGCTATTCTCTACCAATCCCGCTGCAATCACTTTTACAGCTCCCCAGACTTCAGGCTTGGACAACAAATGATGCACTTTATCCATCGCACGCTTCAGCACCTTGCCAGCTTGATTAGCATTCCCTGCTCGCATCATCGCCAGCTTTTCAGCCTCACGGAGATCCTGAGACGCTCCCTGCATGTTATACCTACCAGATTTTCTAGCCTCAGCGGCCATACCGCCGAGCAAGATAAGCAACTCTCCTTCTAAATTATCAGCACTCGCCTTAGAGGACTTCGCCTTACCAGCTCGCCCTTTACTCATCTTGCAGACACCTAGACGAGTCCCCTTAGCCTGCACATCCACCTTATTCACCACACGACCAACAGCCAAAGCCATCACCGCATGACCAGCCTCATGAAACGCCGTAAGCTCTAGTTTATCATCAGACATCAATGGAAAAATAAAACTCTTACTTCTCTTCAGCGATCTTCACTCTGATACGAGCTTGAGAGATCTCTTTATTATTCAGCTTCTTGATAGCAAACAGAGCATTCACTTCCTTAGGCATCTCGACAAAACCGAAGCCCTTAGATTTACCAGTCTCTTTATCCAGAACAAGGTCACAAGAAGTCACTTCACCAAAGGCCACAAACAATTTCTTAAGTTGCTCTTCAGTAGTATTGCGAGAGAGGTTACGTATAATAAGTTTCATACCTCCATTCGCCACCAGAACCAGCGAAAGTCAAACCAATTATGGCAGGCATCACTGAGATTCCTTAAACCATCATACGCTAACTCTATCACCCCTTACCTCTTTCGACGGAGCGCAAGTGCTAATCCTCCTAGACCCAGCAGAGCAGTAGACGAAGGCTCGGGCACAGGCTCAGGGTGTAAAGTGAAACCCAAATCAATAAGTGACTTTTTTGTCGTCTCACTCACAAAGCTATCCCCCTCAGATGGCGCAGCAAATCCAGTCATAAGCTCATCACGAAAATCCTGACCATCCGCATTTGTTATCCCCGTTAAGCCATTCCCACCATCTACTTCATTCCAATGTCCATGAGCAGTGCCGCCGCCGCCCAACTCAACTGGTATAAAATTTCCAACCTGGTTAAACTCTGCTTGATAAGCAGTTACTCCGTTGGCTCCTGTGTATTGACCTACTGCGCCAGCCCCAGTTCTGTTACTGTTATTAGCAACACCATCATTATATAGCTCATTGTCTTCCCATAGTGTGCCGATACCTAAAGTATGCCCTATCTCATGTAAAATCACGTCTGCTCTAAGCGCTCCCGCAGCCGCGTTCGTGTTAAACTGCGCAAAGCCAGTAGTTGCTACTATGTATCTTGAATTAGCTGGAGCAGCACCCGCTACAACATTCGTGAATACTCTGCCCCCAGGACCAGCACTACCTAGAGTAATAAATCCACCAGCTGGAGCCTGATCAAAGGCATCAACAGTCAGCGTAAAAGTTCTATCTACCCCATCTTGGTGACCATCAATGATGCTATCCCAAAAAACCAAGCCATCAGTAAAAGCTTGTTGCTCAGCAACACTATACTGAGCTAGCGCATCTGGAGTAAAATTAAGATTAAAGATAATTGCTGCCTGAGCTTGAGACACACTCAACAACAAAAGGAGTGACTTAACGAGTTTGTTTATAGGGAGGAATTTCATACTTATTTAATATTTTTGCAACCTGAGAAATAACGACATTTATTGAAAGTCATTTATTTTTAAACAGTGTCATTCTTGAGAGACTACAGGAACTCAGTTATTCCCGAAAAAATTAATCTCTAATTCATTTTGAATCAAACACACCACTTTTCCTTATCTCGACTCCGCCCACTCCAGAGCATCATCCAAATCCTCAGATCGAGCATACTCAAAATGAAGAATTCTCCTTCTAGATGGAACTACCGACCTACTCGAAGCATGAAGAGCAAGCGGCTTCATCATAAGCACATCCCCAGCTTCACATTCACAAACTACCTCCTCGGATACTTTTTCCAAAACCTCACAGGATGACAACTTCCCTAGTAAATGGCTACTTTCGATCACCTTCAACGCTCCATTCTCTGATGAGGCATCATCTAGGTGAATTCTGATAGTCACCATGCCCTCAAGTAACTCCACTGGAGGTTGCACATGAGGAAAGCCATCTTTGAACGACCAAGGTCCATAACCAGAAACCTCCACTTTTTCTTTAACCGCAATAGTCAAATCCTGATGCCAACTTACTGGCCAGTTCCGCTCAGGCGTCTTATCAAACAAAATAGTCCTTACTGGTCTCATCGACCCTGAAGGTAAAAGGGCCTTGAGCTCATCAGACAATGCCAAGTCAGAGAAAATCTCAGACTTACTCCTCAGATGCCGAACACAAACACTCCCAGCAACCTTAGCCACACGATCGGCCTCAACACGAAGCCTAGAAACTTGCGCCTCACTCACTACAGATTTTATCACTTTATAGCCTAAGCTCTCTAATTTCATACTCCCTCTGAGAATACTTACTATGCATATTTTGTCCAGTATCGGCCGATACACTCAACACAGCTCTTTTTTCACGTGCAATTCGTCGGTTCTGGCTGTATGGAAAGCGCATGAATAGCAGAGAGAGATTTTTAGCCGCGATAAATTGTCAACCACTTGATCGCCCTCCAGTCT
>CAKZNV010000169.1 GCA_937132085.1 uncultured Rubritalea sp. | reverse complement strand
CGATCGATCAGTAGTAAAAACAACTCCTTCTCTTCCTCAGAAGCGAATCCATACAGAGTATGCGCAGTCTCGCGAATATGCAGATGTGTATGAACTTCCACTTTGTCCCCTATTTGAGGATTCAGCTTATCGTAGGTAGAGAGAGGAATGCTTACCAAATAGCCGACTCCATTAACATCAATAATGAGTCTGTTCGGTAGTGATTCTAAAATGTTTCCTCTGAGTCTCGCTATCATTGTTTTGAAATTTAGTTTTCTTCTTCGTCTAGCTCTTCGCTCTCTTCTTCATCCATCTCAGTAAGTTCACCTCTATCAGGCGCTTGCTGCATGTTTTTATAGGCCTTTCTAAGCACCGTGATCATGAGAACTACAGCAAATACGCCCCACCCCAAAAGGATATAGGCATTTACAAAGAAACTAAGCATCGTCTGCCCTAGCAACATAAGAGAAAATGTAGCTCCAGCGATGACCCACGGGTAACGCTTCGCCTTCACAGCTACATACCCTTTAACATCTGCTAAAGTTCCAAATTTACCAGACGCAATAAAGCCAATGGCGATAATCACTAGAGTGATAAAAGCCGTTCCTAGAAAGAAATCCATAGATTATAAATTACTCAGCAGGTTTGTCAGATGGGGCATCCTTAGGAGCTTCAACAGTAGGTTCTACTGGTGTCTCTATAGGAGCATCATCCTTCTTAGCAACCACTTCTGGCTTCACCTCAGGAGCGGCTTCTTTAGCCTCTGCCTTCGCTTCTACCTTAGGAGCTTTCTTCGCTGCCTTTTTTGCTGTTTTCTTGGCTGCTTTTTTCGCCTGCTGTGGTGCAGCTGGCTTTTTAGATGCGCTAGATGGGTAGAGAAGTCCACTATTCATGAAGATCACGTAACCTGCATTGATAAGCCAGTGAAGATCATGATACCAGTCAAACTTAGCTTTATCATCGATATCTGCTGGGCATACTGCTTTCCAGAGTTCATCGATTCCACCACCAATGTTTTCCATGATCCATCCGTAGATCTTACCAGGGCGATCCGCCATAGTAAGTTCTTCCGGTAGAGAATGCGGACGTGATGGGCCACAGTGAAGCTTGCCCTGCCACTTGAAGACAGCGAGCTGACGACCAGAGAGCTGGCGGCAGAGGAAGGATGATAATGCACCCGGGTATCTGCGCTGATCTTGGATCACCTCTTTGAGATTCGTTAGTAAGCTTGGTGAAAGTTTCTTCGCATCGATTTCTGATGGCACCTGAGCCTTGTGAGTCTTGTTGAAGACTTCATTGATTGCATCTGAACTAAAGTGCTGAATCATCGCTGAGCGACTATCAAAAGTAATAGCTTCATCTGCGACGAGCTTGTAAATCACACGCTTAGTCATGCTTTCTTTCCAGAGATTGACAATATCATCTCCAGATTCTGTCACGATACGCTTCTTATAGTTTTCTAGAGAGAGATTGCTAAACTTCGTTCTGTGAAGCTCAATCACTCTGTCTTGATAACCATGGAAATTTGTAGGTCCTAGAAGTTCTCCGCTAAATCCACATTTTGCGATGTTTTGGAAGTTACCAGCTGGTGCTTCCATCTCCACTTCTTCAGATTTATAGAGTTCATTGATCCACTCAGAGTTTGCAGCATGGTTGATGCATTCATCTTTAGTGAGGAACACAGCGTCGTCATGCGTGCACTGGAACATGTCTGGACCGTTTTCTTTCTTAAGTAAGACGATGCTAAATCTGTCTCTAGCTCCTAGCACTACGCGAGCAAGCTCGAATACTGAGTAGGTGCGTCCTGATGCCGTGATCTCTTTTGCTAAATTATCAACACCAGCTTCAATCGGCATAATGCTTGCTTCGATGCCCTCTTGTGCAGGCACAAATACTGCTCTAGGTCTGCGCTCTTTAAAGCCACTACCCTTTCTAGCATTGCCTCGCTGGCCTTCTGATTTGTTCCCGCCTTGAGGTCTGTCTGACCTGTTTGGACGTGGTTTTCTACCCTCTTTTCCACCTCTCGGTGCTTTAGGTCCTTTATATTCCTTATACTGCTTCTTAGATTCGCCACCTTTTTTCGCCCATGCTGGGCCAAAGTCGAGGGAACTAAGATCTAAAGAGTCGTTATCTGAAGATGGTTTGTTCATGTTGATGAATCGACAATACATAATTTCAACTCCACCGCAACCACTGATTTAACAGTATTTTCAGCATCTCACCTTGTGAAATTTACAATTCACCTCTAACATATGCGCATGACTTCAGATGCTCCCTCCGCCGAAATCGATCCTCGATCTATTTTGACCTCATTTTGGCCAAATGATGGCGCAGCACTTGGCCTCTCAGAAGCTCTTAATAAAGCTGGTCAACACAGCCTCAAAGAAGAAATCTCAGCCACTCTAAGAAGCCTCCGCACAGCAGAGAAACTCAGCCAACACCCTATTCTAGCAGTCACTGGTCAGCTCAACTCTGGCAAATCCAGCGTAGTCGCCAGTTTCCTCAGTGAGGCTGGCCGAGCTAGAGTCCCCCGTGGCAGCTCCAGCAGCACAGGCACACATCGCTTTGTCTATTGGGTTCCCCAGTCATGGCTAGATGACGCTAGTTATAAATCTCTACTCCTAGAACTCATCTCCACCGCTCACCCTCACGGTGTGGAATTCCTAGATTCTTCCCCAGAGATCGCAGCAGAGCAATATCGCAGTGGCCGTGACCATCTAGAAACTCTCTCCATCCCGCTCATCGCTGGCGACCCACAGCTCGACTCTCTCGGCGCTGGCCTACTAGACTGCCCAGACATCCAGACTCATGATGAAACTTCAGATTTTGAGGACGCTCCGAGCGAAGCTGAAAACCCACGACTCGACTTCCTCGCTGCCGCAGCCAGAGTTTGCTCCGCATTTCTAGTAGTCTGGAACCGCTCCGCTATCCGTGACCGACTCATCGCTATTTTACTTCGCTCGCTACGTCAGCGCATGGCATCCGCCCCACTTTATCTACTGATCAATATGATCCGCCCAGAGGAAGGTCAGCCGCAACAGACACTCGATGACTCAGATGTCACTCGTCTGTTAGAGCAATTCTCTATTCACACGGATCATGTCTACGGTGCCTTTGATTTCGCTATCGAAGGCCGTGACAGCAAGCCAGGCTGGAGACACTACACACCAGCTCGCTTAGTAGAAAAGTTCGACCAAAAAGAAGCTCCACAATTTTACCCACTAGAAGAAGGAACTGACAGCCAATCCGACCTACTCACACTCTCTAACAGCCTAGACACCGCAGAAATCCAACAACGCAAAGTCCAGGACCACCGTCGTGAGCTAGAACAGCTACAGAACTCAGCCCATTCGTTCATTTCAACATGGGTCGCTGAATCCGAGGCTGAAATATCTCAGATCCACCAAGGCCTGCTCAACACATGTCACAACATGATGATGGATGAGACCACAGGTGAGCCACTACAGATCATGTCGCCAGAATTCGCTGATGCGTTGCATGAAAGCCTCGTCCGCACTGCCCCATTCGCCCTTAGGCTACCACTCAAGCTAGCCAAGCCGTTTGAAAAAGCATTGGTTAAATCTAAGAAGATCATCACCAGCCTGAATCTAAAAAACTTCTCCAAACAAAAAATAGAAGACCTCGAAGAGAAGCTTAAAAAGAACCTAAGACTGGGTAGCCTTAATCTAGCCAGCAGCGAATCTATCGCCAGACGCATGCATTCACAGCGCTGGTGTCCACCCACACTTTCTACTGAAGAGATCGAACAAGGATGGGACGCAGCCTTTCAGAGATTTCAGCAACACCCGATCGAAGAATTCGACTCAGAACAGCTTGATGATTCATCGAAAGAATACTGGGATGGATTTAACCTCATGCAGAAATTCACCATCGGAGGCAAAGCTCTGTTAGGAACACTCGGCGGATTAGCTGCTGTCGCTGGCATCGGCACACTTGCTGTTGACGGTGGAGCCACACTCTTCGCGGCCACTTCTGTCTCTCATGCCATTAGTAGCGGCATCGCACTCAGTGTCACCGCTGGCGGAACAGCCGTCGCAGCACTAGGCTTCCAAGATTCACTCCTAAAGGACAACACACTGCCCTACTTATCTCGTCTATTCTCGATAGCTTGTGACATCTTCCATATTCCGAGACAGCTCAGAGACCAACCGATCACTGTCAACTACAAGAACTCTAACGGCAGTAAAACCAGCCACAAGCTCAGTCCATCACCAGAACTCCCTAGCTTCCCAGCAGTCACTCCACTGACCCAGAATCATCTCTGGAACTTTACCGACTCCGATGCTATCCTAACAGAAAGATCAGATTAATGAACCACTCTCAAACTCTAACAACTCCCCCATCCATCGCACTAGCTGACAATGCAGACAAAGCTGTGCAGCAATTACTCGGTCACGATGCCCCACTGACTCGCACCGTTAAGCGCATCACTCAATCGCTCCGTGATGATGCTCAGAGGATTCAGACTGGTCTATCCTCCAGCTCTACAAGCATCGCACTGGTAGGAAAAGTAGGTGAAGGTAAGAGCTGGCTAGCACGCACGTTTATCAGCGACAATGACTCGACCAAAGAAGCTCTCAGCCTAATCCCTTCAGGTCAAAACGCAGCTCAGCGTAGCATGCAGCTCACCTGGCTAGGAACTCAACAACCACTCGCTCCACTAACCGATGGTGAACGCTTCATCAAGCTCTCGCCGCAAAACCTGTTAGACCTCGGTTCTCCGTATCTTTTAGCTGACTCACCGGGCTTCTCAGATCACGACCCTACTTTAGAATCTCTTTCAAGCGTAGCTCTCACATCATCTAACATTAAGCTACTGGCAACATCAGCAGCTAACATCAGAGACGCAGCACTGCACACATTTATCAGCTCCATGGATGGCTCCCTGATCATCCCCATCATCAGATTCAGACCTGAAGGCGATAGTGTCGAAGCAGCTGACTCAGTGAGACAAGATTGCCAATCTGAAATCAACCGTTGGTCAGCACATGCACCGAATGCCACGATCCTACCAGCCATCTACATCCCAGACGCAGGCATCGCAGGCGAATCCACCGTCAGAGAGCAGACACGTCAAAAGTTATCCCAAGCTCTCACCCCCCTCATCACTGACTCAGCGGCACTCACGAGACATAGCGAAAGCCAGCTGCAACAACGCATCCAGCACACCCGTGACGAGCTAGCCACAGCTCTAACAGACTTCCGCCAGCGTATAGGTTCTCCAGTGGAGCGACTCGATCAACTCAACCAGTCACTCCCCGCTACCATACAGAAAGAGATCATCGGCGACCCAGCTCAGCTACGCCTCGGGATTCGTTCTAGATTCAGAGCAGACGCCATTGACCGCTCACCTGCGTTACTCTTCCCCTATCGTTCGCTCATGGGTATTCTAGGTTTAACACAGGGCGCATGGGATCGACTTATTTTCACCACGCTAGGCAGCGTCCCATCATTGGTGATGACAGCATTCCACTCAGTGAAATCATGGTCAAAAACTCGTAACTTCGAACAATCACTCCGTGAACAAACTCACCAGCGACTGCGCTCACTCATCAACGACGCCTACCGTGATGATATCAAAAATTTCTCCCACACACTCAGCGCAGTGACAGAACATGATGACCAGGAAATCAACCAAACGACAGCCAACACTATCGATATCCAAGGTCTAACAGGAATCGAAATCGAGGCGCAAGAAATCATCTCAAAAGTAATCAAGAAGCGCCGCATCTCAGCCTTCACTATCTGGCTTGGAGGCTTCGCCGCATTCGCTATTTTCTGGGTGATGTTACTAGGTCCAGCGATAGCACTCTACGCAGATTACTTCATCGCACTTCGTGAAACGGCAGGGACAACCGCTCCTGATTGGGGTAGCTACCCTGCACCACCTGCTTCACTATGGCTGACTAGTCTACTACTCTCAATCATTCCCGCAGGCATCATCACCATGCTCGTGATGTATCTCACTGGGAAAAACAGCCGAGTCAATAAAGCCTCAGATGAAATCCAAAACGAGATAGCAACGACCATTCAATCCAGAATAAAGTCAGACAAGCTACGTCTCGTCATCACGGACGCTAAGCTCAATGCCGCCAGAACTTTACTAGCTCTGTCCCAACCGAACAACTAATAGTTAGTCTAAGTCATCGCCACACTTACGGCAGAAATTCGCATCAGCAAGGTGGCCATGCACTCCACAGCTCTTACAGGCGTCAGTGGTTTCGTCTGGTTGATTTTCAGCAGAAATCATCGCACTACTCACGATACCTGTCGGCACTGCAATAATAGCATAACCAGCTAGGATCATCAGCGTCGTCACGAATCTACCTAGATCAGTGGTTGCGGTAATATCGCCATATCCCACTGTCGCAATAGAAACTACCGCGTAGTAAATGCTCATAGGAATACTCGTAAACTGTGTGTTAGGCTCACCACCTTCTACAAAATACATCAAAGTGCCAGCGATGATAGAAAAGATAAACACAGCGAAAAAGAACACCGTGATTTTTGCACGAGATTTGCGCAGACCAGTCATTATCACACTCGCTCCCCTAATATGATGAGCCATCTTGAGAATCCTGAAGATACGTAGCAATCTCAAAATACGGATCACTCCAAAACCTGAAGTATTCACCAAGAATAGTGCGATGTAACTCGGAATACAGGAAATCAAATCAATGATACCAAAAAAGCTCATTGCATAACGCAGCGGCCTTCGTGTCACCCACAGCCTCAACGTGTATTCTATTGTAAAAATGATCGTGAATACCCATTCCGCCACCGTAAGCCACTCTCCATACCTACCAGCCACACTATCCACAGTCTCTAGCATCACAGCCAGAACACTGAAAAATATCAGCCACAGCAAAGTCACATCGAAGAGCTTCCCCAGCGGCGTCTCCGCCTCAAAGATAATTTCCCAGACCTTCTGCTTTAGACCTTCATGCCGAGGTTTATCTCTATTCGGCTCCTGCTCCCCCCCATACATAGACATACTATTTTCTACGCCACTTACTTACCTTAGAAACACCTAGTTGAAACTTACGCAAGTGCTCACGCATCGTGAAAGTTTCATCCGCATGCTGCAAGCATACGAAGTCATCTGACAGTTGATTTTGCAGCCAAGTCCAGCTATCGCCTTTTGGCCAATTTTCTTTAGGTGTGTATTCTTCCAGCCAGCTAAACGGAGTTGCCAAAACTAATTCTCCATCCTTCTTCACGAGTGATGAAAGACGATTTAGCAGCTTCTCTGGGTCAGGCACTCTACACAGTAAATTAGATGCATGAACTCGGTCAAAATCTTTAAATCCATCTGGCAGTCTTAAGACATCACCCACTGCAAAGCTGATTACTTCAGGCTTCACACCAGATGACAATGTCGCTTCACCATCCGCATACACGCTCCCGTCTTCTTGGTATTTATAGTTGATGTGACCATTTGCTTTCATCGCATTTGCCGCATCGATAAATTTTTTCGATAAATCAATGCCTATCACTTTCTTAGAGGTCTTGCTAAGTTGAAACGATGAGCCCCCCACTGAACAACCTAAGTCCAAGCTGAGATCTACTCGCTTCTGAGTAAAATAATTCACTGTCACGGCAGGGAAATCGATCGCTGACATGCGACCCACACTCCACGGCATCCGTTCTTCGTCACTTCCATAATGCATCAGTAAATATTCACTGACTGCTGCGTCTGATTCGTAATCCATAATCTAATTTTCTACTTCTTTGCTGACGCTTCTGGTTTAGTAATTAATTTGCGAATCTGATCCACAGGGACACAGTTTCGAATGACCATCTGAAATGGCCCCTTCTTATCACCAGGCTTTCTCGGTGGGTAATAAATTGAGTTAGTGCTGGAAACCATTCCGATGATATTTCCAGCTTCATCCATTACTGGACCGCCACTAGAACCCCTAGCATATTCAGCAGTAACACCCATCCAGTAGCAATCACGCTTATTTCTGTCTCTATAATATCTGCTAACCTCTCCACCTGTGTAAGTGAAAAACCTGCTATCAGGGTGAGCGATGATATGAGCCTCACCTCCGACCTTCTGAGCATCACCCAGTGGAATTGGTTTGTAGCCTGCTCCGTCTACTCTGAAAATTGCAATATCGTCTTCCTTGCTAGCCGCTAGGATTTCAGTCACTGGAGCCACTTTACCATCAGTCGTCAGCACCCCAAATCCATCATGACTTCTCCCCTCGAATACATGATAGTTTGTAACCATCACACCATCTTCTGTGAGAATCCAGCAAGTAGCGCAACCTGAACGGTGCCAGTTTGGGCATTTTTTACATTTATACACAGAGGCAATAATCCCAACACTTCCCACTCGATCAGAATAAATATCTTTTAACGAATCTTTAAGCGCTTTTGGCAGAGCTAAAGCTACTGACTTCCTAGCTAACTGCTTAGAAAGCTCCTTCGTATGTGTCGTTTTCTTGTCTGATACAAATGCACCAATCTGATCACCAAGATCCTTTGTCAACTCAGCATCATTGATAACAGGAGGAGCCGCTGTTAGACTCATTGTTAGACAACTTGCCAAACCTAACATCCACGACGATGGCTTTAATAGTGTATTAAAATTTCTCATACTCCATTAATAAAAAGTAACTCGATAACTACAAGTATAAAAAGCATCAAAGCCATCATATTGAAGGTATCTTTAGAGATTAATCATTTGAGAAGTAGCCTAGATCTCAAACCATCCTTAATTTCACTTAAATCACCCAGCCCTTAAACAAAAATCGCTCCGGCACTCCAAGGATAAAAACCTTAGTGAGCACCGGAGCTAGTTCATCCCCCAATGAACAATCTTTATGACCGTAGTGCTTTTTTGATAAAATCACTTGGTCTGAAATTTTCGATGATGACTTCTGTTTGTCCGCCTTTGATCATCCTTGCTTCTTTTACATTAAAGTTCGGAGTCTTGTGCGGTGCAAACAATATATCGTCGTGAGTGCTGTTCTCGTGTGTCTTGAACATCTCAGGGATAATGTCTCCACCTAAGTGATCATCTCTGCCTGTGGCCAAATGGCAAGTTCCAATTACCTTTTCGTCCTGAATATCTTCAAATGACACTGGCAAAACCTGAGTTCCGAAGCCTAATTCGCCCAGAGTTCCTGTCATAGGGTCGTTTTCAAGCCGTGTGTTATGAGCATCGATAGTTTCTTGATTCCCTTCAATTAAAGAAGATTTAACTATCGTTCTATCTGTAACTGTTAGCAATCCGAGCGTTCCGTCATCATACTTCATCGGAAATTCACCTCTCGCATCCGAAGGAACAAAATACACTTCACCTGCTGGAAGATTCGCTACATCAGGAGTTAACCCCTTACATAATCCCTGAGATTTTTGTGCGTCCTGACCATCAAGACCAAGCCATGCGGTAAGAACTCTCCCATCCTCTAGTGCGAAATCAATCTCCACAGCATCTGCATTCGTCATCGCAGCTCGCATTTTCTCAGCATCTGCAGCCACTTGATTATAGTCAACGGCTAGACCAGAATTTAAAATCACATCATTCATCCCATGCATCGTAGCGCCACGGAAACCAAATTCCTTACACTTCGCTGTCAGAGGTGCAGTCGCACTCCAGTCAGTGATACACAAAACAATATCGTAATGAGGGTAGATATCCTTATCGAGCGAAAGTTGCTTACCATTCACATCGAACACATCATCTTTCATATCGAGATTTGATCCATTAGTGCAGTAGTAAGCATACATTTCGCCTCCATTCATCCCGAGTTGATCCATCACACCTTCTTTAAACGCCTGATAAAAGTGCTTATAAGCATTCTTCTGAACTGGAAACTCATCTGTATCTAAGAACGCAAAATCTTTCATCCATTTCTGTGGATCATCAAAATCAGTCAAAATACAAACCCTGCATCCCTGAGTAGGTTCAAAAACCGTGCTTAATAATCTAACCACATCAAACGGTGGAAATTCACGTTTCTCAGGATGCATCATAATATCATCACTCAGATAATCCGTAGGGATCGAACTCTCATTTTTCTCAGGCTGTGCTATCATCTAACTGAATTCTACAACCTCATCTTTCTATCGCAAGTGGTTTTTCAGCATTTTCAATAGAGATTATATACTAGCATAACGCTTAAACAATTAAGTCAACTGATCAAAGTTACCATATAGTCAACAAATATTAAATAAAAGCTGGTAAACCCTTATTGCATAGTCTATTTTTCAGTCATCCCCTAACTTTAACTGAACAATTCAATGGCCACACTCAAAGATTCCCGCAAACAACACCTAAAAGTAAACGAAACTCAACTAGAGATGGACACACGCTCTCGTGGAGCGTCACCACTTGCAGATGACTTTGAAGGTAAGTTAGTAGAGGCTCAACAGCAATTAGAGCAATTACAACACCAACAGGAAGTCGTAGAGCGCCAGAAAGTAGAACTTGAAGAGCTTACTCAGCGTAAGGAAGAATTTTTAGAAGGACAAATCTGCATCACAGACAAACTCGCATCTACCATCACATCGGTAGATCGTGAACTATTTGAAATGCGCCAAGAAATCGAAGATCTTGAGCAGACTAGAAAATGTTTCGCAGAACACCAACAGAAAATCGACGGAATCAATCCTGAAGCCTGGACTCGTGACGAACTTAAGCACGAGCTAAACAGAGCCATTTCTATGCTCGACCATGCAGAAGATGAATACGACGAAGCTCTATCCTACTTCTCTAACAGCAATCACTCCACAGTCTTCAGCAACAGATCTAAACCATCTAAATCGAAGTCTCAGGGCTCTGCACCACAAGGTGAATTTGCAGCCATGTTTAAACAAGGTCTAGCGTTCAATCTACCTATCTTTGTTCTAGGCAGCATCGCTCTGCTCGTCTATCTTACTAGGTAACGACTAATCTCACCCATGCCTAACAAGCAAAATCCAATAGATACTGATCCTAATATTGATGCGCTAGCTCAGCAAGAAGCCGAGTTGCAAAACAAGATTAAGGAGATGAAGAACTTTCTCGAAGAAGCTCCTGCCAAGCTCAAGCAGGCGGAGCAAGACAGAATGCAGACTCTCCCTGCCCCAGATGAAATCTCTGAACGCAGAAGAGAAAAAGAATTCTTTGATCGACTCAGCCGTGGGGAACTCAAAAACGAACGCCGTCACCAAGCTAAAAACGGTGTCCTCCTAGTCCTACTCCTCATCGCCATAGTATCCATGAGCCTCTGGATCTACCGCCAACTAGGAAACTAAGAAACTAGAAGCACCATCGTGCACCATCCGTGAAATGCTAGGTGTGCAGGCATCGAGCCGAGAAAAAAGCTGTTTCATCGTGCACAGAAATTCTGTTCATTCTGCCTAATTCTGAAAATTCTGTATTAAAAAAGAGCCTACTGAAATCTCACTAAACAGTCTCCCGTTCAGCTAAATACCTATTAGCCAGTGCTACCGGTAACTGCTCCGCAGTAGCATCCACTGTGCTAACTCCATGACTCTCTAGCTGACGTAATACGCCAGCTCTTTCATCGAGATAAATCTGTGTCGCCGCTAGAGAAAGCGCATCATCCAGCCCCTTCACTTCTTTCTCAAATTTATCCATCACTTCTTTTTCGCGAATATTAGCCACCATCACCACATGCTTCTGACGCATACGTCGCAATGGCTCTACAAGATCATCACCATCTTCACCTCTGACGTTGGTGATCAATATCACTAAGGCTCTTCGTCGTTGCCTGGTCAACAATCGTTCAGCCGCTTCTGAGAAATCACTCGGACTCGGCGAAGTCTGATAGTCATACATGTGATTCAGTATCGTAGTCATCGACTGCACACCTTTCACAGGAGGAAGCCACCTCTCAGTGCCCCCAAAGCTCAATATACCAACATGGTCACCCTGCCTAAGTGCCACATAAGAAAGTAACAACATCGCATTCAAACAATGATCAAACTGTGGAACTCCACCATCGATAGCTCGCATTCTACGACCACAGTCAATTGCTAAAATCACATTCTGATCCTTCTGTTCTTGGTAATCTCTACTAATTAAATTTCGATGTTTCGAGGTAGCTTTCCAGTCGATCTGAGAAAGCATATCACCCAGCTGATAGTCTCGGAGTTGGTGGAATTCTTTACTCATACCCACTCTATTTTTCGTCACGATCCCCATTTGCTCTGGGCTACTCTCCATAGACAGTAACGCATAGCGCACGATAGGTTCATAGTTAGGATACACCTTCGTGATTTGCTCATCCCCAGTCCTCACCTGTCTCGTCCAGAGCGCAAGCTTCGTGCTAAACTGAATATAACAGGCTTCTAACAGAGTGTCTCCACGTTCGTTAAACTCCAGCGGATAGGTAATCTTAGTATATCCTCTACTAGGCAAAATACCCTGCCAAGGCAACTCTTCACAGACCGCCTCTTTAGGCAAGCCATCATGAAACAACATCTTCATCGAAAATGCTGATGGGTTAGATACTTTAACTTCCACATCTGCCGAGACTCCACTAGCAAATCTAGTCGGTAACGAACGTGTAGAAGTAGGCTTAGGCAACACCAATAAAATGATAAAATCTAGCACAGCGAGAGCCACGAAAAACAGCCCTCCATAGCTCCAACTATAACCTAAAACACTTCTAACAGAATCAACCCAATCCGCTTCCACCAATGCCAACGTTCTCCAACTCAACCAAATGACAACCCAAACACCGACACCAGCGAGCATACGCCCAGATGGCTTGATCGAGAGAAATTTCCACGTGACTGTAGAGACTAACAGCGGCAGTAATATATACTTACTAAGTCCCAGCAGGAACTCAGAATAAACTGCAGTCAGTAAAAATGTGAGAGATTCGTTCACTAAATTAGTAGTCGTTTAGAAGTAGTTTGGTAAATCAATTTCAATTAGGTGCGTGGGGCCTCTACTGCTGCAACAATTGCTGAAAGCGCATCGTCAACATTTTGTCCACTAATCGCTAACTCAGGAGCGAGCTGCACCCTGTGTCTTAGCACTGGGAGTGAAGCGTATTTCACATCATCCGGAGTCACAAAGTCTCTGCCCTGCATCACAGCAATCGCTTTCGCCACCTTGATCAGACTGATCGCTCCACGAGTTCCTGCCCCAAGACTGATGCCCTGAGCATTACGTGTAGCACGCACGATGTTTACTGAGTAATTAATCACCTCTTGCACACAGCGCACACTAGCCACCTGTGCCTGAGCTTCGATAATCACCTCTGGATCACAAATCTGGCTCACATCTTCTGGGCTAAGTCCACCACCGCTCGTCACCTGACCCACAACAGTCGCTTCATCATCAGGCTCTGGATAATCGATGATTACCTTCATCAAGAATCTATCAAGCTGGGCTTCTGGTAACGGATAAGTCCCCTCTTGTTCGATCGGGTTCTGAGTCGCTAGAGTCATGAACGGTGAAGCGAGCTCGTGACTCTCTCCATCGATAGTCACCTGCTGCTCCTGCATCACCTCTAACAGAGCAGCCTGAGTCTTCGCTGGCGCACGGTTAATCTCATCCGCCAATAGAAGATTCGTAAACACAGGGCCTTTACGCACCTGGAATGTTTGACTCTTCATATCGTAAAGGGTGAAGCCTGTCACATCACTAGGCATCAAATCTGGAGTGAACTGAATCCTGCGGAAGTCACCACCAAACGTATTTGCCAGAGCGATCACTAAATGAGTTTTACCAAGACCAGGCTTACCTTCTAGCAGAACATGTCCACCAGCTAGAAATGTAGCCAGCACCTGATCCACCACCATATCTTGACCGAAAAACACACGCTTAAGCTGCGTTCTCATACGATCAATCAGTCCACCCACTGAGTCCTCCACAGTCTCAGTTACCTCGACTTCATTAGGCGTAAGATCTACTCCGTTCTCCTCTACTGCTGGATAGTTAGCGTCTGACTCATTCATGTTTGCATCTTCGTGTTCGTTCATAGTGATTTCAGTATGGTTTGTAAATTTTTGGTGATGCGCACCACAGTCGTGGAGTCATCGCTATGTATAGAGCTTAAAGCTTCGAGCACCTCTTCAGGTGACACTCCACTAGACTCTGAAAGTGTTTCAATCAGTCTCTCTTTCGCTTCCCCATCAGGATTGAAAAGGCCACTTCGTTGATAAATCTGATCTCTAAGAGGATCTAACAGAGACCCTAGTCGTTTCTGTTTCCAGAGGAAATGTCCTGTGTTCCTCACAGTCTGAGCATAGTCTCTCGCATGGCCCTCAGGGATCTCTAACAACGGACCAAATCTAGGCATACTCTTCCACAGCCACAAAACCAACAGCACGAAAACTCCAATCAGAGCCGGCCAAGCATAACTCGCTAACAACGACCAGAAACCTCTCCTCTTCGAGAACGAAAATATGATGTCACCATTGGCTTCATACGCTAGCTGCTCTAGCAGCTTAGCATGATCTTCCATTCCTAAATACGGATTCCTCAAAAATCGAGCATCTGTGACAAAAACAATCTTACCTGAGCCATAACTTAGCCCTAAGAATCGATGATCTGGCCCTTTGTCAGAATACTCATTATACCTTACAGCCCTATCCAGATTCATCACCGTAGTTCCGCCTAACAGAAGTTCATAGATTTCACCGCTAGCATTGTTAGTCACCTTCACTTTGTCGGCATGAGGTAACTCACTACCGAGCACTACCGGGTTATGAGGCTTGTTGTAATAAGACGTAAAGCTCGATGACAACAAACTTGCATCATCTACTAGATCGACTCCCATCTTACCTAACAGATAGTCTAACGAGTCATTCTCCATAGGATCATCCCAATACTCAGGCTCCTGATCACAGCTTTGACCGACGTCTCGCCAATGTTTTTCGCCACGCTGGATCAGGCAAACATAGACTCCACCTCGTGACACCCAGCGGAGCATTTTATCCGTCACAATATTCGACTGAAGATTAGATGCTGGCGCCACTACCATTCCTAAACTGCTATCATATTTGACGAATCCCTTTCTGAGCGACACTTCTTCATAGCTCACCTCATCGAGAAATCTCTCCGCTACCAGACAAGGATTCATCTTTGCCTCACCCTTGTAGCCTTCAGTTTTATGCTTAGTCACATATCGACCAGAGCCTCGGCAACCCACGAAAAGCGCACAGACGAGCACAATGATCGCCAGCTTATAAATTTGTATTCTGTTAGAAGCTCTCATTATGCCGTCACTCCTTCCTCATTCGCATTTTGACCTAGGTTCATTACCACCTTCTTTTTAGTAAATGGCCAATGATCACACAGTTTCATGAATACATTATCAGTCGGTAGCTTCTTACCATATGCCAGCCTCACCCAGTTCGTAGTCACTCCTTTAAAATACGATCCAATATCTGCACCCAGCTGTATCGACTTCACTCTGCGCAGGCAGTCTTCCTCAGTATCACTCTCGATGATTGGCACTCTAGCCTGATTCACCATCCATGAGATAGAGCCACGATATAATAGACTCATCGCAAGCTGATGCTCACCGCGTAACCATGCATCTCTGGCCACTTCATGAATCTCCTTAGGCAGACTCTCTGGGGTCACATCCATCCCCATGACGGACTTCACCTTAGGAGCATCATCATCCACTGAGCTTAAGCCTCCTTTAGCCAGAGCTTTTCTATTCTTATAGATCACCCAGATGACAGCTGCCACAGCGAGAATGATTGCAGCCCAAAATAGCATAGTAAACACTCCTGAAAACAAGCCTGCAGTATTACCGACTGGGCTACTACGAGGACTGTAAGACCCACTATAAGATCCACTACCTCTTGATGAAGATGACCCACTACTTCTGGTAGATTCAAATTCCTGCGAACTACTACGATTCAGATCAAAGTCGTCACTCTTCATGATCCTATCCACTCTCGCATCACCTGCCACAGCCTGAGGACTAGAAAAAGCCAACATACCTAACAATGCACCAAGCACGATCAGAGATGGCGGAATCTTAGCTTTAGAAAGAGTTGGTGGAGCAGGTGAGCCCTTAGATACTGAGAGACTCGGAGGAGTCGCTAGAGCAGGAGCTACTGACGGAGTAACTTCACCACCAGCTAAGCCACTACCACTGCTTTTTTCTCCAGCCCTAGAAGGACCTTTATTGATATACATGGTTTTAAGTCGCTCACTGAGTCGCTTGAAAATTAACTCGATATCCCAACCTTCCGTCACCGTTCTACTATTCACATACATCGCAAATCCAGCACCGATAAAAAATGGCTCAATGATCGTCACACTGAGTAAGTAAAAGAAAAACAGCAGCCACCAGCCTGCATGTTCATCACCATATCGGTTCAGATCCACTGTGATCATCTCCAGCACATCTGTTTCACCATAGAGACCAATGACTAAACCTACAAAAAAGTAGCATGAAGCAATCATGACCAACTGCATCAACCAACAAACCAAAATCGCCTGCACCGCACCATCACCACCATTTCGAGATAGTAAATTCACCCTAGATTTATAAGCGTGCCCCTTCAGCCCCTCTAGCTCGGCGACTGGAAGAGATAGACCACGAGCTGCTGAAAATCTACCAATTATTCTAGACCAGAAATTCTTAAAAATCATACTAGTCCACCATTCCTTGAAGACTGTGAACACGCTCACTTCTTCTCCAAATAGCTTACGACTCATCACAAATAACGGAATTTTACCAGCGATCTGTAAAGTCAACCAACACCAAAATGCTGAAAAGAATACATGCGCACCTGGGCTCATAAATGTTCCCATCAAATAAATCCCCCCAATCCATAACGGCCAAACTGTGATAAGCCAGGCCATCAGTATCGTTCCATAGCTTCTTCTAGCCATAGCACAGCCGAGATCGATGGATTCCCACCTACCTCTAGGTCTGATCTTAGCGGTCACATTCTCAAGCCGCATACTTCTTACCCCTTCCTACAAAGATGAAATAAAGAGCTAGCAAAAACCATCCCGCATAGCCGACCTTATACTTTATGTCAGGCGATACATTCTGAGCAGACCAAAAGCCCTCGATAATCGCAGCTAAAAATGTCAAACAACAAGCACCGATAATCAATGGCAACCCAGACTTACCACTTTCTAACAATGCTTTAGCACGAGACATCTGCCCCGGTTTTATCATGGCCAGACCGATCCTCATTCCAGCCATACCAGCCACTACCATTCCCAGTAGTTCATAAGATACATGCCCAGAGACAAAACTCAGTAACTTCTCAGGAGATCCCTCATTCAGCACATACGCCAGCGAAGCACCCATAGATAAACCATTCACTGCTAAGAAGAACAAGCTACCTATTCCAGCCAAAGCACCACCAGCAAAAATCAATAGATCGATACCAATGTTGTTGTGGATATAGTGCCCAAACATCATAAAGTTAGCACCAAACTCATCACGCATCGATAAATTACTATCATCACCCTTTCCGTATGAGGCATCAAGATCCCCTTTAGCTCCGTCACCTAGCATCGAGTCAGCCCACTCTTGATCATAGCTATAGCTCATCCACATCACAAAGAACGGAACCAAAAACACTAGCCAACAAACCACTAGTAATTTCCATTCCTTACGCATCGCCTGAGGGAAATCAGCCATGAAAAACTTCACCACCTTATCTCTAAATCCACCATCAGCTTTAGCCACTAGCTTGTGACCTCGTGTCACCCTATAGTTTAGATTCTCACACGTCCTGCTGCCATACATCCTGTGTCTAGCTAGCGATAGATCTGAGCACAGTTTGCGCACCATCCCAGGAACCTTCGGAGTATCGACTGCGTCATGATTACCACGTTCTAGATTCTCCATCACCATGTCATACTGACGCCAGTCCTGGGTGTTTTTTGCTTCAAAGTCTGATTCTTTCATCGCTCTATTTGCCCCTCTCCTTGATCCATTTTGCCATGCCTAACAGTTTTACCATGCCACGCATACCCTTCTCACGAGTCAGCTCAGAGGCATGATCTGCCAGCTCTATACGTCTTGCCTCACTCCACAAGCCTGCTCTATTATAAAAGTCTGCTATCGCCACTTGTTCCTCTCTAGCCAGTGCAGCCGTCGGAGCCACTGGATGCTCCACATTCGGTTGCTGCCCAGTCACTACATAGTCAGGATGCGTATAGACCACTACAGTATTCGCCACTAGATCACCGATCCGTTGGAATTTCTTAGTCAAGATACAGCACATAAAACCTAGACCAAACGAACCTATAAAAACACCAGCAGCCATACCAGGAATCCCAGGCATCATATCTACAAGCCGTAGGATGTTTCTCACAAAAATCTGACCACGAGACGCATTATTACCTGAGCGATCCACCACCCTCAGCCCTAAAGCTCTCTTACCCACAGTCGCACCTCGGCGGCCACATTCAAAGTAAACGAAATATCCCCATGACACAAAGAATGCCACGATCAACCTTATCCCTTCAGCCACGTATGGATTCCCAGAAGTTATCTCCAAAATAACCATAATGATCGTGAAAATCAGCATCACACCGCCAATGATTAGCATATCTAACAGAAGCGCTAGAGCACGAGGGAATGGCCCAGCAATACGCAGCATAATTTCGACACCTTCACCGAGCTCTACACTCTGAAGGGTATCAATTACTTCTATATTCTTTTTTACTGCCATCGGCCACACAGATAAGGGATTTATCAGTTACGATTGGAAAAACACTAACCAGTCCTAACAACTCCACAAGCAAAAATAGACCACAAAATATCATTTACAAAGATCCTCACTTCACTTCACCCTCAGCCCATGCAGGAAATGCGACTTCACACCCAATGGCTAGGCTCAAATATTAGCTACCAAGATGCCCTAGACACCCAGCTAGACACATTAGCAAAAGTCCTCACTGGTGATGCCCCTGACACATACTTCACCCTTGAGCACTCACCAGTCTACACCATCGGTCGCACCAGAGATAAAAGCTCCCTGCTCAACCCCGAGCTCCTCCCTCACCCACACGTCGAGATCAACCGCGGCGGACAAGCCACCTACCACGGCCCCGGCCAGCTAGTAGGCTACCCGATTGTAGATCTCAGAAATCTAGGCAAAGACCTCCACACCTTCATCAGAGCTATCGAGTCCGCCCTAGTCACCACCTGCCAAGACTTCGGAGTAGACGCCACCATCCGTGACGGACTCACAGGCGTCTGGGTAGAAAACCGCAAGCTAGCCTCCATCGGAGTAGGCGTCAAAAAGTGGATCTCCATGCACGGCTACGCCATCAACATCACCCCAGAATCTCTAACAGGCTTCAACCACATCACCCCCTGCGGCCTCCAAGGAGTCTCCATGACCACAGTCTGCGACGAAGCCGCCAAAGCAATCACCGTCCAAGAGTTCGCCCAAGCCACCACCAAACACCTAGAACAAGAGTTCAGCAAGTTAACCACATAAAAACGATTTCCAACTGTAGGCTCACCACCCTCCCTTTCCCCAACCAGGGAAACTTATACCCGTCCAGTGAAAGGAGCACAGCGACGCATCACTGGCTGACTCATGCCCCCAAGAACCGTTCGCTGAAAGTGAACCTTATGTTCCTACGGTGTCTTTCTCTTTTGAACGTGGAAAATCAAATCATACTCACCCTCTACTTTTTTAGACATGGTTCTGGAATTGTTAGTCGTGAAACTGATGAGAGTGTCACCATGTTCAGCAATCGATGAGCTTTTAGACGTTCCAACGATACCTTTCGGGAAATTAGAGCTCGAAAAATGATTAGAAGAGCTATCGCCTGCAAAGATAGAACAAACAAACTCTCCATCAGTCGGTCTATACGCCACAACTTTATACACAGTGTTAGCTTTCCAGCCAGTGCTGAGTGGAAGGTGATTTAATTTCCCTTCATGATCTCGCAGAGCTAGCCCAGCAGAATCTTTTGAATTCAAGTCAGATGGAGTCCTGAATTCTTTAGAAAATCCACCTAACAAATCTAACACCTCACTACCGCTAACTTCACTTTTGAACCCAGTTACCTGCTGTGAGCTCCCCCCCGCAACTGGAGTCGATTTTTCTGAACAACTAAAAAGACCTAACGAAGTGAGTGATAGAACCATGAATTTCATATTGAACAATCAATTACATTATTCACCACCAAATGAATAGAGAAAACGTCAATATAACCTTCCTCCACAGTAGCACCAACTCCCCTTTCCCTAATCGGGGAAACTTATACCAGAATAGGGAAAGGAGCACAGCGACGCATCCCTATTTACCACACAACACAGAATCGTTCGCTGAAAGTGAACCTTATGTTGCTACAACCTCTCTCCCCCAGAACGCTCCTCACCTTAAAAATCTTGGGAACCTATTCTATGAGACTAGGCCTGCAGCACTCTAAAGAATGAACACAATTATTCAGAATTTTGCGAATTCAATGAAGCGATTTCATCTTAAATTGCCTAGAAGCTCACCTATTTAGCCATTTACAAAAACTATTTAATCAAGCAATTCTGTCTATTCTGAGGAATTCTGTTAATTCTGTATAAAAAAATCCCCCTTTTCATTCTCCCCTTTTCCCATTACTATATCGCCAATGTCTGATTCTGCTCCATCATCCCATTCTGATTCTTGGCTTCGCAAAGCGAAATCCACTGCAAAATGTGTGAACCTAGCCTGGTGGTTACAGAACTTTAACCTACCTCTCACAGTCATAGCGATCCTTTCATCAGCCATCATCCTAACGGCCAGATATTACGAAAAACTACCTAGCTACTTCTCTACCATCGCTATCCTCACCGCCACGATTGCCATAGCTGGTTTACTAGTATGGCTCTACGCTAAACGCCGTTTTGAAAAGCCTGAAGAAAGCCTCGTCAGGATCGAAGAAAAAATGAAACTCCGCAACGCCCTCTCCGCTGCCAAGGCTGGCGTAGCTCCATGGCCAGCACCTCAGCCAGAAGTCGACAACGGGCTCAAATGGCACCTTCCACGCACACTGCTGCCTACTCTCGGCTCCATTGCCATTATCGTAGCATCCTTTTTCATCCCTATCGGCTCCTATGCAGAAACGATAGCTAACACCCCTGCTCCATCAGCTCTAAACGATATCGAAAGTAAGCTCGAAATGCTCAAGGACGAAGAAATCGTCCAAGAAGATTACATTGAAGATATGGAAGAAAAGGTCGAAGAGATCAAACAACAAGACCCAGCGGAATGGTTCAGCCATTCTAGCCTAGAAGCCATCGATAACCTCCGCGAGAACCATGACGCCGCAGCTGGTGACATGAAGGAAAACCTCAAGAATGCCGAACGAGCACTACAAAGTCTTCAGAAACACGGCGACAAGCTAGACCAAGCGACCAAGGAAAACCTACTCAACGAGTTCGGTAAAGCCGTCGAAAACCTCGACACTGGCAACATGAAGCCAAACAAAGAGCTACTAGACCAGCTCAAGAAGCTCGACCCCAATCTATTAGACCAACTCACACCTGAGCAACTAGACCAACTCCGCAAGAACATGCGAGAAATGGCTGAAAAGCTCAAAGCTCAGCAAGGTGAAGGCGACGGTAATGAAGGAGAAGATGGCGACGGTGAAGGTAGCAATGGAGATGGTGCCGGAGGCGATGAAGAAAGCGAGAGCGATGGCACAGGCAAAGGTGGATTAGGCAGAGGCCCAGGCCACGCACCAGGATTACTCGGCAAAGAAGCAGACAAACTAGGCTTAGGTGACGCTGAGCGTCTGGAACCTCAGGACCTAAAAGACACACTTCCCGGAGATTTACTAGAAACAACTGACGGCGAACATGAGATAGACAAGACTGATGCCAAGATCCGCGGAGGTGGAAACACAGAAAATATAGGTGATGGTGGTGAGCGAGTCTGGAAAAACTCTCTTCTACCTGACGAGAAGAAAGCACTCAAAAACTTCTTTAAGTAATTAGATCTGAACACTTAGCCGAATCACAACCAAACACGGCTAAAAAAAAGATGAAAAAAGTTTCATTTTAGTGTTGTAAAAACCTCCACACATCTTTAAACAACGCCCACCGCAAGGCAGTGCAAGAATCTGAAAAGACCAGCACGACTTAGTGGCCCATTAGCTCAGTTGGTAGAGCAGCGGATTGAAAATCCGCGTGTCCTTGGTTCGAATCCGAGATGGGCCACCATTTTTTTGCCTATATCACTCGTTTTTGTCATATTGAATCCATTGCATTCATTATTTTAGCATAAGAGATCTTTCGAGCTCCCCAATCAATCCAGACTCTGAGCTTTCCCAAGAAGACAGCTACGGAATCACTTCCACCGTTTAGTAGAGATCACTGTTGAAAGTTAACTTCCAACACTTACAATGCTGATTCCTCAATAATTTCGATGCTGAGATCGTCTAAGAAGATACTAGCACGATCTCGGTTATCGATTGAAAGATTGATCGCTTTACCATCAAGATCTACTTGTGCCCCAGCAGATACCCCTTTCTCAAAATCACTGGGCTTTAGGAGTAAGGAATCACTGGGTAAAATGAGATCAACTTGGAATTTTTGCCAAGCTCCAGATTGAGTCGTAACTATCGTTTTACAAGGCTCATACTGTAGCATTTCTGGATGAATATTTTTCACATAGCGGATGGCCATCCGGAGTTTGTGAGACTCATCTTGCTTAGGAACGTATGCCCAGCCATGGACACGGAGATGGAGACCTTTTCTGGCGAGGAGCGGTGTATTATCTGAATAGAGCAGGCGTTGAGTAATGAAGCTTCCAGGAGAAAGATGCCCAACATTATTGCCAGAGTGAGCTTCTTTAGGGGTATCTGAAGAACTGGATTTTAGTGGAGCAACAGTCCTAGCTTTAGCTGACCTGAAAAATTCCTGCCAGCTTGGGACGGAATAGTTCGTGCTGGATTCATCTAAACTCAGATCAGTTTCTTCAAAGCCAGCATTTCTTAGCTCTAGAGTAGCTGGAGGTGTGATCGGAGCAGGACGGTTTGCTTGCCAGATAAGGATAGCTATGAGCGCTCCTACTAATGCGAGGAGTCCAATAACGATCATAGTGATACGCTTGCGGGTGACAGAAGCATCTTCTAGCCCTGGCGGTAGCTCTAGAAATTCACCTGTGTCAGGGTTGCCGATACGAGTAACGTGGCTCTCTCGTGCTACGATTTTAGGGATCCCCCCTTTACGCTCGAAGACGAGGTGACGCTTTTGAGTCATCTCCACCTTAATTGGCTGCATGTGCTCACTGATCTCCGCATCCATACGGAGCTGAGTGGCGAAGTAGTCTTGAGCAGCGTCATTATTCATGAGCATTTGCTCTAGCTTAGTTTTCTCTTCTTCTGAAATCTGACCATCAATATACAGTGAGACTAACGAAACGAGTTCTGGGTCGTTTGTGGAGTCTAATTCTGTGAGATGATTATTCATGGTGTGAAGCGTGGTTTACTGAGCAAGTCTTTTAGAAATGCAGTCCTTGAGGGCTGTGCGCATGCGCTCTAGTTGCTTATAAATGGCTGGAAGTGAGCTGTTGAGTGAGTCAGCTAGCCTAGAAAGTGTGGTTTTAGAGGAGTCAGCAGCTCCATAGCGAGTATTGAGAATACGTTGTTGTTTCTCAGGGAGAGCGCCAATACAGAGACGCATGGCCTCCATTCGTTCTTGTAGACCCGTGTCTTGATGAAATTCTATCTGGGCGGACTTCTTGGCAATGAGACTACTCAACTCAGGTGAAAGTGTGAGATGGGAAGCTGGCTTGTGCTTTTTCAGCCAGCTGAGTGCTTTAAATCTAGCACAGGTGAATGCTACTTTTCGGAAATCCTCCAGTGTCCAATCTGGTTGTTTCTTGTCCCACACTACGATGCAGGCCTCTTGCAGACAATCTTCCACAGCGCTGTGGTTTCTCAGTAGTGTATAAAGATACGCTCGGAGAGAAGGTCGAGCTTCTAGGTAATATTCAGTAAAGCGTCTCGCATCATCAGACTGAGATAATTGAGTCTGCCGCTGAGCGCTAAGAGCGCCATTCGATCCATCAGCCAACTTGTGCTCAGGAAGACTTCCTGGCACATTTGTTGCATGATTATTGGCTTGGTCTTCTAGCATCTCTCAAAAAGAACTTCTTCAGTCTTCTGAGTAAAAGATGAGATAGATAAATTCAGTTGTCACTCAAAATTTGCCAATGAGATGAATGCTTTCACTTTGGGCGTTTAGTTGTTCTTTGGATTTCTGAATCTGTGACTATTCTAATTGGGAGCGGGGCTTCGCCTTTGGAAGCACGAAGCGAGAAGCCGCAAGCGTTATTCTATGATTAAGCGAGGACACGGTAGCGCCCCAAACCGAAGGTGCTCCGTGCTTCCCATATCAAAGACATCTCTTACCAAAAAATGACTTTAAGAACCATTGCCATTGAGCCAACTACAGTTCCTCTATGTTAATATTCCTAAGCTGGAATGGCACACCGTGATCTTGGAAGCCGAGAAAGCCTTTTGCTGGGCGATCTTTAAGACCTGTCTTATCGAGATGCATGTCTTGGATCTTTTCACCATTGAGCCAGACTTGTAGATGACTACCTACGCATTTGATCGTCATCTTGTTCCACTGTTGAGCTGGCTTTGCCATGTTCTTCGCTGGTGGTCCTGTCATGATGACTCCGCCACAATCGTGGTGTGTGAGTTTGCCCCTCTTACCATGTGAGTCTAGGATTTGGATTTCTATGCCAGTTTTCACTGGCTTCGCTACATCTGCAACTCGGAAATAAAACCCACTATTGCCACCTTTTTGGTGAAGGTATTCAAACTCACAGGAAAAGTCCCCATACTGTTTTTCAGCCCAGAGGTAAGATGAGAATCTATTCCAGCCTGTTTCGCCTTTGCGTGGTATTAACTCTAGTATCCCTTCTTTTTGAGGAATCCAGTTTCCTGTGGTCTTAAAGTTAGAAAGGTCTTTTCCGTTGTAGAGAGCTTTGCTGTTAGATGGGAGCTCTTTGATACGAATGTTCTTCCAGCGCACTGACCACTTTGGATCTCCGGGGACCGAGTGGACTTGCAGACCGATGAATCCACTAGCCGTCAAGCTGTCAGTAATATCTGCTACAGCAACATCGTTCACCCAGGTTTTAATGGAATCCCCTTCACAGAGGATGCGGATTTCATTCCACTCTCCTGCTTTGAATGCTTTGTTTTT
>CAKZNV010000168.1 GCA_937132085.1 uncultured Rubritalea sp. | reverse complement strand
TCTAAGTTGTTCTAGTAACTGAAAATATTTCAAGACCCGTAGCTGATCTATATCGCCTACGGGTTTTTTGTGTCTTTCTTTAAAAGAGAATAAGCCACTGGTATGCAAAAGGGCTGAAAGCCTAACAAATAATCGAGCCTAGGGTGCAGCACAGCAAGCCCTAGGATTATAGATAAATGTATGAATCAAGGCCTGAAAGGCTGATAGATGATGATTAAACGTTGTTTTACCGCAACTGCATGTATCAGGCTTTCAGCCCTCGCCTCTGTGTCTAATTTAATACCCATGGCTGGCTGCGCTGCTCCATGGGCTGGACTATGTTTCACACCTTCGGTGCTGGTTGATGGTTACTTTAGGTGGATGCTGAGCCAGTGATTGATGTGATCGGCTAGTTCTGTGTAATGACCTTCAAAGGAGTGGCCTGTGCCTTTGATTACCGTGTGCTTTTTCTTACCTTTGACATGATTGAAAAGGAGTTCACTATCTTTTGGTAACACAACATCATCTTCTGATCCGTGAAGCATGAGCCATGGGATGCGGTGTTCTTTGGCGGCATCTACTACGCAGTCGATTTGTTTAAGATCAGTAGCGAAGGCTTCTGAGAGTGGCTTAGTCTCATCTTCCCACATGCAGTCTTTTCCTGGAGTGAGTGCGCCAAATTCTTCTTCATAAAATGCACCAGTATTTACCATTCCCGCGAGATTCACGAGCACGCTAAAACGATCGTCCTTCGCTGCTGCAATAGTGCCAACTGCTGCGCCCATGCTGTAACCAATGTAGCAAAGTTTTCTACTGCCTTTGACTTGATCAAGAACTGCGAGAAGATCATCTACCTCTTTTGTAATCGTGGAGTCTTCAAACTTTCCTTCACTTTTGCCGTTACCAGAATATGAGAAGCGGATCGTTGGCCAGCCTTGGATAGAAAGCAGCTTAGAGAGTTGGACGATGAAGTCTCTGTCCTTGTCTCCAGTGAGTCCGTGTCCGAGGATGATGAGCTTGTCATCGACATTAGCGACGTCATGGAATTCGTGATCAATCGTCTCACCGTGCTTGTTTCTTATAGTCATGGCTGGAGCTTAGGCCTGAAAGTGACAGGATCAAGAGGAAAGCAAATCATCAATGTCTTTAAGCTCTGGAAGTTCAGATGCTCTGGTGATTCTGAGTTTTTTAGATTTGCGCCAGCCGAACCAAGCACCTGCGATCATGCCACAGAGGTGTCCTTCCCATGAGATCTGATGACCCGCAATGCCGGGGATCATTCCGAACAACATGCTACCAAAGAAGATGCCAACAATGAGACCTGTAGCGATCCAGAGTGGTCTGCGCTCCATCCATGCTCTGGCTAGAATGTAGCCGAGATAGCCATAAATGAGGGCGCTGGCTCCGATGTGAATACTGCTTCTTCCTATCAGCCATGTTCCTATCCCTGAGAGCAGAATGATGACGACTGATGCCACGAGGAAATTCTCCCTTTCAGCCTTGAGCACGATCCATCCTAGGATGAGAAAGGGGACAGTGTTAGATGCTAAGTGACCAAAGTCGCCATGTAGAAATGGCATCATTGGAATGCCGATCAACCCAGTAATCGTCCTAGGTTCGATACCCAGTGAGTCGAGGCCATTGCCAGGGAGGAAACGATCTATCAGCTCTAACACCCACGCTAAGAAAACGACAGTGAGTAGCCCTTTCAAGCTAGCGGGAAGGAGCTTGAATAACTTTGACGAGTCAGGCTTGTCTGATGATAAATTGGGCTGATATTCGGACATCTGACTAACATACAGCATTTCAGTCAGATGCCAAATGAAAGTAACTAGCGTCCTTTGTAATGATCAAGAGCTTGATAGTTCTGCCAAGCAAACATTGCCATGATGATAGCGATGAAGAGCTGTCCAGTAGCGAAGCCAAGAATAGCAATCGCTGTTGCTGTGACGAGGCTGACAATGATGGTGATCTTGAGTCTTTTAGGTCCTAAAATAGCTTCCAGCATTCTGCCGCCATCTAGTGGGAGGACTGGTAAGCAGTTTAAAATAGCCCAGCCAATGCTGACGATAATTAGATAATCAAAGAATTTATCGAGTTTGCTGTCAGGAAGTCCTAGGTGTGGTAATGCGAATAGTAAAGCGACTCCGAGGGTGGCCTGCAGGAGTGGTCCAGCTAGAGTTACTAGAAAAGACTGCATGCGGTTGAAGTAACCAGCAGGGTGACTAGCGTATCCACCGAATGAAGAAAGCACAATCTGCGTAGGCAGTTTATACTTTCTGATCATCATAGCGTGGCCTAATTCATGAACAAGAATTGAGATAAATGCAGCGATCACGAATAGTGCGATGTTGAGGAACAGGGAACTCTGTTCACCTTGATTCCACATGAACCCAAACAGGCCCATGATGATCCAGAAGGATGCTTCGACCCTAACAGGGATTTTAAAGAGGTTAAATTCTACCATTGTTTTAGCTAGTTGTGATTTTATGAAGTGAGTTCCATGCGCTAACGAGTGCATTGAGACCAGCTATCTCGATGGATGGATCTATGCCGCAGCCCCAGATGAGGTTTGGTGAATTGTCGCATTGTAACTGAATATATGCTGCGGAGTCTGAGTCGGAACCACCAGTGATCGCATGGGAGCGATAGTCTGTTAGGTTGAAGCTCTTTAAGCCTGCGTTGTCGAGCGCTTGTGTGAATGAGTTGATTGGTCCGTTTCCGATACCTGTGATTTCTTTCTCTTCACCGTTGATGATGATCTTGGCTGTGCAGGATACATCGCCACGTTTGCCAGCACTGTGATCTAGCTCGTAGTCGACTAGTTCTAGTGGCTTGTCGAGATTGACAAAGTTCTCATAGAAGGCGTCTTTGATTTCGCTAGGCTCAAGTTCACGGCCTAGCTGATCAGCGATGCCATAAATGCTGGTGCCGACTGATGGGTGCATGGTTTTCGGTAAGTGAAGTCCGTGTTCACGCTCCAGCACGTAGGCGATGCCGCCTTTGCCGCTTTGAGAATTGATGCGAATAATCGCTTCGTATGAACGTCCCACATCCATCGGGTCGATGGTGAGATAGGGGATACCAAATGGTGTTTCTGGATCTTCAGCGAGATCTTTTGCTCTGCGGTCGATGCCTTTTTTGATCGCATCTTGGTGTGAACCAGAGAATGCAGTGAAGACGAGTTCGCCAGCGTAGGGATGACGTTCAGGGACTTTGAGCTTGGTCATTCTCTCGTAGACCATGCGGATCTCTGAAATGTTAGAGAAGTCGAGTCCTGTGTCGATCCCGTGAGAGTTCATGTTGAGAGCTACTGTGGAAAGGTCTAGGTTTCCTGTGCGCTCACCGTTTCCGAACAAAGTGCCTTCAACACGATCTGCACCCGCTAGAAGTGCTAGCTCAGTCGCTGCTGTGCCTGTGCCACGGTCGTTGTGAGTGTGGAGTGAAATGATAGCATGGTTACGATTCTGCATGTTCTTGCAGAACCATTCTATCTGGTCAGCGTGAACGTTTGGAGTCGACCATTCGACAGTCGCAGGAAGGTTGAGGATTACTTTATTTTCCTCAGTAGGCTGCCATACATTCATGACCGCTTCACAGACCTCTAGTGCGTATTCAGTCTCTGTGTCGGAGAACGACTCAGGCGAATATTGCATCATAAGCTTAGTGCCAGGAAGTGATGGTGCGAGCTTCTGGATGAGTTCAGCACCTTCGACAGCGATCTGCTTGATCTTCTCCTTAGAGGCATCTGAGAAGGTGACTTTGCGCTGCAGTGGTGATGTAGAATTATACAAGTGAACGATCGCAGATTTAGCTCCATGTAAAGCTGCGAAGGTGCGCTTGATAAGATGCTCGCGAGCTTGCACTAGCACCTGGACAGTCACATCATCAGGGATGCGACCTTCCTCGATGAGTCTACGGAGGAAATTAAATTCCGTGTCAGAAGCAGAGGGGAAACCTACCTCAATCTGCTTAAATCCAATACGCACTAACAGATCAAAATACTCCAGTTTCTCCTGAATATTCATAGGCACTGGCAGCGCCTGATTACCATCGCGGAGATCCACGCTGGTCCAGATAGGAGGTTTAGTGATCGTGTTGTTAGGCCATTCACGGTCAGGCAAGCTGACGCCTTTGAATGGTCGGTATTTAGTGACTGCGGAAGATTTCATTACTCTATATTGATTCTATTTTAATGCTGCGATTGCTGCATCGTAGTCTGGCTCTTGTGCTATTTCTGGCACTAGCTCAGCGTGTTGGACAGTGTGTGACTCGTCGAGCACTAGGGTAGCACGTGCATAGAGACCTGCAAGCGGTCCGTCAGTCATTTGGATACCGTAGTTCTTAGCGAATGATTGCTCACGGAAGTCTGATGCAGTCACTGCATTCTCGATACCTTCAGCTCCACAGAAGCGTCCGAATGCGAATGGTAGATCTAGAGAAGTGAAGAGTAATACCACATCGTCTCTGTCAGCTAGCTTTTGGCTAAATGTCTTAAGCTGGAGAGCACAGACACCTGTGTCGACACTTGGGAAAATGTTGAGCACTACTTTTTTGCCTTTGAAGTCAGCGAGAGAGACTGTGCCGAGAGAAGTATCTACGAGTGAGAAATCTGGAGCTGCTGAACCCACTGCTGGGAGTGAGCCGTTAGTATTTACTGGATTACCTTTGAATGTGATTTGGGACATGATGTTATAGTTGGTTGGTGTTTTGGTTATTTTGAATAGCGGAGTTGGTGCATGGATTTGCCTTCGGCTTCCCATTGCAGTTGGAAATCAGTCTTTGGGTAGAAGAATGTGTCGTCATTCCATTCTTGTTTGGTGAATTTCTTGAATGTGTCCATTTCTTCACAGACCCACTCGTAGTATTCTGGGTGGTCAGTCTTGAAGCAGAATTCGCCGCCTGGCTTGATTGCTTTGTGTAGGCATTCGAGGAAGTCTTGTTGCACGAGTCTACGTCTGTGGTGTCTGGCCTTTGGCCATGGATCTGGGCAGAGTAGGTGGAGGCGATCTATCGATTCCGCTGGGAATAGATACTCGACCACGTATTTGCTCTCTAGTCGGAGCACTTTACAGTTAGTGAGTCCTGCTTTTTCTGCTTTGCGAGAGACTTTCTTCACTCGGCCTAACAGACGCTCTACTCCGAGGAAATTTCTCTCAGGGTATTGCTTCGCCATAGCGATAAGAAATGATCCATCGCCACAACCGAGATCGAGCTCGATAGGGGCGTCGTTACCAAAGATTTCCTCGACCTTGAGTTGGTCGAAATAATCGCTTGGCATGAATTCGCAGGCTTCAGGTGTGCGTCGCTTAGTGGCTTCCATGAGCGGAGTGTGGAGTGACTGGCAAGACTATGCAAGCATCAGATCATAGCCTCATAAAATTTCTTCAATTTAGCACCCAACGGAGTCAAAAGTGCCACTTCCCAGCTGGCATCATCACGGATCATGGTCAACTCTGGCAGAGCCTCAGTCACTGTTTTTCCGTGTGAGTCTTTATGGATGACATTGAGATGATAATTACTAGTGACCGCAGTGTCTCGTGAGCATTTAAGGAATGCCATGTTGAGCCAGCGAGCTCCGCCTTCTAGGCAGAAGACTGATGCACCACCGTTTTTCTCAAACTCATTATAGCCAGTATTTCCACCACGTTTTGAGGTGAACTCTAGCGTGATCGGTGGAGCGTTTTTCTCTGGGCTGAAATGAAAGTAGCCTTCTTGTTTAGAAACTTCTCCGAGTTCTTGGAGAATTGGTAATACCCAGAAACTCACCGCCTCCGCAGCTCCTTGGTCAGATGGGCTTACTAGGAATCTAATGTGGCTACCTTTTAGGCCTACTAGCTGAGTGACGAAGGTAGCGATGATGGCTTTGTATCTTGCAAGAGCATCAATAGGATCTTCTGAGAGTTTGAGGATTTCAGGATCCTGATGAATGAGGTTCGGCTCAGCGATCGGGATGACTAGAAGGTTAGTGGGTGATGATGACATGTTGAGAAGTATTTATTGGATGATTAAGGTGTGAGCGAGTCTGGCAGAGATTTGATGACTTTAACACCTTGATTTTCAAAATCGCTAGCCAGTTTGAGTAAGTTGCCTTTGCCATCACTCAGAGTTGCTTTCGCTACTGAAAATGAGTTTTGTAAACTGCCGATCTTTGATTCGATCTCTACGAATTTCTCTAAAAACGTGACCAGCTTCTTATGCACCTTTGCCGCTGCTATGGCTAATTCCTCGGTGTGTTGATTCTGCTTTTCTACTCTCCATAGACTCTGCACGGTTTTCAGGATAGGTAGTAATGTGTTCGGGGTGACGACTGCGATTTGCTTCTCATAAGCAAAATCGAACAAACTAGGATCTTCCTCAAATGCTGCTAAGTAAGCTGACTCGACAGGCATGAACATGAAAATGAAGTCTGGTGAATTAATTCCTGTTAGAGAGATGTAAGACTTCTCGGCTAATGATTTAATGTGGTTACGAATATTGGTCGTATGTAGTTTGAGGCTTGCCAGTGCTTCAGCAGGGGACTCAGCGTTGACGCTTTTCACGTAAGCATTGAGCGAGACCTTACTATCTATGATTAGCGATTTCCTCTCAGGTAAATCGATCACGAAGTCTGGGCGTTGGTTTTTGCCTTCTTCCGTCTTATAGTTCGCTTCTCTGCGATACATGTTCTTGTCGAATCCCGCATTCTCTAGCAATCGCTCCAGCTGAACTTCACCCCAGTTGCCGAGAGTTTTCTTATCGTTCTTCAGAGCATTCGCTAGATTGTCAGCTCGCTTAGAGAGTGATGAATTCATCTGTTGTAATGTTCTGAGCTGTTCCTTTAGCTGGCCCTGACCATCTTTACTCTCACTATGAACGGTCTCGACACGCTTCTTAAATCCAGAGATCTCTTCTTTTAGCGGAGTCAGAATCGCCGCAATGCCATCGGAATTCGTTTTAGTGAGATCTAACTGACGTTCTTTAAGTATTCCTTCAGAGAGCACTTTGAACTCATCTTTCAGAGCGTTCTTCTGCTGAGTGAAGTCTTGGCGTAACTCAGAGAGCTTATCTTTTTCGGTCGTGAGCTTATGTTGAGCGATTCGCAACTCGATTTCCTTTTTCTCAGACGCTGCTCGATACTCCTCAGCTTCCGCTTTTTCATGATCTAATTCTTGAGCCAGCAAAACACATTCCTTCTTAGCCCGTTTGAATTCCATAAATATCCACAGACAGGAAAACGAAAGCAGGATGGTGACAGAGAGAAAAATGATTCCCGTTTGGCTGGAGAAGAATTGATCCATAAGCACAAATTACTACACCCTTTTAAATAAACAAGAAATGTAAAATAAATTACCTTATCTCAACGATCGATTCACCATTTTTTATATACTCAATGGCTTTAAATAGGTGTTTTGACAGTAACTCCTTAAGTCGTTCTTCTGAGGTATTGCCGCTTCTGAGCCAAATTACTGAAGGAGGTGAACTCCTGCGCATAACCATTTCTGCGAAGTCCTTATCCTTGGTCAAAATGATAACATTAGCAGTTCGGCCTTGGTCGAAGATTTCAGTGTCTTCCGCATCTCTTAATCCGAGATCTCTGAGCGCTGTTGCTTCGAGCTCAAGTTCTGCTCTAATCCAAGTTGCTATTCTCGGCGATAAATGGGCATCCAGCCAGATCATGCTGCGATCACTGGATGGTCTATTCCTTTTGCTGCGTAGCTAATTGCCGCAACTATGTCTTCTCGTTCAAGATCAGGCATTTCATCTAGAATCTGATCGAAATTTAGACCAGACGCTAGTAGTTCAAGCACGTCAGTCACTCTGATCCTCATCCCTCTAATACAAGGACGTGCTCCGCACTGCTTAGGGTTGATAGTGATGCGCTCTATTTCTGTCTTCATACTGCTACTATACTCTCAGTAGGCTAGATGGCGACTATTTTTTAGCTTATGCACCTGAGCTAGTATTTAGAAAAAAGTTCTATTTGGTAGCTTGAAGAGTCGCTGTATCAATATGTGAAGCACCTTTGACTAGATTAATTTGCGGAATACTACACTCTTCTTAATAAACCAAAAGTGCAAAATAAATGGGTGAGTGTTGTAACAATCGTTTCTTTGAGAAAGGTGTGAGGTATTATTCTTGTCAGAAGCGGGGATGGTGTTACAAG
>CAKZNV010000167.1 GCA_937132085.1 uncultured Rubritalea sp. | reverse complement strand
TTACTCCGGTTGGAGTTGTCTTAGGCCTTCTCGGACATACCACCATGATGACCAGAGGGTGAAGACTGCGGCTACTAGGGTGGGGATGAGTGGGGAGAATGGGACTACTTTTAGCATGACCCAGCCGAGGGTGAAGAGTTGGGCGAAGGTGGTGGCTTTGGCGCTCCAGTTCGGGTTGACTCCTACTTTTTTTCCGGTGAGTAGGATGAAAATACAGCCTGTGGTGATGGATACATCTCGGGCGACAACCATGACAACATACCAGACGGGGATGACCCAGCCGTTTTCGCTCCATGAGACTTGGGAGAGGACGATGAGTCCTACCAGCATGAGAAATTTATCACAGAGGGGATCAAGGAATGACCCGAGTCTGGTCTTGCCATACTTTCTAGCTAAGTAGCCGTCGAGCCAGTCGCCAGTGGCGGCTAGGATGAAGGATGTGAGTGAGATTATCCACAAGTATTCTCGTGGTTCGCCAGCGGTGATGGAGTCAGCGTATTGCACTGCTGAGATCGCAAAAACTGGGATCAGCAGGATACGGATAAGCGTGACTATGTTCGCTGGGGTCATGCAGGGTATTTGAAATTTGGGATTGATTATTGTTTGATCTGGGTTCCGATACCGGACTTGGTGAAGATCTCTAGTAGCAGCGAGTGGGGCTGGCGACCGTCGATAAAGTGAACCTTTTCGACGCCGTGATCAAGGGCATCGAGGGCGGAGTTTATCTTAGGTAGCATGCCGCCGGAGATGACGCCTCTGTTGATGAGTTGGTGGGCTAGAGCTGGAGTGATGGTGGAGATGATAGTGTTCTCATCTGCTGGGTCTTCCATGACGCCGGGGACGTCTGAGAGGTAGATTAGCTTGGAGACTTTGAGCCGCTTAGCGAGTGCTGCTGCGGCTAGGTCTGCGTTGATGTTGAGGAGCTTGTCGCTGCCTTTTTCTCTGGCTAGAGGGGAAATGACTGGAACCATTTCACGCTCGGTGATGGCACGGATGGATTCGAGTTTAGCATCGGTGACTTCACCTACTCTGCCGATGTCTTGTGGCTGGCCATTGTCATCGATTCCCTGAATACGCTGACCAGTGAAAACGGTGTGGCCTGGGATGCCTGCAGCTTTACCGCCGAAGTCGTGAAGCATGTCGACGAGTCCGGGGTTGATGGTGTGGGTGAGGGTTTTTTCTACGATGTCGATCGCTTCTGGTGTGGTGACTCGGAAGCCGCCAATGAAGTTGGCTTCTAGACCTGATTCTTTCATCGCTGCTGAGATGGCTTTGCCTCCACCGTGGACGACTACTGGGTTGATTCCAGCTACTTCTAGGAAGACGATGTCACGCATGACTTTACGGACGAGCTCGGGATTGTCCATGGCGCTGCCGCCCATTTTGATAAGGAATGTGCTGCCGCGAAATGACTGTAAATAAGGCAGTGCCTCGATGAGTGTGGCTGCTTTACTTACGGTGGATTCGATGTCTTGTTGCTGGTTCATGATGTGTTTTTTTAAATTGGTTGAGAGGTTTGCTTAGCCTTCACGCTTCTTTTGACGGCGCTCACGGCGTAGTCTTTTACGTTCTTTTCTACGATCTTGGCTAGCTGCTTTGGCTTCTTGTTTTGCTGTTTTTTTCTTGTAGTTTTTGGCGATGAATCCTGAGGAGACTTCGTCGAAGTCGATGCTTTGTCCTTCTGCTCTAGCATCTCGTTGAGCAAAAATGATGCCGTTCTGGTCGAGCCAGTATAGCGTATGAGCGAGAAGAATGATAAGGAGAAGAGGGGTGATCGGAAGGTGCTGAGTCTGGGAGCGAGCCACGGCGAATGCTGTTAGGAAGACTACTGCTGTGAGAAGCACGCACCAGAGGGTATAACGCTTAAAGGTGAGGTGTAGCATTGTGGTGAGAAGTAGAGCTAGAAGCGAGAGGATGATCGCTGAGTAGAAGAAGTTTATCGGTGAGCTGCGGATGGTGGGTGTGACACTTAGAAGGTCTAGCTGGCTGGTTGGGGTGTCGATAGCTCGGTAGCTGTCAGCGATGATGCCAGATGCTGTGAGGATGGCGGTATGGCTTGAGAGTGGCGACTTTTTGATGTTGGTGATGTTGGAAGAGATGATGTGTGGCTTGGTGGTAGTCGGTAGTGATGCTGGCTTGAAGTAGCCAAATTCATCGATAGGGATACTGAGTCCAGCTGATGGGATTAGGATAGATTTTCCGATGCGGATTTTAATGTTAGAAGCGTTTCCACCAAGCTGATGAACACGCTCTAACAGAAGTGAAGAAAGGAGTAGCCTGTCGTCCCATTTAGCAAGCAGAGGGATGCTGCTGTTGGCTGGTTCTGTCTCTAGTTGGGAAAACCCTACTTTGGCATTGTTAGGGATGCTGATGGTGGGAGCTAGGCTGAGATTGTTGACGACTGGTAGTTTAGATGTGTCGCCATTCTCTTCCGAAATTGGTAGTGAAGAATCTAACAGGTAGGGCGGAAGTTCTATACCAGCGGAGGTGCGGCGGAGTGGAACCGAGAAGATACAGGAATCGAGGTTTTCTAGCTGAGTTCGCAGGGTGTTGTTGTCGAATTCATCTAGCTCTGGCCAGTGTAGGTGAGTGCCTAGGAAGAGGTGGCTGACTCCGAGGCGTTTGAGATTGCTGACTGTGACAGCGAGGTCAGTCGGGTTGTAGATCCCATGTAAATTATAGTCTTCTGGGTCGTCATTGATAGAGCAGATGAGATAGGGAGATGTCGCCAACTGGAGCTTCAGTGGTTTAGGAGAGACCAGTGAATCAATTTTAGTAAAGGGAGTGAGCCAGAGCAGAGCTAAGCCGGTAAGTAAGAGGATGATGTAGGTCCGCTTATTCTGGCTGCTAGTGTTACTGCTCTGTGCGGGCTCTTCCAAGGCTTATGAAATGCGGTCTAATACTGGCAGGATAGCGTCAGCTAGATCTGTATCAGCGACGATGTCACGGAGTAGCGCAGCGGCTGTCGGGATGTGCTGGGCGAACCATTCTTCGTTCTTGTTAGAGACGAGATTGCCGTAAGCTCCGAGTGCCTGCATGAGTCTCTGAGTGGCGCATTTGTTTAGAATGTCATCGATAGGACGCTCCTCAGTGATGTCTTCCCAGAGGTCTATGAGCTTTTCTCTCTCATCGGCTGGGTGGTTCATGTAGGGATCGTAAACGAGTGATGCGAGGTCGTATTCTTGGCGTCCGCGGCGCATGCCTTGGAAGTCGATCAGATATGCTTTGTCATCCTTGATGATGATGTTCTGTGACTGGAAATCTCTGTGCACAAGGTGTCTGGCAGAGGCTCCTAGTGAGTCTGACATATGCTTCAGTGCTGGGTGGTCACGCAGCGGTTTGGTCTCTGCCGGAGTCATTCCTAAGTAGGATTCAGCGAGGTTATCGAAGAAGTATTCTTGCTCCCAGACATACATGTCAGCATCGAACTCTGGTTGGAATTCTAGGTCCTTAGGTGGTCTAGTGTAGAAGAGTTTGTCGAGCTGCTTGAAGGCTGATTTGTAGAATGGTTCACGGACTTCCCATGGTTCATCTTTGAGCGAGAGGAGATCGACGTCGCCGAGGTCTTCGACTAGTGCGCAGCAGCGTCCGGTGTTGTCATAGAGAACGTGTGGGACATTGAGTTTGGCATTGCTGAGAAATTCTGAGACTGGAAGGTAGTTCGCATTGTCCGCTCTCTCTAGTGTGTAATGGATGCCGATGTAGGTCGGGTGATCTTTTGGCTTTAGGCGGATAATAGTGCGTCCGGATGCGCCCTTAGTGATCGGCTCTATGACGACTGAGTGGGTAGGCTCAAGATTAAGGTGAGCACGGATGGCGGTGAGTAGGGTGTTTGCTGGCATAACTGTTTTTTATAAATCTTTGTCTGAATGTGAGCCGGAGGCACTGTGTCTAACAATGCAGCGGCTGAGTTGTGAGTCTGGCTCTATGGTTGCGTCTGGCCAGACGATGGTATGGGAGAGTTTAGCATTAGCTCCTACACTAGCATTATGGCCAATGACGCAAGTATCAAGACAGATTTCTGCGCTCGGATCAATATTGGCTTTAGGATGGATAGGAGTGGACTTGCTACGAAGTAGCTCATGAGCATCGAAGTAAGAGGCTCGGGAGCCGAGGTCGTGCCAAGTCGCTGTCTCGGAAACGAATGCGCCGAGCTTGCCCTGCTCCGCTAGTGCGAGGAATGCAGGGACGATAGAGATCTTTTCTTTAGCAGGGATGAGGTCGAGGATCTCTGGCTGGATGCAGTAGATGCCTGTGAACTGATGTGTCCCAGGGTGGATTCCACGTGCATTACGCATGTCGACGATTTTATCGCCTTCTACCGCTACATTGCAGTTTGGCCCTGATGGGAAAAGTGCCAGAGTGGCGAGATTTCCAGATGCGTCATGAGCTTCTAACAGAGCACTAAGATCGAGATCAGTGAGGATGTCTCCATTGTAAACTAACAGTGGTTCATCGCGGATGTAGCTAGCGATGTTCTTAATGCCGCCGCCAGTTTCTAACAGGATTTCTTCGTGGAAAAACTCGATACTGGCTTGCTCTATCTTATTCTCAGGATAGTAGCGTTGCCATGCTTCTGGGATGTGGTGAGTATTGATCGCAAAGGAATCGATGCCAGCCTGCATACAATGGCGCAGGGCATAGTTCACCATCGGCTCATGGTAGAGAGGAACCAATGGTTTTGGCAAGGAATCGGTCAGAGGCTTAAGCCGAGTGCCGAGACCTGCGCCTAGGATGAATGCTTTATGAATACTACTCACGGCTGTCTTCTAGAGCATCAGTCCTTTAAGGTCAATGTAGTAATTGCCCTCTAGAAGAGGACATTTGATCCCGCGGTCACGGGACTAGCAGAGCTAGATGATTGGTGATTTGAGATTGTTAGTTTGCTTCGCGAAATTGGAAGGCTTTCCCCTTTAACCTTTCAGCTAGTAGCCAAAAGGCTACTCCCCGTAGTTGTTGAACTTCTCGGAAAATACTTTCCAGCATTCTAGGAAGCCTGGGGCGAAGTCTTCTGGCTTGGCTTCGATCCATTCGTTGAGCTGATCCATTCCGAATGAGACGGTGTGTTCTACCTCGCTGCATGGGTAGCGCAGTGCGCCATCGTGTCTGGCTACGTAGAGGCCGATGTGTTCCCAGCCAGTGTTTTCGCTAGGTGGTAGTGTGGAAATTTTCTGGACCTCAGCTTTGATGCCGAGCTCTTCTTCTAGTTCTCTGACAGCACAGGTGTCGTAGTCTTCTCCAGCATTTAGGTGACCTGCGGCGCTGCTGTCCCAGAGTCCTGGGAAATTGTCCTTGAGCATGCTGCGTTTCTGCAGGAGCACTTCTTTGCGCTTGTTGAATACTAGAACATGCACTGCTCTGTGGATGAGGTTTTCAGCATGGACGACCTTGCGATTTTCTTGTCTCAGAACTTCATCGTTCTCATCCACAACGTCGAAAATTTCTTCATCACTCTGTGGTAGATCTTTCAGTGGGTGGTCATCGAAGGCACGGGTGATTTCTATCCATTGGTCTAGTGAGATAGCCTCAGCTCGGACAGTTTCTTTGAGTCCTATAGTTGGTGCGATTTCTGCCCAGTCTGCGGTCTCGGGTAGTTGCTTTTTCACTTGCTTGCGTCGCTGTGAGAATCCTCTGCGGATTAGTTCATCGAAGAGACGTTTGTCGTAAACTGGGAATCTGTCCTTCGCTACAGGGACACAGGTCATCACTGTGGAATCGATCAGTGGGCGAGGGTGGAATGCTTCAGGTGGCACCGTTTTTACTGGCTTGCTGTCCCATTCGCTTTGCATTCTGAGTGAGAGCACACCGTAGTCCTTGATGTCATGAGTGGCGACGATACGGTCGATAAATTCCTTCTGTAGCATGAGCACTGCTCTGACCACTGGGGTCGGAGTTTTCATGAAATTACGCATGATTGCACCACCAGCGCTGTAAGGTAAATTTCCTAAAAACTTGATCGGTGCGTGTTTGTAGAGATTTCTGACATCAAAGCGTGCTCCATCGAAATGGTTGACCTCGACAGTTGGCTCATCGGCAAATTTCTTAGTGAGGTGCTCAGCGAGTCTGGCATCGAACTCCACGAGGATGATTTTCTTGACGCGTCCGACAAGGTGCTCAGTGAGAGCTCCAGTGCCTGGGCCTACCTCTACGACAGTATCGTGCGCTTTTGGCTCTAGTTGCTCCACGATCCAGCGAGCGACATTTGCGTCACATAGGAAATTCTGCCCTAGCTTCTTGCTCGGTGTTACGTCTGCGCCTCTGAGGACATCTTTGATTTCAGATAAATTCATCTGTAGTCATCATGGGTAAGGGGAATGTAAGTTACAAGATCGATTTTTTCTTTGTATTTAAGTGGTGAAGTTGGTGGTTTCGGTTTAGTGGTTTAGTTATGAAACCATTATTCACCGCTTTAAGTAGGGTTGGATTTTCCTCACTATGGGGAATCATGTTTAAAAAGACCCTAATGTTATCTCTCGGAGCGTCATTTTTCTGCGCACAGTCTTCGTTGGCAAAGCACTACAAACTATTTGTTCTTACCGGTCAGTCGAACTCGCTAGGAGTGACTAATGGTGGTGAGACGGATCCTACTTCTGGATTTGATGCAGCCGATGATAAGGTGATTTTTGCATGGCACAATGTAGTGAGTGCGAGCCAGTCTCTTGGTCATTCAGGTTTGACGCTGACGCCAGCGACCACGACAGCAGATTTTACTACCTATAAGGATCAACAGGGAGGAGTTTATACTGGCAGTGCAACGCATTGGGGGCCAGAGACAGAATTTATCAGGACTCTGAAACGTGCTGGTGTGGAGGATTTTGGAGTGATCAAGGTCAGCCGAGGCGGTGGTGGCAATGGGCACTGGGATAAAGCGGCAGGAGGTCATATGTATACACAAGTAGTCGATACTGTCGCGGAGGCGACTGCTAGTCTCACTGCTGCAGGGGACACTTATACGATTGTCGGTTTACTCTATCTACAGGGTGAGAGTAATAGCGCTGGCGAGGCTGCTATAGCAGACACTAGATTTAAGAACCTCATTGATAATTTAAGAGTTGATCTACCGAATGCAGCAACAATGCATGGTGTGATCGGCGGGGTGTCAGCAGGTGGAGGGAGTAGAGACACAACAAGAGCTAGACATATTTCTATAGCGGCAAGCACTTCTTATATTGATCATTTTAGCACATTGGATCAGCAGTTAAACCTGCATGATGGGTTGCACTATAATAGAGCCGCGAAAATCATTGTGGGTAACCGCTATGCTCAAGAATTCTTGAATGCCGGAATCGTCTCTAGACATTATGGAAACTTGGTGTTCATGGGAGATTCTATTACTCAGGGGGGGAATGGAGATCATCCTTCTTACCGCTATCAGATTTTCAAGAATCTAGCGACTCAAGGGGTTCCTATCAATGCGACTGCTGGCTATAAATTTGTGGGAAGTCTCAATGGAGGATACCTCAATAGCGCCCTAACGACGCCGGATGTGAATGGCCAAATGTTTGAAAATAATCATGATGGTCACTTTGGTTGGAGAGCATTTTGGGTGAATGGGCGTATTGCTCTACCGACTGGACGTCGTAGCGGCAATAGAGGTGAAGGAACGATCGAGAACTGGACTGGGCAAGCTAGTCCTCAGGAATATTTAACAAGTGGAGGAACAAAAGATTTCCCAGATCTTACTGCCTCAGGCACAGGCGTTGCTAATCCCTACGTCGCTTATACTCCAGATACTGCCTCTATTCTTATTGGAATTAACGATATTGCGGGAGGTGCTACACCGACAGAATTGAGAGATGATGTCAGCACAATGATCGATCAGATCCAGGCTGCTAATCCTAATGTCAGGATCTTTATTAACCAGACTCTGCATACTAACCAATCATTCAATACTACTGTGGATGCGTTTAACGCCTTACTCCCAGCACTAGCTCAGAGTAAAACTACAGCGACTTCATGTGTGTGGGTGATCGAGGCGAATACTGGCTTTGATCCTGTGACTCAGACATATGATAATGTGCACCCGAATGCCTCTGGTGAAGAATATGTAGGAAACAGAATCGCTGGTGGCATGGGGATCATAGAAATGCCTGAGCCGACTCCAGCCAGCTTTCCTCCACCGGTGATCGAAAAGGCCGTGACATCATTCCCTACCTATTTTGAAGGAAATGAAATTTATGATGGATCTGGCTATATCAATGGTTGGACAGAGTTTGGCTCATCAGCATCAGAAACGCTGGTGAATGATGGGACGGATTTAGAATATGATCACACAGGTAGTGGTGCAGGATCTAACTTAGATGGCACAATTTCTACTAAAGATGGCGGCACGACAACTTGGTCGAGTGGTAATGATGGAAACTGGACGTTTGAGGCTAGGATTAAATTTGAAGAATGTAGCAATGGCTTCATTTTTTGGCTAGGCACTGGAACTCAGAGAATTTTAGTGGAGGTCTATGCTGACCGCACTCAGGATAATGGTGCTCAAGATTTTAACGTGGCTCATGACAATGAAGATGGTCTGTTTCATATCTATAGAATTGTGAATGACTCTCAAAATGGGAAGTATCATGTTTGGAGAGATGGCGAAAGACTCACAGCTGTTGCTGGCGCTGATTATGATGCTATTGCCTCAGAAGAGCGCATGCTTTTAGGAGATTATACTGGTGGTGGATTTGGAGATGACTTCAAGGTAGAGATTGACTACGTAGCGTATGACCAAACTGGAGCTTTCCTTCCGACAGGAGCTGATGCTGACAATGATGGGCTTCCAGATTCATGGGAGTATCTACAGTTTGATGATGTAGTGAGTGGTGCTCCTGGAGAAGATCCTGACGGTGACGGCAAGACAACTGCAGAAGAGTATCTAGCAGACACAGATCCTAATGATAAGGACTCAGTGCTTAGGATTGAGTCAATTTCAGAGCTCACAGCGGGTAACTTTACGATTGTTGTTCCTGACACATCTCCACAGAGAAATTACACCTTGTATCGCTCAGCGACTATGGAGAATGTCGCATCATGGACGCCAGTTTCCTCAGCCACTATCGGAACCGATGGTAATCTGACTTTTGTGAACACTCCAGGTGCTGGAGATACCTACTTTTATAGAGTAGCGGTGACTATTCCATAGCGCATCTAGCAAACGAAGGATTATGAGTAAAAAGGAGATTGAGCTTAGCTGCCTTTCTCCTTTTCATTTTGCTGGAATAGCCTTAGGTGTTCAGTGTGTCTATCAGCCCAGATAAAACCCCTTACGAATCGCCTAATGCGCTATCGTCGAATGAAGCTGTTGCGCTTCACTCTGGTCGCAAGGTGGAATTTACACACAAAGGTCAATTTTGGTTATTTGGCAGTAAGCCGTGGATCAAAATCATCGGTGTAGGCTTATTAGTATTTGCGATTATCTTGGCTATCAATGTTTAAGTATAGTCGAGTCATCGCTCGGTTGAGCGAATCCATGAGCGCTTTAGATTTAGAGCTGGCAACTAAAGCTCAGAGCGGTATCTGGCGTTACTTAGGGCTTGCGACCGTTATCTTTATACTTTCTAAGCTGTTAGCTTTCTTTTCGGTGATAGTTACCTCGTTTTAGAGTTTAGCTCTTCCTTAGATTACACCAAGGTTCTTGATCTGAGACGTCAACAGCGAAGGCTGTGGAGGCGCCTTTATTCCCTAGCACGGCCAGTAATTTAGCTGGGCCGTCGCCTACGTTGAAGGAAGCGTGAACCACTCCTGCAGGGATGAAGGCGACGTCACCAGGGCCGAGTATTTGTTTTTCGTGTTCTACCCATTGCTCCACCTGACCTTCGAGCACGTAGATCATCTCTTCACGTGCTTCATGGTAGTGGAACTCGTGACCAGTCTTAGGATCAAATGTAGCGCGAGCCATCATGATCTGTTCTGCTGGCACGCGTTGTGAGTCGAGACAGCTGTAGAACTCGTTGAAATTCGTTCCGTTGTCCTCACAGTGTATATCTTCAGGTTTAATAAACATTTATTTGATCAAGTTTAAATTTATCAGCTGGGTAGAATGCGATGGTGTAGATTAATACTTTTTCTTAACCGGGATAGCTTTAAATTCTCTAGTGAGACCTTCTAGTGAAGCTTCGACGCCCATTCTTTCTAGGCTAGATGCTCCTACAAACCCAACTGTATCAGTGTGTTCGTTTATGTAGGCAGCGTCTTCAGGTGTGAGGATTGGTCCACCATGTGAAAGGTAGAAAATGTCATCTCTCACAGATTTAGCGCCTTCAATAATGCTCTGTGTGAGCTTAGCTGCTTCTGCTAATGAGTAGGCTGTTGTATCAACACCGATAGATCCACCTAGGGTGCAACCAGCATGTGCTACGATCGCGTCTGCGCCAGCTTCAGCCATTGCTTTAGCTTCTTCAGGGGTGCTTACATAGACGATGGAAAAGAGGTCCATACGATCTCCTGTTTCGACCATATCAAATTCTTTCTGAACGGACATTCCTGTTTCTTCCAGTGTCTTGCGGAAGTGGCCGTCAATGATGGTGTGAGTAGGGAAATTGTTGATTCCTGAGAATCCCATTTCTTTTACCTTGAGTAACCAGTGCCACATTCTGCGACGTGGGTCAGTTGCGTTAACTCCACATGCTACAGGGATTTCATCTACGATTGGTAGAACTTCGTGTTCACCGATATCCATAGCGATCGCATTTGAGTCACCGTAGGCCATTAGTCCACATGTGGATCCTGCTCCGGCCATGCGGAATCTTCCAGAGTTGTAGATAATCAACATGTCAGCGCCACCTTTTTCGATGAATTTGGCTGAGATACCAGTGCCAGCACCAGCGACGATTAATGATTGTCCTTTATCAAGAGTGTTTTGAAAACGGTCTCTTACTTCTTGTCTTGTGTAAGGGTTTCCCTTACCTGTCCATGGATTTGGCATAATGTTATTTTGTGTTTAGTTAGGTTGTAATCTGCTACACAGTCTAAGTCGATTTGGGTATTCGACCAGAATATCCACTTTATCAAACACCACTACCACCCCTCAAAAATGCACATCCGAGGTAAACGTGCTTTCCTAGTAGCCATTATTTCTCTATAGATGGTGCTCATGAAAATCTTTCTATGCCCTGATAAATTTAAAGGATCTGCGACTACGCATGAAGTGATCGAGGCTCTAAGTGTCGGTATTAGCAGAGTTATGATAAATCCACAAATCTCTTCTAGTCCTATCTCAGATGGTGGTGAGGGCTTTGCTCAAATCGCCTCTGAGGTTCTCGATGGTCGATGGATTAGCTGCTCGACTGTGGATGCGCTTCATCGTCCGATAGAAGCGAGTTACTACTTAGTAGGTGATTCTGCTTATATCGACATGTCTGCTGCTAGCGGGCTAGTGCAGATTGATCCTAGTCAACGAGATCCGCTGCATTCCTCGACCCGTGGCACTGGTATGCTGATGAAGCATGCTATTGAGAATTATGAGGTCGAACAGATCTACGTGGGGCTGGGGGGGAGTGCTACCAACGATGGGGGAGTTGGTATGGCGCATGAGCTTGGCATCCGTTTTCTAGATGGTAGTGGGAAAGAATTAACACCAACGCCCTATAATTTGATGCATTGTCAGGCGATAGATAGTTCTAATAAGATCAAGCTGCCTAAGGTCATCGCTGCCTGTGATGTGAATAATCCACTGCTAGGTGATCATGGGGCTACTTTTGTCTATGGGCCGCAAAAAGGGGCGACTGAGCTGACTGATCTGGAAATGACTTTGACGCATCTTGTTTATCTGACTGATGCGCATGAAGCGGCTCTGGAACCAGGAGCTGGAGCTGCGGGAGGCATAGGCTTCGGTCTGCTTCATTTTGCTGGGGCAACTCTCGCTCCAGGGTTTGATCTCATCGCAGAGATGACACAGCTTGAAAAGGCGATCGAAGACGCGGATATCGTGATCACTGGTGAAGGCTCTCTCGATGCACAAACTCTAAACGGGAAAGGCCCTCATGGAGTGGCCTTGATGGCTAAGAAACACAATAAGCCTGTCTACGCGATTGCGGGATCTATCGATTCTGAGGCTGCTCAGATCTTTGACGACACCCTAGCGATCACTTCGCTGAATTTACCTCTGGAGACATGTATGCGAGATGCTATACGATTAATCGCAGATTTAGCTGAACAGCTTCTAACAAAAATTCACTCAAGCTAGAAAACTATGAAATATTCTGAAAAACACACGCTAGGCGAGCATACGACTCAAACGGTAATTAAGAGTGGTCATTCCGATGATAGGCAGTGGCTCACAGATGTTCCTACTTGCTCAACTCTGGAGCAATTTCAAATTCATCACCTTGGTGAAATACATGCCAACGCTCCTTATGCTGTGGTTCGTGAGAATCAAGAGGGCACCTTCTTTCTTTCTTGTCTAGAGGGGAAAGGGGAAGTTCTTATCAATGGTGAGTGGGTGGAGATTACAGAAAATCAAGCCTGCTTACTTCCTCCATTTCGACTCAATGCCTTGAGGGCGATCCCTGGTATACCGTGGGAGTTACATTATGTTAGATACTTTCAGAACAAAGAGCAGAGTCCACCGATTACCTGCCAAGAGCCAGTTATTGATGCTTTTGATAGTCGAGTGTTCGCCAGCGCTATGCGAGGGATGATCAATGAGCAGCTTCATTTTAGTCGTCCTAAATTTCTTACTCAATGGGCAAAATTGATCCAAGTGTATGTAGAAGATTTCTCTGAGAAGTGGAAGGTTGATGATCGGCTCTGGACGTTATGGCACCATGTGGCGGCGATGCCTCAGGAGCCGTGGACTTTGGATGCGATGGCAAGAGTCGCCTTTGTGAGCACTGAGCATCTGCGCCGACTCACTATAGATACTTATGGGCGTAGTCCTATTAAGCATCTCACCTGGATACGGCTTCAGCGTGCTGCCGAGTTGCTCATTACTACTCAGGATAAAGTAGAGGTGATCGGCTATGAAGTGGGTTATAAGTCTCCTTATGTATTTTCCACTGCGTTCAAGAGGTTCTATAATACAACTCCATCAGAATATCGTTCTAGTAAGAGAATTCAGTAAATTCTTAATTGTTTGAAATCCACATTTAGCCGCTGAATTTACACAGATCATTGCAGGGCTGATAAAGGTGTGGTGGAATAATAGTAACTAAAATTATCATGAAAAAATCATACTCATATCTACTCAGTCTAACACTCGCTATCATGGGGGGCTTAGTTTTGGCAGCAACCCATGGTTCAGAGGATGTCTCTGCTTCAGCTTCTATCAACGCGGTCAAAGACGACGTCACTCCAAGGCGCTTGGAGGTGCTTTTTCTAGGTAGTCCCAATGGTTCACACCGTCCATTAGATCGATTCCACACACTTCGCAGAGCACATGGGGTAAAAGGGATTAACTATACCTACGCCAATCAGCCTACTGCTCTCTCTACTGAGAATTTAGCCAAATACGATGCGCTTCTCATCTACGGCAATCACGATAAAATTTCAAAAGAGCAAGAGACAGCGCTATTGAACTATTCCACTGAAGGTGGTGCTTGTGTTTTCTTGCACTCAGCTTGTGGTTGTTTCGCAAATTCGGAGAAATTCATCGCACTCGTAGGTGCTCAGTTTAAATCTCATGGTAGAGGAGTCTTCAGAACCAAGATCGTGAAGCCTAATCATCCTGTGATGAAGGGATTTCCTGGATTCGAATGCTGGGATGAATCATACGTTCATCAAAAGCATAATCCAGATCGCACTGTTCTACAGAAGAGAGAAGACGAGCCTTGGACTTGGGTGAGAACCAATGGTAAAGGTCGTATTTTCTACACAGCTAGTGGACATGATAACCGCTGTTGGGGGCTTGATGAATATCAGGATCTGGTATTCCGTGGTGTCATGTGGACAGTCGGTGATAAGAAAGCTAAACTTGTTAAAGATTTAAATCTACCAGAGCTGGAATACAAAAAGTCACCTGTAGACCTGATGTCTGGGCCACAATGGAAAGACAGAACGGCACCACGTAAATCTGATGCTAAGCCGATCCCAGATCAGTTTTACCAAAAGCCACTCACACCTAAAGAGTCATTGAAGCTTGCTCAGATTCCAGTCGGTATGGAGCTGCAGCTCTTCGCTTCAGAGCCAATGGTTGCCAACCCAATCGCAATGAGCTGGGATAACAAAGGCAGAATGTGGGTCGTGGAAGCATACGATTATCCTAATAGATTTGTAATGAATAGCCCTGGCTTAGACAGGATTAAGATCCTAGAAGACACGAATGGTGACGGTATGGCTGACAAGGATTCTATCTTCGCTGAAGGTCTCACCATTGCCACATCTGTTCTTCCTTTTGAGGGCGGTTGCCTCACTACTGATGGCGAAAACATGGTTTATCTCGAAGACACTAATGGTGACGGAAAATCCGACAAACGCACGGTTGTTTTTAAAGGGATTAGCCTCTACGATACGCATGCCTGTGTTTCAAATCTACGTAAAGGGCTAGACGGCTGGATCTACGCTACTGTGGGATACAGTGGTGTTAAAACGGTGGTCAATGGTGAAACTCATCACATGAAGCAAGGGGTCTTCCGCTTTAAGATCGATGGCTCAGCATTTGAGATTATTCAGGGGACTACGAATAACACATGGGGGCTTACTCTCACTGAAGAAGGGCGTCTGATGGGATCAACAGCGAACATGAATCCATCATTCTATGTTGGTGTTCCAAATCGCTTACTCAAAGGAACAGGTATCCGACCTGAAAAGACTCCGCGTGCGGATCAGAAAGATAGAGTTTTCCCTATTACCTTTGATCACATTCAAGTCGACTGGCAAGATCACTTTACTGCGGCCGCTGGTCACTCGATCTACACAGCGAGACTATTTCCTAAGGAGTGGTGGAATAAGAAGGCGCTTATCTGTGAGCCGACTGGCAAGCTAGTCTCTGCGGCGACAGTTTCCAGAAATGGTTCAGGGTTCAGCACGCATAATACTGAGTTTAATCTCTATGCTTCAGCAGATGCTTGGTCAGCTCCAGTAGCTGCGGAAGTGGGGCCAGACGGAGCGATCTACATCGCAGATTGGTATAACCCTATCATTCAGCATAATGTCTATCAGAAGCGTGAAGATGTGACTCGTGGTAAAGGTAACGCTTATGTTTCTGAGGTGAGAGACCGTAATCACGGACGCATTTATCGTATGGTGCCTAAAGGTGCTAAGCCTAGCGCTCAGCCAAGTTTCAGTAATGCAGCGGATGCGCTAAAAGCTCTAGATCACCCGAACATGCTATGGAGAATGCACGCACAAGAGCTGATTCTCAAGCAAGGCGCTAGCGCAATTCCAGCGCTCAAAAAGATCGCTAATGGTCAGACTAAAGGCAAGCTACATGCTATCCATGTCTTAGGACAGTTAGGGCAAGATACCTTTGCATACTTTAGTTCTAAAACAGTCTTTCCGGGGGCGAATGCAGCGGCACTTTGTTATGCACCGAAAACACCAGAAAACGCAGTGGCTGTTCTAGCTTCCTCTAAGGAGCTTTCTGCTGACGATAGGCTAGCTTGCCTACTCTTCATTGCTGAAGTTCCTCAGGACTCGAAGGTGAAGAAGGCTGTATTTAAATTTAGTGCAAGTATCGCGGGTGATCTGAAAAAAGATAGACTGCTGAAACGTGCAAGCAACGTGGCCTTGTCAAAGCAGGGAGTAAATGAAACCTCTTTTGTAATTGTTCCAAGGTTGCCAATGAGTGCTAGCGCTAAGCGTGGAGAAGGTCACTACAAAGCAATCTGCACACAGTGTCACCAGCCAGATGGGCAAGGATCACCAGGAGTATTTCCTCCACTGAGCGGTTCTGATTGGTTCACTCGTAATCCTGATCACGCGATCATGGTGACTCTGAAAGGCATCGCTGGTCCGATCAAAGTTAACGGTAAGGATTTCAATGGAGCGATGCCTGGTCAAGGTCAGTTGAGTGATCAAGAGGTTGCGGATGTGATCAACTATGCTCGTATGGGCTTTTCTAAACAAGTCGGTGAAATTGACGCCGAAAGAGTCAAGGCAGTCAGGAAGCGTGTTGAGAAGATGAATATCCTTACAGAAAAAGACGTTCTCAAAAGTGTTGCTAAACCACAGCTTAGTGAATCAATTGATCTATCTGGGAGCAAAGGGAATTCCAAAGACGCAAAAATGGCTGATTTCAAAGACCTGCCGAATGGGATGGTGCAAGACGCTGCCAAGTCTGGAGTCGATGGTTATTTCTCAATAGAGACTGTGATCAACGTGAAGGAGAATCGCCAATGGGCACGAGTCTGGGACTTAGGTTCTTCTGCAGCAGGAGAGGGGAAATCAAGTGTTGGCACCGACTACATCCTACTCACACCTAGAGCTAGTTCTGGTAAACTGCGTCTTTCGGCTAAGCATAAAGGGGAAGAACTATTCATTGATTGGAAACCTATAGAGACTGGCAAGGACTATAAAGTAACAGTTCGCTTCACACCGAACTCGATGAAACTCTATGTCGACGACAAATACATTGGGCTTCAGCTATTACCAAATCAGTTGGATCTACGTAAATTACCAGATAATAACAACTGGTTAGGTAGGTCACAGTTTGGTGCTGATCCTCTATTCTCAGGCGATATTAAAGAGTTTAAGGTCTACAATTTCTAGTGGTGCTGAGCTGTTAGCATGACTCATTGCTGGGGATTTATCCTAGACAGAGGAAATCGAGCTGTATTATATATTCATCATGAAAAACAAAAAATCAGGGTTATCCTTACTCCTTCCGTGTTGCGTAGCGGGAGCTATGGCGTTAGTAATGTGCATGCTATCATGTGATGAAAAAGGTAAGACGATTGCCGCTGAAGAGGCTAAGCCAGTTGTCGAGGCTGAACCGATCAAGGTGCTCTACGTGACTTACGAAAAAGGCAGATGGCATGATACTACGGCTCAAAAATCTATCTTCGCAGAAATAGCGAAAGCCAATGGCTGGGAAGCAGACATCATGACTGGAAGCCTTCAGGAAATGACTAAGAAGCTAGCTGAAAGCCCAAATTTCGGCGAAGGCTACGACGTCATCGCTTACAATCTCTGCTTTGCAGACTGTAAGGATCTAAGAGTGCCGTATAACATCATGGCGCAGACTAAGCAAAAAGGAATTCCTGCGCTACTCATCCACGGATCACTCCACAGCTACTGGGATACATTTAAAGCCAATGCTAACAACGGAGTAAGAATCCCAGGGACTGCTGATCACGTTTATGCGAAGAAAGAAGTCTTCGACAAATGGACTAAAGAGAACCCTGAGTTGGAGTTCCCATCATGGGCGCTCTTCACAGGGATTTCGTCCACTGGGCACGGCGCTCGTCAGCCGCTTAAGGTCAAAGTTATTAAGCCTGACCATGTTCTAGCCAAGGGAGTGAACGACTACGAAACTACACCAGTAGCAGAACTCTACAACAACTACATCAACGGTAAGCACTCACCAGAAAGCACTGAAGTAATCGAAGGTCAGCATGGCAATAGCAAGGCGACTGTGCTCTGGGACTACCCAGTAGGTGATTCTAAAGTAATCTCATTCACACTAGGCCACAGCAATGACGAATGGAAGCAAGTAGACTTCCAAAAAGTCATCGTAAACTCAGTCCAACACCTAGCAGAGCTAAAGCGCTCAGCTAAGTAGTAAGTGGGTTAATGGTTAATCGGCCGGGAGGTGGGTAAGCTGGTCTGTAATAGTTCCCATCAATTTTAAGTATTAAGAGAGTCCAT